>JADKKC010000001.1 GCA_016720685.1 Zoogloea sp.
CGTCACTTCAAGCCGGATCCAGCTTCCGCCCGCTACTGGCGCAATCACGCAGGTAAAGATTGATCAAACTCTGGTAGGGGATGCCGGTTTCTTCGGACATGGCCTTGAAGTAGGCGATGGAATCCTCGTCGAGCCGGATCGTGACGGATTTTTTGAGTTGGGCGGCGTAGGGGTTCTTGCGGCCGTTGCTGAAGTCGTATTCGTCGCGCATGGCGGGCCTTTCAGGGGTAAAAAGCGGGCTTCGTCTCACTCGAAATGCAGATCGCTCATGGCTTGGGTGTAGTTACGTTGTATTGAGGTTTCAAGCCCGAGCTACAGCCCCCGCGCCCACGCTGGCCGCAGGTGGGCGGCTTCCGGTGCGGCGATGGCGCTGCGGATTTGTGCCAGCAGCCGGGCCTTGTCGGCGCCGAGGGTGCCTTTGAGCACCAGCCAGTTGCTGGCGTGGTCCGACCGGAAAACCGTGCGCTTGAGTTCCAGTTGCGACAGGAAGCGTTCCATTTCGTGGAACAGGCCGGTTTGGTCCAGCGGCTCCCATTCGGGAAATCCGGCGCGAAAGCGCGCTTCGCCCTGGGGGAAGCTGACGACCAGGGTGGACAGGTATTCGGGCTGGGTGGCGTTGGCGAGGCGGGCGGAGTGGTCGGCGTGCTGGTCGCTCAGCACCTGGCCGCCGAGGCCGTTGAGGATCATCACCGAGCGGGTGATGCCGGCGTCGCCGAGCTTGGTGAGGGCGTCGACGGTGCTGGCACAGGTTTCGCCCTTGTTTACCTTGGCGAGCACCGCGTCGTCGCCGGATTCGGCGCCGAGGTAAACCATGGCGAGGCCGGCTTCGCGCAGCTGGACGAGTTCGGCGACGGTCTTCTTTTTGAGGTTGCGGGCCAGGCAGTAGCTGGACACGCGACGCACGGCGGGCAGGTGCTCGCGGATCGCGGCCAGGATGGCGAGCAGGCGGCGGGTGGGCAGCACCAGCGCGTCGCCGTCGGCGAGAAAGACGCGGCGGATCTGGTCGCCGTAACGTTCGCCGGTGTGGCGGATGCTGGCCAGCACTTCGTCTTCAGTCCGGGCGCGGAAGGCTTTTTGCGGGGCGGTGTACATCTCGCAAAAAGTGCATTCGTTCCACGAGCAGCCGTCGGTAACGGGCAGGATCAGGGATTGGGCTTCGCTGGGCGGGCGAAAGACGGGTTCGACGTAGCGGATGGGAATGGTGGCGGGCATGGTGGCGGGCATGGGCGGTGGCCTGTGGGGCGGTGGGCGATTGTGGCGCCGGGCGGGCGACGGCTCAAGGCTGTGGCATGCTTTGGCGCTTGCGGAGGGAGTGTCACATGGTTGATTCGTGTTCGTCGTCGGCTTGCGGGTGCGCCGGATCAAAGGCCGTGCCGGGCGGTGGGGTGCCGGCTGGGGCGGGCGCGCCGCGTTTTCGTTCGATTTTTCGCATCCCCGGCATGGATTGCCCGGCCGAGGAGGTGCAGATTCGCACCGCGCTGGGCGATGTGGCCGCGCGGCTGGATTTCGATCTGCCCGGGCGGCGCTTGACGGTGCTGCATGCGGTGCCGGTGGACGGGGTGCTGGGCCGCCTGAAAGCGCTGGGGATGGGCGCGGAGCTGGCGGAAAGCGGCCCCGCGCCGGATGAGCCGCTGGCGTCGGCGGCGGCAGACCCGGCCGGCGAGCGGCGCACGCTGGGCGTGCTGCTGGCGATCAACGCGCTGATGTTTGTCGTCGAGGCGCTGGCCGGCTGGTGGGCGGAATCGTCCGGCCTTGTGGCCGACGGCCTCGACATGTTTGCCGATGCGGCGGTGTATGGCGCAGCGCTGTATGCGGTGGGGCGCGGTGCGGCGGCTCAGGGGCGGGCGGCGCGGCTGGCCGGGGTGCTGCAGCTGGTGCTGGCGCTGGGGCTTTTCGGGCAGGTGGCGCAGCACATGATTTACGGGGCCGAGCCGCTGGCGCTGCCGATGATGGTGGTGTCGGTGCTGGCGCTGTGCGCCAACGCGGCTTGTTTGCTGCTGGTGGCCCGTCACCGGGACGACGGCGCGCACATGAAGGCGAGCTACATTTTTTCGGCCACCGACGTGCTGGCCAATCTGGGGGTGATCGTGGCCGGGGCGCTGGTGGCCTGGACCGGCGCCCCGTGGCCGGATTGGCTGGTCGGCAGCCTCATCGGGGCGATGGTGCTGGCGGGGGCGCTGCGGATCCTGAAGCTCAAGCCCTGATCAGGGCGCCCGCCGGACCAGCGGCCACAGCGCGACGAGGCCGAGCAGCGGCCCCGGCAGCAGCAGCCAGGCGACCTGTTCGTGGAGCGTGGGCCACAGGCGGGTGGTGAGGGCGATGGAGACCATGGTGATGGCGAAGCCGATGGCGTTTTGAAAGGCCAGCGCACTGCCGACGATTTCCGGCGGGCAGGCGCGGGCCGACAGCGCCGAGAAGTGCGGCGAATCGGCCACCACGCTGGCGCCCCACACCAGCATGGCGGCGCCGAGCAGCCATTCAGGCGCACCTTTCAGCAAGGGGTAGAGGGCGCAGCAGGTGGCCGAGATGGCCAGCGCGACGGCGGCCACGCGGGCGCTGCCAAATCTGCGGCTGGCGAATCCGCCGAGCACGCAGCCGACGGCGCCGATGCCGATCACCGCGAAGGCCGGCCCGGATGTGGGGCCGGATTGCACCGTGCCAACCAGCAGCGGCACCAGCGTCCAGAAGGCATACAGCTCCCACTGGTGGCCGAAGTAGCCCAGGGCCGAGGCGCGAAAGCGCGGTTCGGCGAAGGCCAGCAGCACGCGCCCGAGGCGCAGCGGGTGGGCGCCGGGTTTGCGCACGAGATGCGGGCCGTCACCGAGGCGGGCGATGAGTCCGGCCGCCAGCACGGCCAGCCCGGAGGACACCAGCACCGTGGCCTGCCAGCCCCAGCCGGTGTCGAGAAAGCGCACGCCGTGGGGCAGGGCGGTGCCCAGCGTGAGCATGCCGACCAGCCAGGCCAGCGCGGCACCGGCTTGCTGCGGCACCCAGCTCACCACCAGTTTCATGCCCAGCGGGTAGACCCCGGCCAGGGCCAGCCCCACCGCAAAACGAAAGGCGAGCGCGCTGCCCATGCCGTCGGCCAGCAGCGCAAAGCCGGCGTTGGCCAGCGCGCCGAGTAGGGCGCAGACGGCAAAGATGCGGCTGGCCGGAAACCGGTCGGCCAGCCCGCTGAGGGAAAACGTGAGGGTGCCGATGATGAAGCCGAGCTGCACCGCGTTGGTGAGCTGGCCGAGATCGGCCGCCTGCAGGCCCCAGGCGCGCATCAGGTCGGCGCCGGCGCTGTTGGCCGAAAACCACAGCGAGGTGCCGAAGAGCTGGGCGATGACGATCAGCGGCAGCGGGCGCATGGCGGGTTTTGCGCGGGTGGGGCTTTCAGCGGCGGCCCATGGCTTCGCCCATGCGCAGCGGCCGGGCGGGCGCCCAGTCGGGGGCGAACTTGAGGCGGTTCTTGGGAAAGAGCATGACGACCGTGGAGCCGAGCAGGAAGCGGCCCATTTCGTCGCCCTTCTTGAGCGTGACCTCACCGGCGGTGTAGTCCCATTCCTTGACCTTGCCGGGGCGCGGCGGGTTGATCTGGCCGTGCCACACGGTGGCCATGCTGCCGACGATGGTGGCGCCGACCAGGGTGAGCACGAAGGGGCCGTCGTCGTTTTCGAAGACGCACACCACCCGCTCGTTGCGGGCGAAGAGGCCGGGTACGCCGCGGGCGGTGGTCGGGTTGACCGAGAACAGCGCGCCGGGGATGTAGATCATCCGCGTCAGCCGGCCGTCGCAGGGCATGTGGATGCGGTGGTAGTCGCGCGGGCTGAGGTAGAGCGTGGCGAATTCGCCGTCGTGGAACTGCAGCGCGAGGTCGCGGTCGCCGCCCACCAGGGCGTGGGTGGAGTAGCTGTGGCCCTTGGCCTGGAAGATCTGGTCGCGCTCGATGCGGCCGAACTGGCTGATGGCGCCATCCACCGGGCAGATGTAGTCGGCGTCGGCCAGCGGGCGGGCGCCCGTTTTGAGCGGCCGGGTGAAGAACTCGTTGAAGCTCGGGTAGCTGGCGATGTCCGGGTTGGCGGCTTCGGCCATATTGACGCCATAGCGTTTGACGAACCAGCGGATCACGCCGGTGGTGAGCCCGCCGGCCTTTGCGCTGGCGAGCTTGCCGGCCAGCACGGTGAGCGCCTGCTTTGGAATCAGATACTGGGGAAGAACAGCAAGGCGGTCGGACACGGCGGAATCCTGGTGGAGGCGAAGGGGCGGATTATAGCCGCCAGTCTCTATCGGGTCGGAAAGCCGGCGTCCTCGATGGCGGCGCGGATGTCGCCTTCCGAAACCATGCTGGTGTGGTCGATGGTGGCCTCGCCGGTGGCCAGCGACACGTCGGCGTGGTTGATGCAGGGCAGATCCTGGATGGCGTTCATGACGGTGCGCAGACAGTCGTCGGACTGCATGCCGGTGACGATGAGGGTGGTGGTGGGCATGGAGGGGCTCCTGGGATGGATGTCAGCGCGATTCGCCGACGGGCTGGGTGATGGGAAAGACCTTGTCGTAGGCCAGGTTGAAGACGAAGGCGTAGGCCACGTAGGCGACGGCCAGGCCGATGTCGGCGATGAGCGCGGCGCGCCAGCTCATGCCGGTCCACCACACGATGAGCGGCAGGCCCATGAGCAGGATGCCCAGCTCGAAGCCGGTGGCGTGGAGCATGCGCGCCAGCCACGGGCGAAGGTCGGCCGGGCGGCCGGTGAGGCGGCCTTCGAACCAGTCGAAGGCGGTGTTGTAAACGCCGTTCCAGACCGATGCCAGCAAGGCCAGCGCGGCCATCAGCGCGAGGGATTCGCCGCCCGGCTGGCCGGTGAGCCAGATGTAGGGCGGGGTGATCAGTACCAGGCCGCCGGCTTCGAAAAGCGCGATCTGGCGAAGGCGGTCGGGCAGGCTGCGCAGTCGGGGAGGGGCGGTCATCGGGGCTGGAGCAGGCGGCAGATGCGAGGGTCGGGGCCAAGAGTTTAACGCGCCCGGCCAGACCCGCTAAACTGCCGGACGGCCGGTTTGCGGCCCGCTGGATTGTGCTTGACCGTTTTTGACCCGAATCTTCATGCCCGCTGCCTTTTCAACTGAAACCACGCTCGCCCTTGCCTGCCACCCGGACGCACCGGATGCGGTCGTAGAGGGCATTGCGGTGAGCCTGACGCGCGCGCCGGATGGCAGTCTTGCGCTGCGTTACCGGCTGGCGGGCACGCTGGCCGCGCTGCGCATCCCCGACGCGGCCACACCGCTGCCGCCCGAGCGCTTGTGGGCGCACACCTGTTTCGAGCTGTTCGTGGCGGTGCCCGGCGCGGACGCTTACCGCGAGTTCAACTTTTCGCCCGGCGGCCAGTGGATGCGCTTCGATTTTTCCGCGTATCGTCAGCGCGTGGCTTCGCCGGCCGGCCCGGCGCCGCAGATCGTCGTGCAGGCCGATGACGGCGTGCTGGAACTGCACGCGCATCTGCCTGCCCAATTGCTGCCGCCGGGCGAGCTGATCCTTGGCCTGACGGCCGTCGTCGAGAATAAAGACGGCTCCCACCGCTATTGGGCCTTGCGCCACCCGGCCGGCCAACCCGATTTTCACCACCGCGATGGCTTCGCCTTTGCCCTGAAAGTGTCGACCCCATGATTCAATTCGGCTTAGACCGCCTGCTTGCCGACCCTGCCCTGCGCCGCCCGCTGGCCGGCAAGCGCGTCGCCCTCCTGGCCCATCCGGCCTCCGTCACCCGCGACCTGACCCATTCCCTCGATGCGCTGATGGCGCTCAAGGACCTCCACGTCACCGCCGCCTTCGGGCCCCAGCACGGCCTGCGCGGCGACAAGCAGGACAACATGGTCGAGTCGCCGGACTACTTCGACCCGCTGCACGGCATTCCGGTGTTCAGCCTGTACGGCGAAGTGCGCCGCCCGACGGCGACGATGATGGACCGCTTCGACGTGTTGCTCGTCGATCTGCAGGATCTCGGCTGCCGCATCTACACCTTCATCACCACGCTGCGCTACGTGCTCGAGGCGGCCGCCAAACACAAGAAGGCCGTGTGGGTGCTCGACCGCCCCAACCCCGCCGGCCGGCCCGTGGAGGGCACGCTGCTGCAGCCGGGCTGGGAGAGCTTCGTGGGCGCCGGCCCGCTGCCGATGCGCCACGGCCTGACGATGGGCGAGCTGGCGCGCTGGTTCATCGCCACCCTCAAGCTCGATGTGGAATGCGAAGTGATCACGATGGAAGGCTGGGCGCCGGACGCCGCGCCCGGCTACGGCTGGCCGCTCGGCGAGCGCAGCTGGATCAACCCGAGCCCCAACGCGCCCAACCTGTCGATGGCCCGCGCCTACGCCGGCACGGTGATGCTGGAAGGGACGACCCTGTCGGAAGGGCGCGGCACGACGCGGCCGCTGGAGCTGTTCGGCGCGCCGGACATCGATGCCCGGCAGGTGATCGCCCACATGAAAGTCTTCGCGCCCAAGTGGCTGGCCGGTTGCCGGCTGCGCGAGTGCTGGTTCGAGCCCACCTTTCACAAGCACGCCGGCACGTTGTGCAGCGGGGTGCAGATCCACGTGGAAGACCCGACCCACTACGACCATGCCCGCTTCCGCCCGTGGCGCGTGCAGGCGCTGGCCTTCAAGGCAATCCGCCGCCTGCAGCGCGATTACCCGCTGTGGCGTGATTTTGCCTACGAATACGAGCACGACCGCCTCGCCATCGATCTGATCAACGGCTCGGAAATTCTGCGCGAGTGGGTGGACGACAAGGAATCCCGCCCGGGCGACCTGGACGCGCTGGCGTCGGCCGACGAGCGTGCCTGGGAAGAGACGCGGAGGGCGTTTCTGCTGTACTGACAGCGCTCAGGCGTCGCCCCCCGGCGATGACCGGACGGAAACGCTGGGGGCCGGCGCCCCGCGGCGGGCGCCGCCGGGCCCCCCCGGCGGCGCCGCCCCGCCCCGGCGGGGGGCGGGGGCCCCCCGCCCGGCGGCGCCCCCCGGCGCCCGGCGCGCGCCCGGCCCCCCGCCGCCCCGGCCGCGTCAGGCGACGGCTTTCAGCGTGACGCTGGTGTCGACCCGGCCGATGACCTTCTGCAGGCCGAGGCGGGTGGCGGTGTTGAGCACCAGCGGAGCCATCAGGTTGGCGTGCACCGGGGTGTCGTCGACGCTGGCGCGCACGATCAGCAGCACGCTCACGTCGTCGGGGTTGGTCAGTTCGAGGCTGGCCGTTTCGGCGTCGGTGAGGGTGAACTCATAGTTGAGGCCGAGGATGTCCGGCGTGGTGACGCTGAACACGACTTCCGGGTCGTCCAGGCATTGCAGGATGAAAAGCCGGGGCGCTTCGCTTTCGGCGGCGTGCAGCAGCGTGAACTGCCGGCAGTTTTCAAAACCCGGCAGGCCGGTCGGAAAGCTGAGAACCCTGTCTGCCGAAACGTCCACTTCGCCAACAACGGGACTGGTGATTTTCATGGTTTTTCCTCCTTGGATATGGGGTGGGCAAGGCGAGAAAACCCTGCCATCGTCATGCTCATTTTCCATGATAGGCGGCAGGCCGGCGATTGACCGGCGAAAGTGAGGGGTCTTTGGCCCGCTTTCCTGGCGATGCGTTGCGGGCAGTGCATGAAAAAGGGCGCCCCCTCGGGACGCCCTTCGGAAAAACACCGGACGGTGAAGTCCGGGTTTTCAGTGCCGCTTAGCGGTCGCGATTGAAGGTGCGACCTGCGCGGGGCTTGCCGGCGCCGCTGCCTTCGCTGCGACCACCGCCAAAGCCGCCGCCGGCGTTGTGGTGGGTGGAGCTGCGCTTGGCCACGTGGGGGAACTCGGTGCGGTGTTCCGGGTGACGCGGGGCCGAAGTGGCATCGCGACGGCTGTCGCTGTTGCCGGCCCAGGGGCTGGCCGGGCGGCCTTCGCCGTCGCGGCGCGGTTCGCGGTCGAAACGGCCGGAGCCGAAGCCGCCGGACGGACGCTTGTTGTCGCCGAAACGCGGGCCGTTGCCGTAGCTGCGGCCGCCATCACGGCGGGCGCCGCCACCGCCACCGGGGCGACGGTCGTCGGCCGGCATGGTGCTGCGCGGCTCAAGGCCGGCCAGGGTATGCACGGCCAGCGGCTGGCTGGTGTAGCGTTCGATGGCGCGCAGCAGGCGCACGTCACGGCGCTCGGCCAGGCTGATGGCGATGCCGCTGGAGCCGCCGCGGCCGGTGCGGCCGATGCGGTGCACGTAGTCGGCAGCAACCTTGGGCAGGTCGTAGTTGATCACGTGGCTGATGGTGCGCACGTCGATGCCGCGGGCGGCAACGTCGGTGGCGATCAGCACGCGCAGGTGGCCACGACGCAACTGGTCGAGGGTGCGGGTACGCATGCGCTGGTTCATGTCGCCGTGAAGGGCGGCAACCGAGTGGCCTTGCGATTCGAGGTTGAGGGTCAGGGCGTCGGCATCGCGCTTGGTGGCGGTGAAGACGATGGCCTGTTCGACACCCACGTCGCGCAGGATGCCGTCGAGCAGACGGTTCTTGTGGCCGATGTCGTCGGCAACCATCAGGCGTTGTTCGATGTTCTCGTGGCGGCTTTCGGCCGAGTTGATCTCGATGCGCTCCGGGTCTTTCAGCATGCGTTGCATCATGCGGGCGACCTGGCCGTCGAGGGTGGCCGAGAAGAACAGGGTCTGGCGATTGGCGGGCAGCTTGGCGACGATGGCCTCGATGTCATCCACGAAACCCATGTCGAGCATGCGGTCGGCTTCGTCGAGGATCAGGATTTCGAGACGGCCGAAGTCGATGCGGCCGCTGTTCATCTGGTCCATCAGGCGGCCGGGGGTGGCAACCAGGATTTCGTAGGGGCTGGCCAGGAGCTTGTTCTGAACCGGGTAAGGCATGCCGCCGACAACGCTGACCGCCTTGGCGTAACGCAGGTTCTTGCCGTAGCCCTTGCAGGCGTCGGTAACCTGGACAGCCAGTTCGCGGGTCGGGGTGAGAACCAGCACGCGGGGGCCGCGGGCCTTGAGGGTCGGTTCGGCGATCAGGCGCTCGAGGGACGGCAGCATGAAGGCTGCGGTCTTGCCGGAGCCGGTCTGGCTTGAAACGATCAGATCCTTGCCGGCGAGCGCGGCCGGAATGGCGGCTTGCTGAACGGCGGTGGGGATGGTGTAGCCGGCATCAGTGACGGCTTTGACGATGTTCTCGGACAGACCGAGGCTGGCGAAATCCATGTTCGCTTCCTTATCTTGTATTGCGGATGCGGTGCCCGCGAAGAAAAAACGGCAACGCGCCGCTGCGCAGAGATGCGAGCGGCAGTAAGGCTGCCTGAACTGGCATATCGGCACTAACCGATCAGGGCAACCTCACGTCGAATACGGGAGATATGGAAGGCTAGGGACGATGTGACTCGGTGCGTAACCGCTTTGCACCGGACCCGCGACTATATCCGCATTGTTAAATTGGCACAAGGAAAATGTTGCAGCGCAAAAAGGGAGGGCGAGGGGGCTGGGAGGCGTTCTGGTAATCTTGAATGCTGGCTGGCGCGCGCGGGGTGTCCGGCCAGCATTTGCCGGGCAAGTGCCCCGGCTTCTTGTTCCTGACTCTCGAGCCCGCACCAAAAAGGATATTTCATGCGTTTCGATAACAGCCGGGAGAGCAGCAACGTCGAGGACCGGCGCGGCGGCGGGGGCGGCGGCGGGCTGCCCATCGGCGGCAAGGGCATCGGTATCGGCACCATCGTGCTGGCGCTGGTGGCCATGTATTTCGGGGTCGACCCGAGCGTGGTGCTGAACCAGGCGGTCGAGTCGCCGGCGCCGCGCGCCAGCGCCCGCCAGGCGGCCCCCCCGGCCAACGATGCGGAGTCGAAGTTCATCCGCCATGTGCTGGGCGAAACCGAGGATACCTGGCAGCAGATCTTCCGCCAGAACGGCAAGCAGTACGTGGAGCCGACGCTGGTGTTGTTTACCGGGGCCACGCGCACGGCCTGCGGTGTGGGGCAGGCGGCGATGGGGCCGTTCTACTGTCCGGGCGACCAGAAGGTGTACATCGACCTGGCCTTCTACCAGGAGCTCAAGACGCGCTTCAAGGCGCCGGGCGATTTCGCGCAGGCCTACGTGATTGCCCACGAGGTGGGTCATCACGTGCAGAACCTGCTCGGTATTTCCGACAAGGTGCAGGCTGCGCGGCAGCGTGCCGGCGAGCGCGAGGCCAACAACCTGTCGGTGCGGCTGGAGCTGCAGGCCGATTGCCTGGCGGGCGTGTGGGCCAAGAACGCCGACGCGGCCCGCGGAATTCTCGAGGCCGGTGACGTGGAGGAGGCGCTCCGCGCAGCCACCGCCATTGGCGACGACACGCTGCAGAAGCAGGCCCAGGGGTATGCGGTGCCGGACAGCTTTACCCACGGATCGGCCGACCAGCGCACGCGCTGGTTCCGGCGCGGCATGGAATCCGGCCAGTTGGCGGCGTGCAACACCTTCCAGGCGAAGGGCTTGTAGGCTGCCCGGGCGACGGGCGTCAGCCCGTCGTGTGCTCCGGGGCCAGGAGCGCGTCAACGAGGGTTTCGATGTCGCGCCGGTCTTGCCGGATGTGTTCGAGGGTTTCGGTGGCGGTGCTCGCGTCGTCGGCGGCAAGGCTGTGCTGCAAACGGCTGGCGTTTTCGTCCAGGCGCTGCAGGACGGGTTTGAGCTGATGTGCCGAATCGAGGAGGGCCTGGCGCCAGGCCGCGAGCCTGGTTTCGGCGGTCTGGCGGGCACGGCGTTCCCGGCGCAGGCGGATGAATCCATAGGCGCCGCCGGCCAGCATGACCAGCAGCGCGGAGGCCAGGGGCGGGCCGGCCTGCGTGAGGAGGCTGCTGCGCGGCTGGGCGGGGGTGTAGACGGTGTCCAGCCAGCGGTTCTTGGCGGCGTTGATTTCTTCCGGGGTCAGCGAGTCGAGTGCCCGGTGAAGGATGGCGGCCAGCTCCGGCGCCTTGTTGCTGACCCCCAGGTAGAGTTCGCTGTCGCCGTCGGGCACATGGCCGGCAATGTAGAGCGCACCGAGAAAGCGCGACTGGATCAGGCGATTGACGGCGTGCAGGTTGCCGATCGCCACGTCGGCCGAGCCCGCGGCGACCAGGCTCAGGGCGTCTTCCTGGGCGGGCACCTCGATGAGCTGGATGTTCGGGTAGGTGCTGCGGATGCGGTTGATCAGGAAATGGCCTTTGAGGAGGGCCAGCTTGCGCTCCGCGAAGCCGCTCAGATCCCACACCTGCTGGAAGTTGCTGCGGGTGACGATGACGGTGGGGGTGGATAGGTAGGGGCCGACGAAGAGCAGCTGCTCACGGCGTTGGGCGGTGCTGGCGGTTGCCACCAGCACGTCGAGATCGTTGCTGATGGCCTTGGTCAGGACCGTCGACCAGGGGCCGGCGGTTTCGTCCACGGTCAGTCCGGCCTTGTCGCGCAGGAGGCGGAACAGTTCGATCGAATAGCCTTCGGCCTGGTGCTTGGGGTTGGTGTAGCTGAGCGGGTAGAAGGCCTGGTCGTAGCCCATGCGCACCGGGCCGTGGCTGCGCAGCCAGGCTTGCTCGGCGCGGGTCAGGCTGAAGGCTTCGCCGGGGATGCCGGTGGTGGTGGGTCGGTAGCGGCGCATCAGGGCGTTGCCCTCGTCGTCGCTGACGAACTGCATGGCCTTGCGCAGGATGCTGTGGAGTTGCGGCTGGGTCTGGCTGACGGCGAGCGCCATGGCCGAGAGGTCGGCGTGGAAGCGGCGGCGTACCTGCAGGTTGGCCAGCGCGAGCTGTTCGATGTAGTAGTGGGCTACGGCGAGCATGCCGACGTAGGCGTCGGTCTCGCCGGTGGAGACGGCGCGCAGGGCGGCCGCGGTGTCGGCAAATTCTACGAAAATCGCCGTCGGCTTGCTGCGCTGGAGCACGTCGCGCGAGGCGTGGCCTTTCTCGATGGCCACCCTTACGCCTTCAAAACTGGCCGGCAGGGCGAGGCCGCTGGCGTCGCTGCGGGTGACGACGACGGCCGGTGAGTGCAGGTAGCCGCCGTGAACAGAAACTTCTTGCGTCGCGCCTCGGTGGGCGTGAGGGTCGGGATGAGGTCGATCTCGCCCCGGTGGAGTGCGTCCAGGACGGCCGGAAAGTCCGCGAAGCGTTGGAGCCGGAAGTGCAGGCCGGTGCGCCGGCTGATGAGATCGAGGTAGTCGGCGCTGGGGCCGGTGTACTGGGAGCCTTTCCAGGCGTAGAAGGGTTGGAAGTCGGGGCCGTTGCCGACACGGATTTCAGGGTGTGCGGCCAGCCAGGCGATTTCGTCGCGGTCGAGGCTGTCGCGAAAGCGACTGACCGGGTCGTCGAGCGCGTTGGGCGGTTTGGGGGCAGCGAGGGCGCCGCCGCTGGCCACGCTGAGCAGCATGCCGAGGCAAAGCAGCAGGAGCCGGAGGGTGTGCTGCGCCGTGGGGTGGCCCGGGATGTTCATGGTGTGCAGAAAAACGGCATTGCCTGGATGGTATTCGTTTTTCTGCGCCGGGGCGGGGCCGGGAAAGGTGTCTGGCCCTGTGTGTGCGCCCCGGTTTTTGGAGCGCGGTTTTAGCCGGCCAGCCTGGCGAACGCGTCGATGACTTCGGGCGGGGCCTGGACCAGCTCGATCAGCACGCCTTCACCGCCGATGGGGAACTCTTCGTTGCCCTTGGGGTGGAGGAAGGTGATGTCGAAGCCGGCTGCGCCCTTGCGGATGCCGCCCGGCGCAAAGCGCACGCCGTTGGCGCCGAGCCATTCGACGGCTTTCGGCAGATCGTCGATCCACAGGCCGACGTGGTTGAGCGGGGTGGTGTGCACGGCCGGCTTCTTTTCGGGGTCGAGGGGCTGCATCAGGTCCACTTCGACCTTGAACGGGCCCTTGCCCATGGCGGTGATGTCCTCGTCCACGTTTTCGCGCTCGGACTTGAAGTTGCCGGTGACTTCGAGGCCGAACATGTCGACCCACAGGGTGCGCAGGCGATCCTTGGACGGGCCGCCGATGGCGATCTGCTGGACGCCGAGGACTTTGAATGGTCTGGTCATGATTTTTTCTCCCTAGTAAGAAGCCGGGATTTTACGGGAAGCGGCGGGGCTTGTCGGCGCTCCTGGCCCCTCTGCACGTGGGTGTCATTCCCACACCACTGCCGCGCACAGCAGGTAGCCGGCGCCATAAACGGTCTTGATGATTTTTGGATCCTGCGGGTCGTCTTCGAGCTTGCGGCGCAGGCGCGAGATGCGCACGTCGATGCTGCGGTCGAAGGGGTCGAGTTCGCGTTCGCCGATGAGCTGTTCGCGGGTCAGGATCTTGTTGGGGCGCTTGAGCAGGGTTTGCAGCAGGGCGGCTTCGGCGGCGGAGAGGGAGACTTCGCGGCCGTCGTCGGCGACAAGGTTGAGGCGGCCGATGTCGAAGTGCCAGCCGGCGAAGCGCACCGCGCTGTGGCCGCCGGGCTCGGGGGTGGCGGCCTTCTGGTAGCGGCGCAGGATGGAGCGCACGCGGGCGACGAGTTCGCGGGGTTCGAAGGGTTTGACGAGGTAGTCGTCGGCGCCCAGTTCGAGGCCCAGCACGCGGTCGGTGAGGCCGTCGCGGCCGGTGAGGATCAGCGCGGCGCAGGGGTGTTGTTCCTGGAGTTCGCGCAGCACCTGCAGGCCGTCCATGTCGGGCAGGCCGAGGTCGAGGATGGCCAGTTCGGGTTGCATCCGCTTGGCGCGGGCCAGCAGCGCCCGGCCGGTGCCGAAGGTTTCGCAGCGAAAGCCGTATTCGGCGAGGGTGCCGACGATCAGGCGGGCGATGTCGGCTTCGTCTTCGACGACGAAGATGAGGGGGCTGTCCTTGTCGGCGGAGGTCATGGTGCGGGGGACTCCGGGTGGTCGAGGGTGGCGATGGCGCTGGCCAGGGCCGCGCGCTCGAAGGGCTTGCGCAGGGTCGGGATGTCCGGTGCCGCGGCGGGTGCATCGGCGGTGGCGTAGCCGGTGATGAGCAGGATGGGCAGTTGAGGGTGCAGCCGGCGCGCCAGGGTGGCCAGTTCGCGTCCGCCCATGCCCGGCATCACCGTGTCGGAGACGAGCAGCGCGATGTCCTCGACCGCTTCGAGCATGGCGGCGGCTTCGAGGCCGTTGGCGGCTTCGAGCACCGGATAGCCGAGTTCGGTGAGTTGCTGGCGGATGACCTTGCGCACTTCGGGTTCGTCCTCGACCAGCAGCACCAGCCGGTTCGTGTTGGTCTTGGCGGTGGTGTGCTGGCGGGTCGGGCTTGCGGCGGGCGCGGGCGGGGCCGTCATGGGCACGATGAAGCGCACGCTGGTGCCCGTGCCGGGGGTGCTGAGGATGCGGATGTTGCCGCCGGACTGGCGGATGAAGCCGTACACCATGGCCAGCCCGAGGCCACTGCCGGCACCGAAGGCCTTGGTGGTGAAGAAGGGTTCGAACACGCGCGGCAGGACCTCCGGCGCGATGCCGGCGCCGTTGTCGGTGACGTCGAACTGCACGTAGTCGCCGGCTGGCACTTCGACCAGCAGCGCGAGGCTTCTGGAAACGGGGCGGTGGGCCACGGAGATGGTCAGCTTGCCGCCTTCGGGCATGGCGTCGCGGGCGTTGATGGCGAGGTTGAGCAGGGCGCTTTCGAGCTGGTGGGGGTCGACGAGGGCGTAAAGCTTGTCGGCGGGCAGTGCGAGACGGATGGCGATGCGTTCGGTGAGCGAGCGGGACAGGAGCTGGTTCATGCCGCGCACGAGGGCGCCGACTTCGACCGGACAGGCGTCGAGGGATTGCTGGCGGGAAAAAGTGAGCAGGCGGCGGATCAGTTCGGCGCCCCGGCGGGCGGCGGCGAGGGCCGGTTCGAGGTGATTCTCGAAGTCCGGGTGGGCGGGCAGCTTGCCCTTCAGCGCGGCGAGGTTGCCGGTGATGATGGTGAGCAGGTTGTTGAAGTCGTGGGCGAGGCCGCCGGTGAGCTGGCCGACGGCTTCCATTTTCTGGGCCTGGATCAGCACCGCCTGGCTGGCCTTTTGTTCGGTGATGTCGATGGACAGCACGAAAAAACCCTGCACGCCGCCGGCTTCGGAGGCTTCGGGCACCACCACGCTGCGGGCGTGCACCTGGCGGCCGGCGGCATTGATGCGGCTGTATTCGTAACTGACCCGCTCGCCGGTGTAAGCCTGGTCGAGGTAGGGCCGGATCTGGGTGTAGGCGTCGATGCCGAACACTTCGGTGATGCTCTTGCCGGCGATGGTGTTCTTGTCGATGCCGAACCAGTCGGCGTAGCCCTTGTTGGCGAAGTGGTAGCGCTCGCTGGCGTCGACGTAGGCAATCATGGCCGGGATGGCGTCCATGATCAGACGCAGACGCTCTTCGCTGCGGGCGAGCTGGGCGGCCACCTTGTCGATGCGGCTGGTGGCGGCTTCGAGTTCCGCGGTGCGGGCGCGCACGCGGGTTTCGAGTTCGGCGTTCTGGCTTTCGATGAGATGCTCGTAACGGCGCTGCTCGGTGATGTCGGTCCATAGCGTGACGAAGCCCAGGTTGGGAATCGGTACGCCGCGGATGGACAGCACCTGGCCGTTGGGGCGGGTGCGTTCGGCTTGGTGGGGCAGGAAGGCGCGGACTGCGGCCATGCGCTCGGCGACCCGGCGCTCGACTTCGGCGTCGCTGAGGCCGGCGGCGCCGTATTCGCCGCGCCGCACGTTGAAGCGCACGAACTCCTCGAAGGGGGTGCCGACCCGGACCATGGATTCGGGAAAGTCGAGCAGGCGCAGCAAGGTGGTGTTCCAGGCGACGAGCTTGGGCGCGGCGTCGAACACCGCAATGGCCTGGTCGAGGAGGTCGAAGCCGGCCAGCAGCAGGTCGTAGCGGCGCAGCTCTTCGGGCGAGCCGGGTTTGCCGGCAGAGGGACGCGGGGCGATGCGGGGCGTCATGGGCTTGCGTGGGCGCCCTGGCTGGCGAGAAAGTCGAAGAAATCGTCTTCGGGGATCGGCCTGGAAAACAGGAAGCCCTGGCCGTAGTTGCAGCCGGCGGCGGCCAGGAGCTCGCGCTGGGCTTCGGTTTCGATGCCTTCGCCGACCACGGTCAGGCCGAGTTTGTGGGCCATGACGATGATCGCTTCGGTGATGGCCAGGTCGCCGGGGTGGGTGACGAGCTTGTGGATGAAAGAGCGGTCGATCTTCAGGGTGTCGATGTCCATGCGCGTGAGGTAGGCCATGGCCGAGTAGCCGGTGCCGAAGTCGTCGATGGAGAGCTGGATGCCGGCGGCGCGCAGGCGGGCCAGCTGGGCGGTGACGGCCGGCTGTTCGTCGAGGAGCAGGCGTTCGGTGATTTCGATGGCGATGCAGCGGCCCGGCAGTTCAAGGGCTTCGAGGCTCTCGAGAAGGACTTCGAGGGACTTGCCCTTGGCGAATTGCCGGGGCGAGGTGTTGATGGTGATCTGGATCGGGTGGGTTTCCCGGAGCTCGGGCGGCAGGCTTTGCTGCCAGCGCCGGGCGGTCGCGGCCGCGTGCTGGAAAACCCAGCTGCCGATGGTGTCGATGAGGCCGAGCTCCTCGGCCACCGGGATGAAGACCTCGGGCGGGATCGGGCCGCGCTCCGGGTGCGTCCAGCGCAGCAGGGCTTCGGCCTTGTCGGGGCGGCCGCTGGCGAGGTTGACGATGGGCTGGTAGTGCAGCGAGAGCTGACCCGCGCCGAGGGCGAGGCGCAGATCCTTGCCGAGCTGGAGATGCTCCAGGGCGTTGGCCTGCATGGACGGCGAGAAATAGCTGAAGCGGTTCCGGCCGGCTTCCTTGGCGTGGTACATGGCCTGGTCGGCGTTTTTCAGGATGTCGGCGGGGGTTGTCGCGTCGGCCGGGCACAGGGTGATGCCGATGCTGGCCGAGACATAGGCCACGTCGTTGCCGAGCTGGAAGGGCTGGCAGAGGGACTGGATGATGTCTTCGGCAATCCGCTCAATGGGCGCCCGCTCGGCCATGCCGGGCAGCAGCACGGTGAATTCGTCGCCGCCCTGGCGGGCCACGGTGTCCGATTCGCGCAGGCAGGCAACGATGCGCCGGGCGGCTTCGACCAGCAGGCGGTCGCCGGCTTCGTGGCCGAGGGTGTCGTTCACTTCCTTGAAACGGTCCAGGTCGATGAACATCACCGCGACGCAGTCGTGGGAGCGGTGGGTGCGCTTGACGAGTTCGGCCAGCCGGTCGTTGAGCAGGCGGCGGTTGGGCAGGCCGGTGAGCGCGTCGTAGTTGGCCTGCATCCAGATCAGGGCTTCGGTCTGTTTCCGCTGGGTGATGTCGGTGATCACGCCGACCAGTCCGCCGAGTTGGCCGTCGGCTTTGAGATACGTGGCCTTGTTGTAGATCACGTCGCGGCGCTGGCCACCGGCCGACTCGACCGAGGCTTCGTAGGTTTGCACGCCCGGGTTGTCGAGCAGGGCCTGGTCGGCGGCGTGGTAGCGCTGGGCCAGATCAGGTGGCGACAGCTCGAATACCGTGCGCCCGATGATCGTGTCGCGGGGGCTTCCGAGGAAGGCTTCGAAGGCCTTGTTGCAGCCGACGTAGCGGCCCTGTTCGTCCTTGAAGAACAGCGGGCTGGGGATGGCCTCGATGAGCTGGGCGGTGAAGTTGAGCTGCTCGGTGGCGGTGCGTTCGGCGGCACGCCGGGCGGTGATGTCGATCAGCATGCCGATGATGGCCGGCTTGCCGGCAAACTCGGTGCGGGTTCCGAAGACTTCCAGCTCCAGCGCCCGCCCCTCGCGATGGGAGCCGTGGAAGGTGTAGTGCGCCGTTTCGGCGCTTCCGTCGATGCGCTTGTCGATGGCTTCCTGCACCTTGTCCAGGTCCTGGGGCTCGATCAGATCGGCGGGGCCGAAGCGGCCGCAGATGTCTTTCTGGGCGTAGCCGAACATTTCGGCAAAACGCGGGTTCACATAACGGAAGAGCCCGTTCTGGATGATGTAGACGCCGATCAGCGCGTTGCGCAAAAGGCCAAGGAATAGCCCGTCCGCCTCGCGGATGAGGTCTTCGGTCAGGGGTACGTGCGTGAGCGGCATGGGCGGGGTTCGGAAGTCTGGCTGGGTATTTTAGGTGTCGTCGCCGGCGGTGAGCGGGGCACTGTTCGCGAGTTGCTTGCGATAGCGCTCCGGCGACAGGCCGGTCCAGCTGGTGAAGGCGCGGTAGAAGGCCGAGGTGTCGGCATAGCCCAGGTCGGCGGCCACGCGGGCGATGGGCTGGCGGGTTTTGGTGAGGCGGGCCAGTGCGATGTCGCGGCGCAGGGCTTCCTTGATGCTGCGAAAACTGGCGCCTTCCTCGTCGAGCCGGCGGTGCAGGGTGCGTGGCGACATGTGCAGGCGCTTGGCCACTTCGTCCTGCGACAGGCTGGCCGGCAGGGCGTCGCGGATCAGGTCGCGCACGCGCAGCACGGTGGCGCGGTCGCGCCGGTAAAGCATGCTGATGCGCCCCGGCGCGCCCTCGAGAAAGCTCGCCAGCGCCGCTTCATCGCGGCGGATCGGCAGGTCGAGCAGGGTGGCGTTGAAACGGGCGGTGAGCCGGCTGCCGCCGACGAAGCTGGATCGCTCGGTGTACACCAGCGTGTAGTCATCGGCATGGGCCGGGCGGCTGAACGGAAAATCCACTGAATCCAGCGCCAGCCCGCGCCCGACCAGCCAGCATGACAGGCTGTGGATGAGGCGCAGCAGCCATTCGAAGGCGAACACGCGGGCCGGGTCGTCGGGGCCGGCCATGAGCGGCGCGGCCTCGGTGATCCGCAGCTCGGCCCGGTCGACACTGCGCTCGATGCTGACTGCGAGGTCGGGCAGCACGATCGACAGGAAGCGTCGCGCCCGGTCGAGGCTGTCGGCCAGGCTGGGGGCGCCGAGCATGCCGCGGCACAGGAATTCGAAGCTCCCCGGCCGCATCCGGGTGTCGAACAGCCCGAAAGCTTCGTCGTCCAGATCGGCGATGATGCGGTTGTAGAGCGTGGCGTAACGATTCACCGGAACCCGGCTGGCCGTGTCTGCAAGATTGATGTCGAGGCCGGCAAGCAGGTGGACAGGATTTTTGTTGCGATGCAGCATGCCCGACAGCATGCCGCTGACGAAACCCATTGAAACGCTTGTAAGTTTGCGGTTGTGGCTGGCGGGCAAGGGACATTCTCCGTTCCGGTTAGCCGTGCTGAAGGGAGTAAATGCAGCTTGGCGGATTTTGCACGAATCCCGTCGCAAACGGCAATGGCAAAGGCGTGAGCAGGCTCCTAATATGTGCGGACCGATAAACATGATGTGGGGGAGACAACCATGACCGACCTGAGCGTTGCCAAGAAACTCGTCGCTTACAAGCCCAAGAACAAGGTGCGTTTCGTTACTGCTGCGGCGCTTTTCGATGGCCACGATGCGTCGATCAACATCATGCGGCGGATTCTTCAATCCACCGGCTCCGAGGTGATCCACCTCGGGCACAACCGTTCGGTAGGCGAGATCGTCAATGCCGCGCTGCAGGAAGACGTGCAGGGCATTGCGATCACGTCCTACCAGGGCGGTCACGTAGAGTTCTTCAAATACATGATCGACCTGCTGCGCGAAAACGGCGGCGAGAACATCAAGGTCTTCGGCGGCGGCGGCGGCGTGATCGTGCCGGCCGAGATCAAGGAACTCCAGGAATACGGCGTCACCCGCATCTATTCGCCCGAAGACGGCGCGGTGCTGGGCCTGCAGGGCATGATCAACGACCTCGTCGAGCGTTGCGACCAGGATCTTTCCGGTGCCGTGCCCAAGGGCGCCGACACCATCATCGCCGCGCTCAAATCGGGCGACCGCCGTGCGCTGGCCCGCGTCATCACCGGCCTTGAAAACGGTGTCTATGGCGACGAAGTCAAGGCCGCGCTGATCGAAGCCGCCAAGAGCCTCAAGGTGCCGGCCCTCGGCATCACCGGTACCGGCGGCGCAGGCAAGTCCAGCCTCACCGACGAACTGGTGCGGCGCTTCCGCCTCGACCAGGAAGACAAGGTCAAGCTGGCGATCATCTCCATCGACCCGTCGCGCAAACGCACCGGCGGCGCGCTGCTGGGCGACCGAATCCGCATGAATGCCATCGAGCACCCGAACATCTTCATGCGCTCGCTGGCCACCCGCGACACCGGCAAGGAAGTCTCCGTGGCGCTGCCCGAAGTCATCGCCGCCACCCGCCTGGCCGGTTTCGACATGGTGATCGTCGAGACCTCCGGCATCGGCCAGGGCGACGCCGCCATCGTGCCTTTCGTCGATGTCTCGCTTTACGTGATGACCCCGGAGTTCGGCGCCGCCAGCCAGCTCGAGAAGATCGACATGCTCGATTTCGCCGATTTCGTGGCGATCAACAAGTTCGACCGCAAGGGCGCCGAAGACGCGCTGCGCGATGTGCGCAAGCAATACCAGCGCAACCGCGAGCTGTTCAATACCAACACCGACGAAATGCCGGTGTTCGGCACCATGGCCGCCCGCTTCAACGACGACGGCGTGACCGCGCTGTTCCAGGCCCTCGCCCCGGCGCTGGTCGCCAAGGGCCTCAAGCTCGCCAAGGCCAGGCTGCCTATCGTGGGCGTCAAGGCTTCGAGCCGCGGCCGTGCCATCGTGCCCGCCGAACGCGTCCGCTACCTTGCCGAAATCGCCGACGCGGTGCGCGGCTACCACAAGCACACTGCCGTTCAGGCCCGCGTGGCCCGCGAACGCCAGGCCCTGCGCATTTCCAAGGGGCTGTTTGAAGGCTGCAAGAAAGACGCCGGCTCCTTTGACGAGCTGATCGAATGGAAGGACGGCGAACTGACCGGCTCTTCCAGGAAGCTGCTCGACATGTGGCCGAAGACCGTCGAGCTCTACGCGGCCGATGAATACGTCGTGAAGATCCGCGACAAGGAAATCCGCACCGTCCTCACCTCCGAATCGCTCTCGGGCAGCAAGATCCGCAAGGTGGCCCTGCCGCGCTTCGAGGACGACGGCGAAACCCTGCGCTTCCTGATGAAGGAAAACGTCCCCGGCTCCTTCCCCTACACCGCCGGCGTGTTCGCCTTCAAGCGCGAAGGTGAAGACCCCACCCGGATGTTCGCCGGCGAAGGCGATGCCTTCCGCACCAATCGCCGCTTCAAGAAGGTTTCGGAAGGCATGCCCGCGCACCGCCTCTCCACGGCCTTCGACTCGGTCACGCTCTACGGCTGCGACCCCGATCCGCGTCCGGACATCTACGGCAAGATCGGCAACTCCGGCGTGTCCATCGCCACCCTCGATGACATGAAGGTGCTCTACGACGGCTTCGAGCTGGTCAACCCGACCACCTCCGTGTCGATGACCATCAACGGCCCGGCGCCGATCATCCTGGCGATGTTCTTCAACACCGCGCTCGAGCAGCAGCTCGCCAAGTTCAAGGTTCAGAACGGCCGCGAGGCCACCGATGACGAAGTCCAGAAGATTCGCGCTTGGGTGCTCGCCAACGTGCGTGGCACGGTGCAGGCCGATATCCTCAAGGAAGACCAGGGCCAGAACACCTGCATCTTCAGCACCGAATTCGCCCTCAAGATGATGGGCGACATCCAGGAGTTCTTTGTGCACAACCAGGTGCAGAACTTCTACTCGGTGTCGATCTCGGGCTACCACATCGCCGAAGCTGGCGCCAACCCGATCAGCCAGCTCGCCTTTACGCTGTCCAACGGTTTCACCTACGTGGAAAGCTACCTGGCCCGCGGCATGCACATTGATGATTTCGCGCCCAACCTGTCCTTCTTCTTCAGCAACGGCATGGACCCGGAATACTCCGTGATCGGCCGTGTCGCCCGCCGCATCTGGGCCGTGGCCATGAAGGACAAGTACGGCGCCAACGAGCGCAGCCAGAAGCTGAAGTACCACATCCAGACCTCCGGCCGTTCGCTGCACGCCCAGGAAATGGACTTCAACGACATCCGCACCACGCTGCAAGCGCTGATCGCCATTTACGACAACTGCAACTCGCTGCACACCAACGCCTACGACGAAGCGATCACCACGCCGACCGAGGAATCCGTGCGCCGCGCCATGGCGATCCAGCTGATCATCAACCGCGAATGGGGCCTGGCCCGCAACGAAAACCCCAACCAGGGCGCCTTCATCATCGACGAACTCACCGACCTCGTCGAAGAAGCGGTGCTCAAGGAGTTCGAAGCCATCAGCTCCCGCGGCGGCGTGCTCGGCGCGATGGAAACCGGCTTCCAGCGCGGCAAGATCCAGGAAGAGTCGCTCTACTACGAGCACAAGAAGCACGACGGCTCCTACCCGATCATTGGCGTGAATACCTTCCTCAACCCGAAGGGCATGGCTCAGCAGGACATCGAACTGGCCCGTTCCAGCGAGGACGAAAAGCAGGGTCAGCTCACCCGCCTCTCCGACTTCCAGACCCGCAACGCCGATCAGGCTCCGCAGTGGCTGGCCAGGCTGCAGCAAACCGTCATCGAAAACGGCAACGTTTTTGCGGTGCTGGTGGAGGCGGTGAAGTACTGCTCGCTGGGGCAGATCACCACGGCGCTGTACGACGTGGGTGGTCAGTATCGGCGCAGCATGTAAGGCTTTGCGGGCTTCGGCCGCTGTAACGCAATAAAGCAAACGGCGCCTCGGCGCCGTTGTGCTTTGACCTGGCGGGTGGTGGCCGGTGCCTTGCACCCTGACGGAGATGGCGCGCTGGCGACGAAGCTGGCCGCCGGGCCAGCTGCCGCCGCGGCTTTCACGCCGACCTTGTTGGGCGTGTAAGTGATCGATACGTTCGCCGTGCTTGTGCCCGCCAGGATGATCGCGCTGGCTGATACAAGGTTCGGGTTCTCCAGGTCACTCAAGGTCAGCTGGTATGTGTCCGGAATCAAGTTGTCAAAGGCGAACTGGCCATTGGCGTCTACCGGCGCCACCAGCCGTAAGTGATTGTTATAGCCGCGCAGCAGGATTTTCTTGCCTGCCAGCGTGGTCATGGGTACGCCGTCCGGTGCTACCAGTTTGCCGGCCATCTTGGCGCCGCGGTGGATCGCCATGAGTTCATGGGAGGATGCGAATTCGCCGTCTTTCGACACGAAGTTCAGCGATACCGTCAGCGCACCCGCCGGTAGGGCAGCCATCAGTTGCTGCAGCTTGGTGCCGGAGATCGTGAACGTCGTGCTGGCCGGATCGTAGGTCCAGTAGCTCTTCAAGCTGACCGCGGTATTGTTGGCGTCGATGGCCAGGCCGTCGCTGTCATCCCCGAGTTCGGTCGACGCTGCGCCTTCCAGCTTGAAGGTCAGCGTATTGCCGAGGATGCTGTTGTTCGGTCCCAGGCCGCCTACCATCAGATTGGGCGGGTTTTCCGGCACGCTGCCATCGTCGCGCGGCTCCACATGCAACAGCAGCTCCTGCGGACGCTCTGTGACGATGGGAAGTGACAGCACGGTTGAGCCGTTCGGGCCGCTCAGTGTGAATTCCGCCTGCTGCGGTGCACCGGTATCGCCCGGTGTCGAGAAGCGCAAGCTGCCGTCTTTGAGCAGTACGTCGGTGACGGCACCAGCCACGGTGACTTTGTCGACATTTTCTGGCACCCCGATGTCGGCCAGAGGTAGCACCACCACTTCGGCTGGTTTCACGGGAGCCAGTTGCTGCACGTCGGTGGACGTGATCTTCCACGACAGGTTGGACGGATCGAACGGCAGTGTACGGTCGATGCGCAGCACGATCACATCAGTTGGTGTCACGGTGGTACTGATGCCGATGCTTCCAACCGCAACAGTGCCGTCGACTATGGTCGTTCCGGCTGGCACGGCCAGTAATTCGGCAAGAACATTAGCCGCGCCGGAAACGCCATTATTGCGGACGGATACACGATACGTATATTCATGGACGGTTCTGCTGATGCGCTTCTCGGCCACCTTCCTCAGCTCGACCACTTCGAAGTGCGCGGCCATGGCGGACTTTTTCAGCGCGGTCCCGCCCATGTGCACTTTAACCGTGGCGTCAGGCATGTCCGCGCCCTGATCTCCGCCGCAACCGGCCAGCGTGGCAGTCAGTACCGTCACGCGGAATGTTTCTTTTATCCACGGTTTCATTGCACACCTCCATGGCGACGTTGCCAGTAAGCCAGCGCCCCCAGACCGGCCAGCATAAGCGGCAAAGTGCCGGGCTGCGGCACGCTGGAGCGCGCGCCACTGTCGAGCTCATCGAACGAATTCGGATCAACGATGGAAAACAGCTGCGAACCGGGTGTGCCTGCGCCCAGGTAGTCGAACGTCACGGAAAATCCGCCCAGGGCATCGCCGAGGGCTATGCCGTCGGCCAGCGTCATCGAAATCCCCTGGAACAAACGTCCCATAAGAAATCTCCATTTTTAAAGCAAGGGGCAGGAGTGAATGCAGAATGCATTTTTGTTTAGTCTAAAACAACTTTTGTGCAGATCAGCCTGAATCCGTGACCGCAGCTTTTGTACCCGGAAGCCTGTTCGCATAGCGCCACGAAATCGTTTCGAATTGAGATCTGAGCCCGGATTGGGCATGAGAAAGCACCGCCAGGCGAAATGGAGGCGTGTGTGTACAGGCAGCTACGGGCAGCTACGGGCTTGCGCCGGCTTTCTCTTTGGATGGACGCGGGCGGCGATGCCGATGATTTCCTGGGCAGTTAATTGAAGGGGCTTGTTAAGCGTTGCAGTCGTTGTCTGATGCCTATGGCGAGATAGCAAAGGCTCGTGAGGAGCACGACTGCTAAAGCGATAAATTTGATCCCCGAGGCCAAGGAAACCGTCAGGGAGAGGAAGGGTTCGCTGACCGTGCAGGGAATCCAGTTCCAAGTGCAGGCTTGTGTGCGATAGGCTTCGAGGGCCTGCAGCGTGAGCCAGTTTTCGGTCAGATCGGCCAAGGTGAGTGAGAAACCTGCAATGCAGCTTGTCCGACCCAGCCAAACTCCCGTGTAGTTGCGGTGACAGGCAAAACGCAGTAGCAGGACGGAGGATAGGGTCAGAGCAACGGAATAGGCGACGATGAGTCCTGTATCCCTGCGCATGAGTTCGGAAATCTTGCCCCGCGTTGAGCCTTCGAAATTTGCAAGAGCTTTGCCCAGTTCGAACCACGACTGCCTGTCGAGGCCAAGCTGGAGGTCGAAGGCCAGACGACTGCTGTCATTGCTGGCGCTGCTGAAAAGCACGGCCGTAACGATCCAGGCTAAGGCGAGCAAAGGCCATACCCACCGCGCGACTGGCTGACGTCTGGGCAAAAGCACTGTTGCCTCAGGTTCTGCGGGAACAGGCCGAGGAGAGATGCGTCCGTCTGGGAGCGTGATGCATTTTCGGGTTGTGGCGTCTGGCTGGCCCGCGTTTTGGGGAAAGCCCCGGAAGGGGTCGTATTCTGCCCGCCGGCGTACCGATTCGTGGAGGGTCAGATCCTGGGGCAGCTCCCGTTTGAATGCGCCGGCAACGATCCACGTAGGCATTTCCGCGATCGCATCGTGGAGAAGAGCAAAGGGTGAAGCCTGTCGGCCGTTCTCAAGCTTGTCGAAATCCAGCATAAGCCCCTGTTCATTTGCTTCGCGGGCCATCCAGTGGAGGGTGATGTGCGACAGCCCGGCGTCCGTGTAGCCGCCTCCGATATCCGAATGGGCACCCCGAAACCAGACCTGTTTGTAGCTGGTTCCGTTGCTTAGTCCGTTTGCTCTGGGCAGGTAGGCGCGCGGCTTGAAGGGCCAGCGCAATTCGTCGAGAGCCATCGCGTGGCGCACGTGGCGGAAGCTGCTTTTCACATGGGCATCACTTGTGATGTGTGCACCGAGAAACTGCCAGATGCCGACGGATTCGACCGTATCCCAACATCCGATGAAATGAACGCAGGTGTCGGGCATGGAAAACTGATCTTTCAGGCTCTTGGCTATCGTGTTACGGGAATTTGATGCTCTGGAGCGATAAACGCGGAGCAGGGTTGGGATTAGATTCTCGTGTCCAGGCCGGAGCACTCCAAACATGTGGATCAGTCCGGACACCGCCCTGGCGGTGAAGGCGCCCCTGGAAAAACCGAAGAGGAATATCCGGTCCCCGGCGCTGTAATACCTGATGAGGAATTCGTAGGCTTCGGCAACATTGGCCCAGACTCCGTCGCCCCAGGCTAGTCCGCCAACGCGGCGCAGGATATCGAGAAGACTCAGGCCTCCGCCTTGATCTCCGCCTATTGCGCCGTCCGGCGTGCCGACGCCGGGATCGTAGTACGTAAGCTGGAGTTCCCTGGGCCCGGCCAGGCTTTCGAAAAGCTTGACCACGTTGGTCTTTCCCGGACCGGGCTTCCAAACATTTCCCGTTCCATCGCAGCAGAGAACAAGATTCTTGACGTCACGCGGCGGAGTGTCGAGGGAGTTCTCGGATTGGACGTTTGAGTCGTGGCCGCTCATAGTCTCCTCCTTCATCTGGTGTGTGCTGGTTTGGACGCTCGATATATTGAAAATAGGTTCTGATGCAGCTGATGTCTATGCAAAGGGGGTGCAAGAAGCTGTTCACGATCTTCTGAGGGCGCGCGAGGAAAGCGAGATGGATGAACTGCAAGCTGGTGTTGAGTTTGCGCTCTCAGTTTTTCCAGAGACGTCGGCCTTTTCGATCCAGGCGAATGATCGCTCCGCCACCCCGCGCTGGGGCATGACGGCGAAAGTGTGCAACTCGCTGCTCAAGCGGGCGCGCTTGATTCACTGCGCATGAAATTCATGGGGTGACGTGGCCCAGATGGGAAAGTCAGCGTGCGCGCCCGCGTTTTAATTCCTTGCGATCGTTCAGTATTTCCGCGCATCTGACTTCGTCATGTCCGGCGGCGCGACAGGCTGTGTATTCGTCCTTTGATGGTTTGGATGCGGGCGTAAGAGTGGAATACTCGGCATTCAAGCACGCAACGGAATCCTGTCCTGATTCTCTGCAAAGTCTGTACTCTTCCGAACAGTGCTTCAGCTTGTCCCGGTTTGGATCACGGATGCAGGGGATCCAGTCAGGGTCAGCGGTTACGCCACTATTCTTGTCTACAGTTGCGCCGGGCGTGCCCGCCCCCTTGCCGAGCACTGGGGTGGTCGCGAAGGAGGCTGCCGCTGCGAGAATCAAAAAGAATGAAGAAGTTTTCATGTGATTGATCGGGCGAAAAGCAATCGGAAGCCGCCGAGCATCGCAAGACCAAGTCCAAGCAGTGAAGTCGTCGACGGCGAAGGCACGACATTTGCTGCGATTGGGTCGCCACGGCGGGATGTAATGATGTCCAGATTGCGATTGGGATCAAATTGCGATGACAGGATCAGCGTGGACAGATCACCGGCAACCGAATATCCATTTTCAAACGTTAGCGTGACTTCAGACGCACGCAGCTCATCAGCAGTGGCGCCGAACCCGTCAATGTTACTGAATAAGTCCATGTCTAGTCCAAAGGATAGGGCATCGCCTGCAGTAAATGAGTCAGTCGCAAAGTCCATCCTCAGCAGTGAACTGCCATCCGTAAGACCTGATATTGCAATGTCTCGTGCGGTCACGCCGCTGAGCCGACCGTACGCAAATGGGGAGCCAGACCTGCCGGGGTCGGCGTTGGTAATGTCAAAGAACGCATTTGCCGGAGCGAGGTTAATTGTCAATGAACTCAGGCCCAAATCCGTCGCAGCACCTGACAAATACTTGACGTCGAAAAAGTCGCTGCTTTCGAATGGCGTGGCGCCAATCATGTCGACCGTCACCTCTGGGACAATTGCATTGAGTCGGTCGAGTTGGAGTCCATCCGGAGCGACGTCGCCTGTGCCAGTTGGTATGCTGCGAATTGACCCACTGGCCATCAGGTATCGGCTGGCGTCGAGCACTGACGCTGCCGTGTGGTCTTGACCAAAGTTGTGACCCAGTTCATGAGCCAGCGTATCGACTGCCGCAGAAGAGCTCGAGATGACAACTCCATCACCTCCCAAGGCGCCCAGCCCCCGCAATCCGGGGACGCCAGAGAATGAATTGACGAACCAGACATCATAGGCAAAGAGGGCCCGCCCTGTTCCAAAATAAGAGTCAATGAGCGAGTTCGCTTCGGTCTGCGTCGGATTCAGGTACGCGGTGCTGTTCAATTGGGTAATTGAGCTGTAATTAAACGTTGTCCCGGTCTGGGCCCAAATCTTGTCGGTGAAGGTCTGGTTGAGGTTGACGGGCGCACAGTTGCTCCCGGCATCGTCGCAGACTTGAATGATATTTAGTTTGACCGCCGCTCCGAATGCGGGTGACACCGACGTTGCCAGCACCGCCAGCGCTACGAATATTTTCATGTGACCGCTCCCACGAAATTGAATGAGGAAACCCTCCTCAGGTTGTCAACAACGGGACGTTCCGCCCTAGCAACTTTCATGCAAATGACATAAATGCTTGATTGCGTTAGATTCTGTGGATGTGGTCGACCGAGACTGTAAGAAATCTCGACACTTGGCAGGCTGGACGCCACAGTCTTCTTGTAGCTCAGGGGTTTGCTGCCAGTGGCCTGGAGGCTGAGGCGTTTTGCGCCCGTAAGGCGTCAGCGTGTCGAGCTTCAGGCGGTGGTGGAGTCTGCTGGCGGATGAAATGTCGCGCGGCTGATGTTCTTCCCCGAAGGTGCCGTCCGGGTCCATGTATAGGGCACCTCGAAGAACTCGCACTTCGCAGCGAATCCCGCCGTATAACGATGATCCTAGAAACGGCAGCTGACCGCTTTTCGTAAGCTCAAGAGCCGCATGAGCACGCGCTTTGGTGCCTTCGCCGACGCTCAACCGGAGGGTGAGCGCGCTACACGCCCGCTGGCACGCCTGTGCGGGCGCCTGGCTTTGTCGCTCCGCCTTGCAGGCATCAGCCTGCCGCGTTGTCGCAAGAAAGCGCCGGGCCGCCCCAAGCTTTCTTGTTGCCCCCGCGGGGGGCCTCGGCTTCGCGCCAGACACCCGCCCAGACGCACCTGCAGGCGCGTCCAACTGCCGTTTCCAGGATTATAAAAAACCAAGCCCCCGGCGGCTTTGTCAGCAGTCTGAAACGGCGCCTCGGCGCCGTTTGTCATTGGAGCCCGACGGTTCTACTTCGCGCCGGTCGCCAGCCCATCCACCATCGCGCGCAGCGTCCTGATTTGTACGGCGTTCTTGGTGGCGTAGTCCGGTGCCGGTATAGCCCCACCAGTCCCAGCAGCCGTTGGGGTTGCGAAAGGGGATGGAGACGGCCTGGGGATAAGGATTACGAGGTGATTCTTGTCGGCCCAGCGGTCGTAACCGGTGTTCTTGACGAAGGTGGTGCCGTTGTAAAGGCCGCCGCCGGGGGGCGGGGTGAGGGGGAGGTAGCTCTGGCCCTGCTTGCAGCCGTGCAGCGCGATGTGGACGCGGCACTTTTCGCCCTTGGCGCAGCTGTTGGGCACGTAAGCCCAGCCGGTGGTGTCGAGGCCCGTGCTCCAGCTGAAGGCGCCGGCGCTGCGGGCCGGGATGTAGGCGCGCTGGTCGAACTGGATGAATTTGCCGGCGGGCTTGCTGCCGGGGGCCGCGAGTTTGCCGTAGGTCCAGCCGAGGATTTCACGGGCGCTGTCGTAGGCGCATTTGCCGATATAGGGTTCCTTTTCGAGGCCGCAGGCGATGCCGAAGTTTTGTGTCGGCATGGTGTGCCCGGCGTTGGGCAGGCTGACCGGCGAGAGGTTGGAGGCGGGCACGCCCAGGGCGGTGTAATACGCCGATAGCTGGCGGGCGATGGGGGGCGGAACAAGGGTGTCCCTGGCGCCGGCGACGGTGAGGATGCGCTGCCCGGCCAGGTTGCGGGTCGGGTCGATGAGGCCTTTGCCGGCCATCTCTTCGGTGCTGGCAACCAGGGCGGGCACGTCGGTGCTGGTTTCGGAAACGGCGCAGGGCACGCTGGGTTCGCCGGTGCAGGAGCAGCTGGAAACGGCGCGCAAGACATCTGCCTTCGAGCAATTGAACGGCCCGCCGGCCACCACGCCAACGCCCTTTACGATCGAGGAGTGGGCCAGCTGGAACTGCACGGTCATGAAGCCGCCCGACGAAATGCCGGAGATGGAGGTTTGGCTGATGTCGATGTTCAGCGCCGGCAGCGGCGGCGCGGCGTGGGCCGGGAGGGCCGCGGCGAGGACGCCGAGGCTTGCGAGGGTGGCGAGCCACGGCGCCAGAAACCGGCGCGGGTTGAGGGCAAGGGCAGGCATGGGATTCTCCTCGTGATCAGGTCGCGGGAACGGGATCGGCCAAAAGCGGCAAGGTGCCGGGGCTGGCCGGGGTTTTGCCGCACTGCGGCATTCGTTCATCATCCTCCAGGATCCACGCAGATGAAACAGGCGCCGGCGTAATGTGTGGCAAGGCCGGGCAGACTTGCCCGGTGCCTCCCGACTGCCTCCATAATGTCGGGCCGCAAAAATCTTTGCGGCGAGAATGGCCGTCCGCTGATGGTGTTGGGCCTCCTGCCGAGCGGTGACGGAATGACGATGCGTTTCGAGGAACAGATAGATGAATGGCTTAGAACTCTCGTGGCCGGCTCGGCCGGCAGCCCGCGCCAGGTGGGCGCGATCCTGCGGGGCGGCAGCACTGGCCCTGGCTTTCGTCGTGCCGGGGGCCTGGGCCCAGGTCGGGGCCGCGCCGCTGGCGCCGGCAACAGCCACGGCCACGCTGGTCCAGGCAGAAAAACCGGCTGAAAAGCCCAAGCTGCCCGAGCTGAAGCTGTCGATTCCGGCGGACGTCCAGTCGGTGACGCTGGTCGGGCGCTGGGTGCAGAGCAAGGACAGTGGCCCGTATCGGGTGATCGTCATCCGCAGCGATGGCGATACGGTGCTGACGCGGGTGGTGGTGCAGTGGCTGCGGGTCAAGGCCGGCGAGATGCCGACCGTGGTGGCCTCCGAGGAAGTCGCGGGCTTCAACGAGTATGCCGAGCTGGCCATGGTGCCCACCTGGCGCGAGCTGGGCACCAATCGCCTGCAGTTGATGGCCGAGATCCGCACGGCGGAGGGGCAGTTCAAGCGGGTCCGTTTGCTGGCAACGACGCCCGGGGTCATGACCGACCCGAGCTGAGCCGGCGGGCTATCCGCCCTGGCGGATGGCGCCCAGCATTTCATGCACCTCGTGGCTCATCACGGCCAGATAGGCGGTGAGCCCGAGGTAGAGCAGGGCGTATTCGATGCGTTTGCCCGGCGGGGTGTCGTAGTAGCCGGGCGCCTCGCCGCCGGTGCCCCGGAAGGCCTTGAGGACATGTGGCGCGGCCAGCAGCGCGACGAGGATCAGCATTGGGCTGGGCCGCCACATGAAAATGCCGACCAGCACCGGCGCGCCAAGCAGCCAGAACTTGCGCGAGACCACGCCGGTCATGCGTCCGCCGTCCAGCGGCGGCACCGGGATCAGATTGAACAGGTTGAGGAAGAAGCCCGAATAGCTGATGGCCAGCAACAGGTTGCTGCCTTCCGAGCGGGCCAGCAGGTAGCAGGCCAGCGATGCCGCAGTGCCGGCGAGGGGGCCGGCCATGGCCACGTAGGCTTCGGTTTCGGCGTTCATGGGCTGCTCCTTGAGCTCGATCCATGCGCCGACGAAGGGGATGAAAGTCGGCACGCCCACTTTCAGGCCGCGTTGCCGCGCCGCAAGGTAATGGCCCATCTCGTGGCAGAACAGCAGCGCGACAAAGCCGGCGGCGTAGCGCCAGCCCCAGATCAGGGCATAGGCGCCCACCGAGATCAGCATGGTGCCGCCGGTGGTCAGCAGCTTGCCGAACTTGGCGCCGCCCAGAAGAAGCAGGAGGAGTTTCATCAAGGGTGTTGCGGGCCGGCGAGCCGGTCGATATCAGGCGGGCTCAGTCTGACTTCTTCTTGCGCTTCAGCCATGTGCCGGCACCCGCACTGGCCATGGCCAGCAGGCCGATCTTCCAGAACTTGGCGATGAAGACGCCCGCGGTGGCCAGCAGGCCCAGCTTTTTGGCCGCGAGGCCGCCAACCAGCGCAGCCAGGCCATATTCGGCCATGCGGTCGGTGGAGGCGTTGAAGTCGGCGTAGCGTTTGCCTTCGTTGAAGCTCAGGGCCGCCAGGATTTCCCGTGCGACGGGTTTTTCCAGCTCGACGCGATCCATGCTGGTGACGAGGTTCATCGAAAAATAGCCTTCGCGGCCGAGCATGTAGGTGTTGTAGTTCACCCCGTCGCCGCCCGCGCGGGGCTCCTTGGGCCGGGCGGCCACCGACCACACCAGCCGGTGGGTGGCCGGATCGTAGCTCGGTACCTCGACCCAGCCGACCACGCTGAATTCCGGCAGTTCGCGCTGGCGGCGCTCTTCATTGGCCGCTTCGGTGCCTGCCTTGAGCTTGTCCAGCATCTCCGCGGCATCCCACTCGCGGGCGTCTTCATCCTTCACGTAGCCGGCGGCCGAAAACTCCACCGCCAGGAAACCCTGCAGATCCGGCCCCACGATCAGCCCCATGAAGCCCGGCCCGGCGTGGTTGCCCTGTGCAGCCATCAGCGCTTCGGCCTCGGCCTTGGGGATGAAGCCGAAGCCGTCCGGCAGCCTGAGCACGCCCTGGTCGCCCAGCGCGATGTCGCGGGGCCCCTGCTGTACCACAACCTGCGCGGCATTGATGGCCGTCTCGATGCGCACTTCCGGCCCGACAGGCTCGTTGGCGGCGAGGGTGGCGGACACGCAGGGCAGGCACAGGGCCAGCGCGACGAGTGTGCGGCGGAAAGGGGAAGTCATCATCGAAATGCCGGGACGGTAGGTAAAAATGTGTGGCATGAGCCTCACCGGCCCCGATGATAACGCGCTCCGGGCTAGAGCCGAGTGTGCGAAGTTGCACTGTTGGAGCAGGAAAAGTATTCAAGGCGGAGGGGTTATTTGATTGGCATATGTCATTGTTTTCTTGGATGAATGTCGCCAGACACCGTCTGCTGTCGGGATGCCTTTCTCGACCTGAGCATGTGCGGCTTGACGGCGATTCCGCTGTAAATTTCAAGAGCGCCGACGTGAAGACGGGCGAGATCACCGATGAAATCGTGAGCCTGCTGGCGTTCAGGAAAAAAACCGGACGGGCTGGGCCATTTTCATACCGGCTACGCCGACATCGGGCACCTCAAACGCCATTTTTGCGAGCAACTCGATGTGCTGATCCGCGGACGCTTGCCTTGGTATTCCCCTTGCCCGATCTATCATGAAACGAGGGCTGGTGGCGTGCCGATGCCCGGCGCGGCAGTCTCGGGGCTTTTTTCGCATGAACAAGCGAAAGCGTTTTGCGTTCCGGCATGGCGCCACGGCGGACTGGCTGCGGCGCGGCATGCAGCTGCCGTTCATCCTGGCGTCGGTCGTGTGTTCGCTGGCCTATGCCGATACGGGCGGCGAGAGCGTGGCGAAAAAATCCGGCGCCCGCAAGCTGGGCCTGAGCATCCAGGTGCAGGGCGGAGGCTGGGGGCGGGGGCGCAAGGACGCCATCGAGACGGTGCTTTATTCGGTCGCGGACGAAATGTTGTCGCGCCTGCCCGGCCGGCTGAAGGCGCCCATCGTGGTGACTCACACGGACGGCCCGCCGGTGGCGGAATACGGCCGGGGCAGCCAGGGCGAATACCGCATCCGCCTGCATGCCCAAGGCGAAAACTGGCACCTTTACGCGTATGAGTTTGCCCATGAGCTGTGCCACGTGCTGTCGAACCACGACGCCCACGTGGCCGCCCACGACAACCAGTGGTTCGAGGAAACCCTGTGTGAAACCGCCTCGCTGTTCACGCTGAAAAACGTGGCGCAGCGCTGGGAGCAGGCGCCGCCGGGGCCGCAGTGGCAGGCGGAGGCGGCGCGTTTGCGCGCCTTTTTCGACCTTCTGATTGCCGAAGGCCACCGCCGGCTGCCGCCCGAGGCGCCGCTGACCACCTGGCTGCACGACAACGAGGAAGCGCTGCGCCGCAACCCCTACCTGCGCCAGAAGAACGAGGTGCTGGCAAACCTGTTGCTGCCGCTGTTCGAGCGCAACCCCGAAAACTGGCAGGCCCTGAGCTACATGAACCTCGATCCGGGCGACGCCCGCAGCAGCCTGCGCAGCTATCTGGGGCAGTGGTACGGCAATACGCCGCTGGCCCACCGCGACCTCGTTGCCGGCGTGCTGGCCCTGCTGGCGCTGGACGACGTGGTGCCGCCGGATCGGCCGGCCGGGAGCCTCACGGCCCTGGCCGAATAAGGCGGCGACGGGCAAGTTTTTTCGTGACTTTTTTCTTTTCCGACAAAATCTGTCGACTATTATGAAAATGTGGACAAGTCGGATGCAGCCGGTTTTTTCAAGCGGCGGTGCCCGGCAGAATCACAGCGTGACGGCGATGCAGCGTTGATCGCTCACGTAGCGGGAACCGGTTGCGCAGGGGTCTTCCTGAAGCTGGTTTCACCATTTTTTTTCTAGGAGAGAAAACGTAGCAGGAGGGCAAAATGAAAAAGGGTCTCTTGGTTAAAATCGGCGCCGGCTTCCTGGCTGGAAGCGTCCTCGCCCTTGCCCCGCTGGCCACCGCCCAGGCGGCCGACCACGATCTGTATGACAGCCTTCAGGAACTGAGCGATGGCATGAAGATGCATCGTGCAGGCGACGTCTATGAATACATGGAACCGACCGCGTCGGGCATGTACGGCCCTGTTCGGACCGACATGATGAAGGATGACTACGGTTCCGGTGCGTATGCGTCGGAGTCTGACGGTTCGGCCTGGACCCAGTGGAGCTACATCCGCTCGCGGCTCGGCCCGATCGGCGGAGAGGGCACCAACTGAATACCCCTCAATGACGCTGCCGGCCTGACGCGACGCCTGAACGGCGTGGCCAGAAGGCCGGCAATGCGCCTTGTGTGATGTCGAAGCCCCGCGAGGGGTTTTTGCTTTTCTGGGGTGCCCCCTCCGCGCCTCTCGTCCCCCTTCACATCGAAGTGCCCTGATCACAATTCCCTACATTTGAAAAACAGTTGAGCAAACATGGTTTGCGAGACTGGCCTCCAGCAAAAAGACAATCTGCGGCCGCGGGCAATGTTCCAAGGGCTTTGCCGGAAGAAGTCGCGGACACGATGCGAGACAAGACTGGAGGAGGGGGTATGTCGGATGTCCGAGATACAGCCGCAGAAACGGCCGGCCTGGATACTTTTCCGCGCCTGCTGATGCAGCATGCGCGGCAGCGGCCCGCGCGGCCGGCGATGCGCGAGAAGGAATACGGCATCTGGCAGACCTACACCTGGGCGGATGTCGCCGCGCGGGTGCGGTCGATTGCCAGCGGCCTGGCCGAGCTGGGTTTCAAGCGCGGCGACCGCCTGGCCGTGGTGGGCGACAACCGGCCGCGGCTGTACTGGTCGGTGGCGGCCTGTCAGTGCCTGGGCGGTATTCCGGTGATGATGTACCAGGATGCCGTGGCCCAGGAAATGGCCTACGTGATGGAGGATGCGGAAATCCGCTTCGCCTGCGTGGAAGACCAGGAGCAGGTGGACAAGATGCTCGAGATCAAGGGCGGCCTGCCGCTCCTTGAACACGTGATCTACGACGACCCGCGCGGCCTGCGTCATTACAACCAGACCTTCCTGCACGGCCTCGATGAAGTGCTCGAAATGGGCCGCATCCACGACAGCCAGCACCCCGATTTTCTCGGCAACGAGATCGACAAGGGCAGCCCGGACGACGTCTCGGTGATGCTCTACACCTCCGGCACCACCGGCAAGCCCAAGGGCGTCTGCCAGACCCACGCCGCCTTCATCGCCGCGGCCCGCGGCGGCTGCAGCTTTGACCGGCTGACCGACCAGGACGACATTCTTTCCTACCTGCCGATGGCCTGGGTGGGCGATCACCTGTTCTCCTACGCCCAGGCGCTGGTGGCGGGTTTCACCATCAATTGCCCGGAATCGGGCGAGACGGTGATGGGCGATCTGCGCGAGATCGGCCCCACCTATTACTTTGCGCCGCCGCGGGTCTTCGAAAACCTGCTCACGCAGGTGATGATCCGCATGGAGGACGCCACCTTGATCAAGCGCAAGGTTTTTCAGCACTTCATGGATGTGGCCCGGCGCTGCGGTGCCGATCTGCTGGACGGCAAGCCCGTGTCGGCCGGCGATCGCCTGCAGTACGCCATCGGCGATGCGCTGATCTACGGCCCGCTTAAAAACGTGCTCGGCCTGAGCCGGGTGCGCGTGGCCTACACCGCCGGCGCGGCCATCGGGCCGGACCTGTTCCGCTTCTACCGCTCGATCGGCATCAACCTCAAGCAGCTCTACGGCCAGACGGAAACCTGCGCCTACGTGTGCCTGCAGCCGGATCGCCAGATCAAGCTGGATTCGGTGGGCACGCCGGCACCCAACGTGGAAGTGAAGCTGGCCGACAACGGCGAAATCCTGGTGCGCGGCCCGATGCTGCTCAAGGCCTACTACAAGCGCCCCGACGCCACCGCCGAGTCGATCAACGCCGACGGTTACTTCATGACCGGCGACGCGGGCTTCTTCGACGAGGACGGCCACCTCAAGATCATCGACCGGGCCAAGGACGTGGGCAAGCTCACCGGTGGCGGCATGTTTGCCCCCAACTACATCGAGAACAAGCTCAAGTTCTTCCAGCACATCAAGGAAGTGGTGTGCTTTGGCAACGGCCGCGATTTCGTCACCGCCTTCGTGAACATCGACCTGGAAGCCGTGGGCAACTGGTCCGAGCGGCGCGGCATGGCCTATTCCGGCTACACCGACCTGGCCAGCCAGCCCCAGGTGTATGAGCTGATTCGCGAGTGCATCGAGCAGGTCAATGCCGACCTGGCGTCCGACCCGAAGATGGGCGAATCGCAGATCAAGCGCTTCCTGATCCTGCACAAGGAACTCGACGCCGACGATGGCGAGCTGACCCGTACCCGCAAGGTGCGCCGCAACTTCGTGGCCGAGAAATACGCCGAACTCATCGACGCGCTGTACACCGGCAAGAAGACGCAGTTCATCGAAACCCAGGTGACCTACGAGGACGGCCGCACCAACAAGGTGTCCGCCGATCTGCGCCTCGAAGACGCCAGGACTTATCCGCCCCAGCCGCGGAAAGCCGCCTGACCGACGGAGACCGACCCCATGGCCAGAAAAATTGGCGGCGTGATCGTCGACCTGCAGAACATTTCCCTGCGCTTCGGCGGCGTGAAGGCGCTTACCGACATCAGCTTTGACGTGAAGGAGCATGAAATCCGCTCCATCATCGGCCCCAACGGCGCCGGCAAGAGCTCGATGCTCAACGTGATCAACGGCGTCTATCACCCGCAGGAAGGGCAGATTTTCTTCAAGGGCGCGCTGCGCAAGAAGCTCGAGCCCCACGAGGCGGCCGAGCAGGGCATTGCCCGCACCTTCCAGAACATTGCGCTGTTCAAGGGCATGACGGTGCTCGACAACATCATGACCGGGCGCAACCTCAAGATGAAATGCAATTTCCTGCAGCACGCCCTTTACTGGGGCGCCGCGCAGAAAGAGGAAATCGCCCACCGCATCAAGGTCGAGGAGGTCATCGAGTTCCTCGAAATCCAGAGCATCCGCAAGACGCCCGTCGGCCGCCTGCCCTATGGCCTGCAAAAGCGCGTCGAGCTGGCCCGCGCGCTGGCCGCCGAGCCGCACATCCTGCTGCTGGACGAGCCGATGGCCGGCATGAACGTGGAGGAAAAGCAGGACATGTGCCGCTTCATCCTCGACGTGAATGACCATTACGGCACCACCATCGTGCTCATCGAGCACGACATGGGCGTGGTGATGGACATCTCGGACCGCGTGGTGGTGCTGGACTACGGCAAGAAGATCGGCGACGGCGAGCCGGAAGAAGTGAAGAACAACCCCGAAGTGATCAAGGCCTATCTGGGTACGTCGCACTAAGCGCGGGGTGTCGGGTTACCCGGCTGCGGCGGCCCGACCTACGCGGGAGGCGCATGCAGGTCGGGTACGGCGCAGTCAACCCGACATGGAACGACTAGCGAAGCCCGCGGGCAACAAGGCCCGGCCGCAGAGGAGAGAGACATGCAGTTTTTCATTGAAGTGCTGGTTGGTGGGCTGCTGTCGGGCGTGATGTACGCGCTGGTGGCCCTCGGCTTTGTGCTGATCTACAAGGCCTCGGGCGTGTTCAACTTTGCCCAGGGAGCGATGGTGTTCTTCGCGGCGCTGACCTTCGTCGGCTTCCAGGAAGTCCTGCCCGGCTGGCTGGGGATGGCGGCGGACAGCAGCATCGTGTTCTGGCTGGCTTTTTTGCTGGCCTTCCTGGCGATGATCGTGCTTGGCGTCGCCACCGAGCGCATCGTGCTGCGGCCGCTGGTGAACCAGCCGCACATCACGCTGTTCATGGCCACCATCGGCCTCACCTACGTGATCGAGGGCATTGCCCAGATGACCTGGGGTGCCACGGTGCGCGGGCTTGATCTGGGCATCGTCGATGAGCCCATCGCCTGGCTGATGGACAACTACGAGATCGGCATTTCCAAGTTCGACCTTTTCGCCGCCGGTGTCGCCGCCTCGCTGGTGGCCCTGCTGGCCCTGCTGTTCCAATACACCAAGGTGGGCCGGGCGCTGCGCGCCGTGGCGGACGACCACCAGGCGGCGCTGTCCATCGGCATTCCGCTGCAAACCATCTGGCGCGTGGTGTGGGCGGTGGCCGGCTTTGTGGCGCTGGTGGCCGGAATGATCTGGGGCGCCCGCAACGGCGTGCAGTTCGCCCTGACCTTTACGGCGCTCAAGGCCCTGCCGGTGCTGATCCTGGGCGGCTTTACCTCGGTGCCCGGCGCCATCGTCGGCGGCCTGATCATCGGCGCCTCCGAGAAGCTCGCCGAAGTTTATGTGGGCCCCTTCGTGGGCGGCGGCATCGAAGGCTGGTTCCCCTACATGCTGGCGCTGGCCTTCCTGCTGGTGCGGCCCGAAGGGCTGTTCGGCGAGAAACACATCGACCGCGTGTAAGCCTCGGTTGGTCGGGTTGGCCCGCAGGGCGTACCGCGACAGCACAATTCAATACAGGAATAACCCGCCCATCCCCGGCATCCGCCCGAGCGGCGAAGGAGTAAACCACCATGCTTTACCGTGAAGCCGGCCAGTTCAAGGCCAGTTATGCCGAAGATGCCCAGATCTTCCCGATTCGCCAGGACAGGATCGGGTTCTGGCTGCTGATGCTGGTGTTCGGCGTGGCCGTGCCCTTCCTGGCCAGCGAGTACTGGCTCAAGGCCATCCTGATTCCGGTGCTGATCTTTTCGCTGGCGGCGCTGGGGCTCAACATCCTTACCGGCTACGCCGGGCAGTTGTCGCTGGGCTCGGCGGCCTTCATGGCGGTGGGGGCCTTTGCGGCCTACAACTTCATCCTGCGCATCGAGGGCATGCCCTTCCTGGTCGCGCTGGTGCTGGCGGGGCTCACGGCGGCGGCGGTGGGGATCCTGTTCGGGCTGCCCAGCCTGCGCATCAAGGGCTTCTATCTGGCGGTGGCCACCCTGGCGGCGCAGTTCTTCATCGTGTGGGCGCTGGTCAAGTTTCCGTGGTTCTCCAACAACTCGTCGTCGGGCGTGGTGACGGCGCAGGATGTGACCATCCTCGGCTACACCTTCGCAACGCCCGAAGCCAAGTACGTGCTGACCTTCCTGATCGTCGCCTTCATGGCGCTCCTGGCCAAGAACATGGTGCGCTCCTCCACCGGCCGGGCCTGGATGGCGGTGCGGGACATGGACGTTGCGGCGCAGGTGATCGGCTTTCGCCTGATGCGCACCAAGCTGCTGGCCTTTGCGGTGAGTTCCTTCTACTGCGGCGTGGCCGGCGCGCTGTATGCCTACACCTATATCGGTACCGTCGAGCCCGAAGGCTTCAACCTCGACCTGTCGTTCAAGATCCTGTTCATGATCATCATCGGCGGGGTCGGCTCGATCATGGGTTCCTTCCTGGGGGCGGCCTTCATCGTGCTGCTGCCGATCTTTCTCGACAACTTCGTGCCGATGATCTTTGGTGATTCACTGGGGGCCGGCTTCGTGTCCAACTTCCAGCTCATCATCTTCGGCGGCCTGATCATCTTCTTCCTGATCGTCGAGCCCCACGGGCTGGCACGGCTGTGGCAGATCGCCAAGGAGAAGCTGCGCCTGTGGCCCTTCCCGCACTGAAAAATTGCCCGGCGGCTCGCCGCCCCGCGTGTAGCACCCATACCTACAAGAGGAGACAAAACATGAAATTCAAGCAAACCGTTCTGCTGGGCGCGGCCATGGCCGGCCTGCTGGCCTCGTCCGCGGCAAGCGCTGCCGAGGAGCAGTTCATCGGCCTGCCGAGCTACCGCGTCGGCCCCTACGCGGCGGGCGGCGTCGGCATCTTTGGCGGCTGGATCGACTACATGCAGCTCATCAACGAGCGCGACGGCGGCGTAAACGGCGTCAAGCTCACCTGGGAAGAGTGCGAAACCGAATACAACAACGCCCGCGGCGTTGAATGCTACGAGCGTCTCAAGAAGAAGGGCAGCACCGGCAACACCGTGTTCCAGCCTGTGTCCACCGGCATTACCTACTCGGTGCTCGAGAAGGTGGCCCAGGACAAGATCCCGATGGTGACCATCGGCTACGGCCGCACCGACGCGGCCGACGGCCGGGTCTTCCCGTGGGTCTTCCCGATGATCACGACCTACTGGTCGCAGGCCTCCGCCATCGTGAATTACATGGGCCAGAAGGAAGGCGGCATGGACAAGCTGAAGGGCAAGAAGATCGGCCTGCTCTATCACGACTCCGCCTATGGCAAGGAATCCCACGCGATCATGGACAAGCTGGCTGCCAAGCACGGCTTCGAAGTGATCAAGATCGCCGTCGCCCATCCGGGCAACGAGCAGCAGTCCCAGTGGCTGCAGATCCGCCAGGCCAAGCCCGACTACGTGGTGCTGTGGGGCTGGGGCGTGATGAACCCGACGGCGATCAAGGCGGCCGCCAAAACCGGCTACCCGCGCGAGAAGCTGATCGGCGTGTGGTGGTCCGGCGCCGAAGAGGACACCATTCCGGCCGGTACCGCAGCCAAGGGCTTCGTGGCCGCGGGCTTCAACGTGGCCGGCGCGAGCTACCCGGTGGTGGCCGACATCAAGAAGCACGTGTACGGCAAGGACAAGGGCAACATGGAAGACAAGTCGCGCATCGGCTCGGTGTATTACAACCGCGGCGTGGTGCACGGCATCATCACCGTCGAAGGCATCCGCAAGGCCCAGGAAAAGTTCGGCAAGGGCAAGTCCCTCACCGGTGAGCAGATGCGCTGGGGCCTCGAAAACCTCAACCTCGACGATGCCCGCCTGAAGGCCCTCGGCGCCACCGGCTTCATGCCGCCGCTGAAGATCACCTGTGCCGATCACGAAGGCCCGGGCAAGGTGAAGTTCCAGCAATGGGACGGCACCCAGTGGAAGGTCATCACCGACTGGGTGGATTCCGACCGTCCGCTGGTGCGCGGCATGATCGAGGAGTCGGCCGCCGCCTACGCCAAGGAAAAGGGCATCAAGCCCCGCGATTGCTCCAAGGAAAGCTGATCGGCACGTTCCGCGCGTCGGGTTACGCCCTGCGGGCTAACCCGACCTACGGAGCTGTAGGGGCGATTTCGGTCGCCCGCCCTTCGTCGATCAACAGAAAGCCGGGCGACCGAAATCGCCCACAAGGGAATGGCCGCCATGTCTTACCTCAGCATCAACAACATCGAGGTCATCTACGACCACGTCATCCTTGTGCTCAAGGGCGTGTCGCTGCAGGTGCCTCAAGGCAAGATCGTGGCCTTGCTCGGCGCCAACGGCGCCGGCAAGAGCACGACCCTCAAGTCGATCTCCAACCTGCTGCGCGCCGAGCGCGGTGACGTGACCAAGGGCAGCGTCGAGTTCAAGGGCAGCCGGATCGACCAGCTGACCCCCGCCGACCTGGTGCGCCAGGGCGTGATCCAGGTGATGGAGGGGCGCCATTGTTTTGGCCACCTTTCGATCGAGGAAAACCTCCTCACCGGCGCCTACACCCGCAGCCAGAGTCGGGCCGAACTGAAAGACAGCCTCGACAAGGTCTACGCTTATTTTCCGCGTCTCAAGACCCGTCGCAGCTCGCAGGCCGGCTACACCTCCGGCGGTGAGCAGCAGATGTGCGCCATCGGCCGCGCGCTGATGGCCAAGCCCGAGATGATCCTGCTCGACGAGCCTTCCATGGGCCTCGCCCCGCAGATCGTCGAGGAGATTTTCGAGATCGTGAAGGATCTGAACAGCAAGGAGAACGTGAGCTTTTTGCTGGCCGAGCAGAACACGATGGTGGCGCTGCGCTATGCGGATTTCGGCTACATCCTGGAGAACGGCCGGGTGGTGATGGAGGGGGAGGCCGCCGACCTCCGGACCAACGAGGATGTGAAGGAGTTTTATCTGGGGCTTTCGTCCGAGGGGCGGAAGAGTTTCCGGGAGGTGAAGCATTACCGGCGAAGGAAGCGCTGGTTGTCTTGAGGGGCTGTAACTGACAGGGATTGGCCGGGTCGCGCCCCGGCGGGCGCCTTACTTTCTTGCGTCGCCAAGAAAGTAGGCAAAGAAGCGACCCCTGCTTCACCGGTCGGCCTGCGGCCGCCTCCCCTGCGCTGCTCGCATCGGGCGGCCGGCGCGGAACTCGCCGGCGTTGCCGGCTTAAACAGCCGCGCCGGAAAGCCCCGCCCGATGTTGCGCTGCTCAGCGGTTCAGGACGGGCTTTGCGGATGCACCGCGCCTCTTCGGAACGGACATGTGTGATCGACGGGTTGAAATTCAGCCCTTGCTTGTAGAAAACCGCGGGGGCGCGACCCCGCCAACGTAACGTGGAACAACGGAACGCCGTTCAGTAACGCTGAAAAACAAGGTCGAACCCGTTTCGACCCCCAAAAGAACAACTTTCCGCTCGCGGAGAAACCATGAACTACTACGACGCCCGTGAAACCCGCTATCCCCTGGACCGGGAACGTGAGCTGCTGGCCCGGCTGCCCAAACAGGTCGCCCACGCCAAGGCCCACGCCCCGGCCTTCGCCGCGCTGCTGGCCGATGTGAATCCGGCTGCCATCGTCAGCCGCGAAGCGCTGGCCGGCCTGCCGGTGGTGCGCAAGTCCGAACTGCTCGAACTCCAGAAAGGCGCCCGGCCCTTTGGCGGATTTGCCGCGCTGAAGTGGGGCACGGGCTGCGCCCGCGTGTTCGCCTCGCCCGGCCCGATCTATGAGCCGGAAGGCGCGCGCAAGGATTACTGGCGGCTGGCGCGGGCGTTCTACGCGGCGGGCTTTCGGGCGGGCGACCTGGTTCACAACACGTTTTCGTATCACTTCACGCCGGCCGGCTCGATGACCGAGACGGCCGCCCACGCCCTCGGTTGCACGGTGTTTCCGGCCGGGGTGGGGCAGACCGAGCAGCAGGTGGCGGCGATGCTCGACCTGCGGCCCGATGCCTACGCCGGCACGCCGTCCTTCCTGCGCATCATTCTCGACAAGGCCGACGAGCTGGGCGTGAAGATCGACAGCCTCACCAAGGCCTTTGTGTCGGGCGAGGCCTTTCCGCCCAGCCAGTGCGAGGCTTTGGTGGCCCGCGGCATCCAGGCCTTCCAGGCCTATGCCACCGCCGACATCGGCCTGATTGCCTTCGAAACCCCGGCCCGCGAAGGGCTGGTGCTGGACGAGGACATCCTGCTGGAAATCGTGCGCCCCGGCACCGGCGAGCCAGTGGCGCCCGGCGAGGTGGGCGAGGTGGTGGTGACCAGCTTCAACCCCGATTACCCGCTGATCCGCTTCGGCACCGGCGACCTGTCGGCGGTTCTGCCCGGCGAGTCGCCCTGCGGCCGCAGCAACACGCGCATCAAAGGCTGGCTGGGGCGGGCCGACCAGACCACCAAGGTCAAGGGCATGTTCGTGCATCCCGGTCAGGTGGTGGCGGTACTCAAGCGTCACCCGGAGCTTGGCCGTGGCCGACTGGTGGTGGACAACCCGGACCACAACGACCGCATGACCCTGCACTGCGAACTGGCCGCCCCGGTCGAAGGGCTGGCCGAGGGGGTTGCCGCGTCGATCCGCGATCTCACCAAGCTGCGTGGCGAGGTCAGTTTTTGCGCCCCGGGCAGCCTCGCCAACGACGGCAAGGTGATCGACGACGTGCGCAAGTACGAATAAACCGGTGTTGGCGGGGCCGGGTTTCGGGAGCGCCGCTTATCCGGCGCTTTTTCGTGGACGATGGCAGGGCGGCGCGCAGCGGCTGGCGGGTCAAAAAAATATTTTCAGCGGCCTGCATCCAAAGCGGGGGCTGGCGGGTAGTGGACGTAGCAGCGCAAAAAGCTGCGTTTATTTCCCCCTCATCCCTACGGAGAATCACCATGAAAACGACCCCGACCCGTCTCGCGCCCCGCCTTGGCCTCGTCGCCGCCACCGTGCTGCTGGGCGCCTGCTCTTCGATGGGCTCGCTGACTTCCGGCTTCAGCCAGGATCACCTGCCCGACACGATCAAGGTTCCGGCCGGGCATAAAGTCGCCTGGGAAACCGTGGGCAGCGGCGAGATCACCTACGAATGCCGCGACAAGGCCGGCATGCCCGGCCAGGCCGAATGGGTCTTCGTGGGCCCGAAGGCGGTGCTGAAGGATCGCGCCGGCTCGCAGGTGGGCCGCTACTACGGCCCGCCCGCCACCTGGCAAGCCCTGGACGGCTCGAAGCTGACCGCCACCCAGCTGGCCGTGGCGCCGTCCGGTGCCGGCAACCTGCCCTATCAGTTGGTCAAGGCCAACCCGGCGATGGGCAATGGCGCCCTGAGCGGCGTGACTTACATCCAGCGCGTGGCGCTGAAGGGCGGGGTTGCCCCGGCTGCCGCTTGCAGCGCCGCCGACAAGGGCAAGCGCGAGACGGTGGGCTACCAGGCGGACTACATTTTCTGGAAGGCGCTCTGAGTACCCTCGGGGCTGGGCCAAGCCAGGCCCCGCCCGTCCCCCGTGGGGGACAAGAAAACCTGGCGCGGCGGACGCTCGCCGCAGGGCGGGCCTCGGGTAAGATCAATGCTGCCCGCCCTCCTGAGTCCGTCCCCCGACCGTGTCCCTCTCCTCCCGCTCCCTTTCCGAATTCGATTACGAGGCAACGCTGGCCGGCTGTGCGGCCGGCGACCGCGCGGCCATGCAGCGGCTGTATACCCAGGAAGGCGCGCGCCTCCTGGGCGTGGTGGAGCGCATCGTGCGCGACAGGGCGCTGGCCGAGGACATCGTGCACGACGCCTGCGTGAACATCTGGACCCGCGCGGCCAGCTTCGAGCGCAAACTGGGCTCGGCCCGCGGCTGGATCTACAGCGTGGCCCGCAACCTCGCCCTCAACGCGGTGCGTGACGGCCACCGGGAAGTGGCGGTGGACGACGAAACCGCCGCCGCGCTCGATGCCCGGGCGTCCCTCGAAGCCTGGCACGACATGGCCGACGCCTTTGCCTGGCAGGACAGCGCCGGGCGCATCGGCCCGTGCCTCGAACAACTCGAGCCGGTGCGCCGCAACTGCATTCTTCACGCCTATGTGGATGGTTTGTCCCATGGCGAAATCGCCCGGCGGCTCGATGCCCCGCTGGGCACAGTCAAGGCCTGGATCAAGCGCAGCCTGGCCGCCCTGCGGGAGTGCATGGCATGAACAGCAAAGCGCCGCCCGGAATTCCGCCCGACATCCACGAACTGGCCGGCGAGTACGTGCTGGGCACCTTGTCCGCCTCCAGCCGGCGCGGCGTGGAGGCCCGGCTCGGCTCCGACGCCGAGCTGCGGGCTGCCGTTCAGGCGTGGGAAGACCGCCTGCTGCCGCTGGCCGGGCTCGCCGAACCGGTGACGCCGTCGCCGCAGCTGTGGCGACGTGTCGAGCGCAGCCTGGATACCCTTGAGACTACGCCGCGCCGGGCCGCCCGGCCAAAGCCCTGGTGGCGCGACTGGAACAACCTGGCCCTGTGGCGCGGCCTGACTGCCGGGGGCTTTGCCACCGCGGCCCTGCTGGCGGCGCTGCTCCTTACCCGCCTTGTCGAGCCGCCGCCGGTCACCCGCTTCATGGTGGTGCTGGTGGCCCCCGACGACAAGGCGCCGGGCTGGGTGGTGCAGGCCGGCGCTTCACGCCAGATCGAGCTGATTCCGTTGGGCACGGTCGATGTGCCGGCCGACAAGGCCCTGCAGTTCTGGACCAAGGCCGACAACTGGAGCGCTCCGGTATCCCTCGGCCTGGTCAAGCCGGGCCAGAGCCTGAAGGTGCCGGCGGGCCAACTGCCGGCCCTCCAGCCCAACCAGCTTTTCGAGCTGACCCTCGAGCCGCGTACCGGCTCGCCCACCGGCAGGCCTACCGGGCCGATCCGTTATATCGGGCGCGCGGTACAGGTCTTGTAGTCGGCCCGCCGACGCGGGTTGTGGAGAGCCCTGATCCTGCCGCCGGGCCGCTTCTGGCAGACTTGCCGCATGACGCTTTTCCCCTCCGTCCGCTCCTGATCCACCGTGCAGAGTTTCCTGCTCCTGCTGCCTGATTTTGCGTTGATCGCCCTTGGCGTGGCCTTGCGGCGCTTTGCCGGGCTGGGCGACGGTTTCTGGCCCGGAGCCGAGCGCCTGGTCTACTTCGTGTTGTTTCCGGCACTGCTGTTTCATGCCCTCGCGCGGGTTTCCATCGACCTGACCGTGATGGGGCCGCTCTTCGCGGTGGGCCTGCTGACCATGGCCGGCGGGCTGGTGCTGGGTTTTCTCGGGCGGCCGCTGCTGGGGCCGGGGGCGATGAGCTTTGCCTCGCGGGTGCAGTGCGCCTACCGCTTCAATACCTATATCGGCATTGCGGTGGCCGGCAAGTTTGCGGGGGCGGCCGGGGTGGCGACCATGGGCGCGCTGTGCGGCGCGATGGTGCCGTTTGCCAACATGGCGGCGGTGACCCTGCTGGCCCGTCACGGACAGGGTCGGCTGGGGCGGGAGCTGGCCCGCAATCCGCTGATCATCGCGACCGTGGCCGGCATGGCCTTCAACTTGTCGGGGGCGCAGTTGCCGGCGCCGGTTGTGCCTTTTTTGCAGCGCCTGGCCGATGCGGCGGTCACGCTCGGACTGTTGGCCGTGGGCGCTGCGCTGCGGGTTGGGCATAGCGAGGAGGGCGGGCGACTGGGCGCGGCCTATCTGTGCGCGGTCAAGCTGCTGGCCTTGCCGGCGCTGGCGTGGGGGCTGGCGAGTGTGTTCGGGCTGACGGGAATCGCCTTTGCGGTGGCGGTGATTTTTGCAGCCTTGCCAACGGCTTCGTCGGCCTACATTCTGGCCATGCGCATGGGCGGCGACGGGCCGGGGGTGGCCTGGCTGATTTCTGCCACGACGGTGGCGGCGGCCGTCACGCTGACGGCCTGGCTGACGCTGCTCGGCAGCACCGCCTGAAGCCCCGGCGGGCGCCGGGGCCGGGGTGTGTTACTTGCTGTCCTTGGTTCGGCCCTTGGCCGGGGTTGCCGGCGCGGGATCCGTGGCTGCCTTGGCCACGTCGGCGGCGGCGCCCTGCATCATGTTCCAGGGCCACATGCCATTGGTGAAGGGGTTGGCCTGGCCGCCTTCGGAGCTGCCGCTTTCGGCGGCCACCTTGCTCATGGCCTGCATGGCGGCAATGGTGGCACGCTGCATTTCAAGGCCCTGGGTGGCCATCTGCAGGGTGTTGAGGTTCATCTTGAGCCAGTTTTCGACGGCCTTCATGTCGGCGATACGCTTGTCGAGTTCGTCCACGTCGAGGGTGGGCGTAACCATGCCGGGGAGGCTGAAGCCCATTTTGCTCCACATGTTTCGCATGAATTCCATAGGATCCTGCGCGGTGTTTTCAGTGCTCATTGCTCGCCCCCTTGTCTGGTTGTGGTCTAACACGTTGATCTTAACTGAAGGATGCCCGGCCTGCATCAGCCTTGGGTTTTGCGCTGCAGCAGGGCGCGCAGCCTGGCAGGGCGAACGGGCTTGTGCAGCAGGGGAATGTCGGCCTGCTGGACGGCGCTGGCGGTGGCCGACGAGGTGTCGCCGCTGAGGATGACGGCCGGGATTGGCAGGCCGAAATGGGCGCGCAGCTGCCGGATGATCTCGAGCCCGTTGGCGGCGGCGATCTGGTAATCGCTGAGGATGATGTCCGGTGGTGTCGCGGCGCGCTGCAGCGCTTTGAGAATGCCGGCCTGGCTGTCGGCCGCGGTGACTTCGCAGCCCCAGGATTCGAGCAGCCCGACGGTGCTGGCAACGGCCAGTTCGTCGTCGTCCACCAGGACCACGTGCAGTCCGTTGAGGGCGTGGCCGGGCGCCGGCTGCTTGCCTTCGGCCAGCAGGCCCGGTGCGGCGGCGGGCAGTTCCACGGCGAAGAGGGAACCCTTGCCGGGGTGCGATTGCAGGCAGAGCGGGTGGTTCAACAGGTCGGTGAGGCGGCGCACGATGGCCAGGCCGAGGCCGAGGCCCTTGGCCCGGTTGCGCTCGGGGTTATCGAGCTGGACGAACTCCTGGAAGATCGCCTCCTGGGCCTCGGGCGCAATGCCGGGGCCGTTGTCGCGCACTTCGATGCGAACCCGCCTGCCGCGTTTGCGGCAGGCCAGCAGCACGGTGCCGCCGGGGCTGTAGCGGAGCGCGTTGCTGATGAGGTTGTGGAGGATGCGTTCGAGCAGCAGCGGGTCGCTTTCGACCCACAGGCTGGTGGCCCGCAGGCGCAGGCGCTGGCCGCACATGTCGGCTTCGCGGCGATAGTCCACGTCGATGCGTTCGAGCAGCGGTTGCAGCGGAAAGGGCTTGATCTGGCGGTCGAGCACCCCGACGTCGAGGCGCGAGATGTCGAGCAGGCTGTCGAGCAGGTTCTCCATGGTTTCGGCGGAGACGGCGATCTGCTCGACAAGGCGGCGGGTGTCGGGGGCGTGGGGCTTCTGGCCCAGTTCGGCGACGAACAGGCCGAGCGCGTGCATGGGTTGGCGCAGGTCGTGGCTGGCGGCGGCGAGAAAGCGGGTCTTGGCCCGGTTGCCCCGCTCGGCTTCTTCTTTCTTTTCGAGGAGTTCGCAGGTGGCGGCCTTGATCTGGCGCTCCAGGTCTTCCCGCGAGGCGCCCAGTTTGTCGGCCATGTCGTTGACCCCTTCGGCCAGCTTGCGCAGGCTTTTGCCCCCTTCCACCGGAACGCGGGCGGTGAGTTCGCCCCGGCCGAAGCGGCTGACGGTGCCGGCGATGCGCAGGATCGGGCCGGAAATGCCGCGGCTGAAGCGCAGGGCCAGGGCGATGCTGGCGATCAGCACGGCGACGACCATGAGGAAGGCGTTCCTGAGTACGCGCTGTTCTTCGGAGCGCAGGGAGTCGCGGGTCATTTCGACGAGCACTTCACCGCGCTGATCGGCGGCGGGCGGCGGGCCGATGTCGGTGTTCTCGAGGAAGGGATCTTCAATGTTGACGCCCGGCCCGGTGACCGGCTCGCGGAAAAGCAGCGGCTGGGTGGTGCCGTTCATCGTGGGGTCGGGGGAGGCGCTCTCGGCAAGAATCTCTTGCTGGGGGCTGATGACCACCACGCGAACCACGTCCTTTTCGATGACGATCGCGTTGCTGAGTTTGCGCAGGCTTTCCAGGTTGCCCGAAAACACGCCGTATTCGCTGGCGGCGGCCAGCTGGCGGGCAAGGGCCTTGCCGCGCTGGATGTGGACTTCCTCGAGGTCGGAGAGCCGGGAGCTGGTGAAGTAGGCAATCAGCACCGTCGCCATGACCATCGTCGGCAGCACGGCGATGAGGATCGCCCGGGCACGGATGTCGAGGCTGTTGATGCAGGTCATGGGGTGCCCTCGGCGCGTTCGAGGCGCTCCCGCAGCACGCTGGCATCTTCGAGGCCGATGCCCAGCGAGCGCGCCACGTAGGGGTTGGTGCTGATGCGGAAGTGACGGGGTGCGGCGGGGGGCGGCAGGCTGCCGCTGGCGAGCCCTTGGCGGGCCACTTCGCCGGCCTGCTGGCCGATCTGGGTCGGTGTGCTGTAAAGGGCCAGCAACGCGCCGGCCTTGACGTAGGCGGGCGAAAAGCCGATCACCGGCGAGCGGTGATGGTAGGCCGTGAGCAGGATGTTGGAGATGGTGCGGTTGTTGAACAGGCTGGCGTCGGGGACGGCCAGGAGCACCGCCGGCTCGACAAGCATGCGTTGCAGGGCCGGGTAGAGGTCGCTCTCGCCGCTGGCGGTTTCGAGCATCGGGCGCAGCCGTTTGTCGCGGGCGCTGGCTTGCAGGCGGGCGCACAGTTCGCTGCTTTCGCGCCCAACCACCAGCGCGACGCGTGACCATTCCGGCAGGGCGATGCGCAGCAGTTCGATCTGCCGCGCGGCGGGCTGGTCGATGAAGACCGCCGAGGTGCGGCGGCTGTCGTCGCCCTTGCCCGGCAGCTTTTCAAAGGCGCTGCGGGGCAACAGGGTGTGCAGCACGAGGGTGCGCGGGGCGAGGCTGGATACGGCGTGTGCGGCGCGGGTGCCGAGGGTGACGATCAGCGGGGCGCCCGAGAGGGCTGCGGCGTCGTCGGCACGCAGCGGGACGATGAGGGTCTGGGGGCGGTGACCGGCGCTGCGCAACTCGGCGGCCAGGGCTTCGGCGGCTTCGCTGAAGGCGCTGCTTTCTTCCGACAGGACGAGGATGACCCCCGCCGCCCGGGCAGGCGGCGCCAGTCCGCCGGCGACGGCGAACAGCACGCAGACGAGGACAAGCCGCAACAGAAACATCAGGGATCAGGAATCGGGGAGCGGGGCTCAGAGTTCGAGGCTCAGGGAGCCGAAGATCCGACTGCCCCACCATGAGGTGCCGGGGGCATAGCTCTGCTCGTGGCCGTCGATGTTGCGTGCGCTGACGGCGATCTCGCCGCGGCCGACGGAGGGCGGCAGGCGGTGGGCGAGACGCAGGTCGAGCTGGCGGTACATGGTGGTGCGGTGCTCGGCATCCTGGTACCAGCTCATCGAGCCGATCCAGTGTTTGGCAACGCTGAGCTGCCACCGGGGGTGGAATTCCCAGGCGCCGAAGATCGTCGAGCTGTGGCGCGGCGCGGTGTATTCGACCCATTCGCTGGGGCGGCGCGCGGCTTCGGCGGCGCTGATCGACGGGCCGTCGATGCGCAGTTCGGTGTGCTGCAGGGTGAGCCAGGTGTTGAGGCCCGGGCGCCAGGTGGCGGCCACTTCCAGCCCGCGGATGTCGGCCTTGCCGGTGTTGTCGAGATAGCGGGTGTTGCTGCGCGGGATGAGGCCCGCGCTGGAGCGTTCGAGGTTTATTTCGATCAGATCGCGCGCCCGTTCGAGGAACAGGCGCGCGTCCAGGGTTGTGTTCAGCGGCTGCAGGTGGGCGAGGTAGCCCAGCTCGTAGGTGGTGATCCGCTCGGCTTGCAGGCCCGGCGAGGGGCGGAAGGTTTGCGAGATGGCGGTGCCGGCCGGGATGGTTCCGCGGGGCGTGGAGAACGCTGCCGAGTTCGAGAAAATCATGTTGGATTTTTGCTCGAAGGCGGTGGGGTTGCGGTTGGAGCGATTGACCGAGAGGCGCCAGGTCTGGGTGTCGGAGACGCTGTAGTTGGCCGACGCCCTGGGCGCCAGCGAGCTTCCGGTGAGGGAATTGTCCTCGATCATGGCGCCGACATTGAACAGCCAGCGCGGCGAGGCCCGCCATTCGAGGGTGCCGAAGGCATGGTTCACCGCGTTGCGAACGCTCTCGCCCGAGTTGAAGCGGATGGGCGCGGTGATGCGGTCGACCCGCACGCCGGCGCCGATCACCGCCCTGAGCGAAGGGGCCAGGCTGGTGATCCGCTGAATCTCGAGGTCGTCGCGCAGGGCCTTGAAGTTGTAGTTGAAGTGGAAGGGAATGTTCAGCGTGACCGGCAGCCGCGAGGCGCTGGGCGGAATCGGCACGACGAGGTCGAAGACGTCGCGGCCGTCTTCTTCCTGGTGGTAGTAGGTGAGTGTCAGCTCTTCGTCCGGCGCGGGGGCGTGGCGCCAGCGCAGCAGGCCGAAGCTGGTGGAAATCCGGCTGGTGCGTTCGGGGTCGGTGGGGTTGTCTTCCTTGCCGATGCCGCTGTCGGTGTTGGTCCAGCCGGCCTGAAAATCCAGGGTGTTGTCGCTGTCCATGCGCCAGTCGGCGTTGAGCGTGGCGAGTTCGGACTTGCGCCAGTCATTTATCTCGGCAAAGCCGTGGTCGTAGTTGCGCGAGGCGCGCAGGCGCAGGGCCACGTCGCCAAGCTGTTTGCCGACCCGGACACCCACATCGTTGACCCCGCCGTCGCCGGCGCGGTAACGAACGGCGGTGCCGAGGGTTTCGGAGGTGGAGCGGGTGATGATGTTGGCGACGCCGAGAAAGGCGTTGCTGCCATAGGCGGCCGAATTGGAGCCGCGGAAGACCTCGATGCGCTCGATGTCGTCGATATCGACGCCGATCTGGTTCCACTCGACGCCGGAGATCAGGTAGGGCGAATACACCGAGCGGCCATCCACCTGCAGCAGCATGCGCCGGGGCGCGTCGTCGGAGAGCCCGTGGTAGGTGACGAGGGGGTGGTTGCCGGTGTGCATGCCGAGCTGGAAGCCGGGCACCAGCCGAAACAGCTCGTGGATGTCGCGGGCTCCGGAGGCGCGGATCATTGCCCGGTCGATGACGGTGACCGCGCCGGGTGCGTCGGCCGGCGCCTGGGACAGGCGGGTGGCCGACAGCACGACAGGCAGGTCGCCCAGATGCTCAGCCTCGTCGGCGGCAGCGTGGGTCTGCGCCGTCAATGGCAGGAGCATCAGCAGGAGGGACGTGGCGCGGGCGGGCGTTGTGGGGCGGTGGATTCTTCGGGGCGTCGGCATGGTTTTGCCATATTGGCTCTCAAGCCACGATTTTGTACGTTTTGGGCGGGGCTGGGTAGGCTAAACTGCGGCCACCTACCGAAACCGGTTTTACCCGCATTAAATTGCTGGCCATGATGCAGACACGCATTCTGATTATCGAGGACCATGTGCTGGTGAGGGAAGCCCTGGCGCTGACCCTCGCCCAGGTGCGTGAGGGTGTGCATTGCCAGCAGGCGAGCAATGCCACCGACGCGCTGGCGCTGCTGGAGGCCGACCCGGATTGCGACCTGCTGGTGGTCGACCTGATGTTGCCGGAGATCAACGGCTTTTCGCTGCTGGGCGTCATTGCCAAGCGCTTTCCGGATGTTCCGGCGCTGGTGGTTTCGGCGCTCGACGACCGGGAGTCGGTGCACCGGGCGATGAAGGCCGGTGCGTCGGGTTTTGTTTCCAAGGCCAGCCCGAGCAACACGCTCATCGAGGCCGTGCGAACGGTTCTTGCCGGCGGTGTGTTCACCCCCGAAGCGTCCACCGGCACCAGTACCGGCGTCGACAGCGGCAACCGTAACCGGCGGGCCAGCCAGGCCTTCGCCGAGCGCTTCCAGCTCACCGCGGCGCAAGGCCGGGTGCTCGAACTGGTGGCCCAGGGCAAATCAAACCGGGATATCGCCGAGTTTCTCGGTTTGTCCGAAGGTACTGTCAAGGTACATGTGTCGGCGATCTTGCGCGCGCTCGGCGTCACCAGTCGCGCCCAGGCCCTGCTGCTGATGACTCGCGCCGGTCTGCGGGTCTGATGGGAGCCCGCGTGCCGGGCTGACCCGGGAGTTGCGCTTGTTTTTGCGAATGGTTCTTATTCTCGAATATAATCGATGGCATTGGCTCAGGATCAGGCAGCTTTCGATGATGCGATTTGACGAGCAGGTGATGTGATGGGGGCGTGCGCTCCAGTTGTTGCCCGGGTGCCGCTGCCGCGCACCCTGCTGCGCGGGGCCCGGCGCCCGCAGATCGCCCTGGTGGGCCTGCCGCGAACCGGCAAGAGCACGATCTTCCAGGCCGCCTCGAGCACCTCGGTCGAGGCCGGCGCCCTTGCCGGCAGCGCCCTGTCCTTCAGTACCTGCCAGGTGAATATCGGGCTCGAGCAGGCCGCGCTGGTCGATCTGCCGCCGCTCAAAACCTTTCACGATCTCGAGGATGCCGACCGCCTGCTGCTCACCGCCCTCCTCGACGGTGCGGCGGGCTTCAAGGCCCCGGACCTGCTGATCCAGGTGGTGGATGCCACCGCGCTCGAACCCAACCTGGCTTTTGCCCAGGAGCTCTGTCAGCTTGGCAAGCCCCTTGTGATTGCCCTCAACCGCCTTGACGAGGCCCGCGAAAAGGGCATCTACATCAACGTCGCGGCGCTCTCGGAAGCCCTTGGCGTGCCGGTCGTGCCCACGGTTGCCCACATGGGCAAAGGCATCGGCAGCCTGTTCGAAACCGCCCTCGAGCTGCTCCGCGCCGGGCGCTGCCCGCTGTCCCAGTCGCCCGGCCAGCACCTGCGCAAGGCCCTTGCTCCCCTCAATGCCATTCTCGACCAGCCCGCCGTGGAGGCCGCCTTCCGGGTGCCCCGCTCGCTGCTGCTGACCCAGATCGCGCGCGGCGAAACCTGGTTCGCTGCCGAAATGGCGCGGCGTTTTCCGGCGCTGGTGCCGGCCGTCGAGGCTGCCCGCGACGAGGCGGCCCGCCAGTTGCCGCGCCCGCTGGCCGAAGAAATCTTCGCCGATCGGCATTACCGCGCCGCGGCGCTCCACGAACGGGTGACCCGCCTCGGCCACGCCGCCGAGAAAGCCGGCTGGAAGCGTGCCCTCGACCGCCTCTTCCTGCATCCGCGCTGGGGCCTGCTGGGCACCCTGGCCGTGTTCGCGCTGGTGCTGTTCATGGTTTTCGAGGTCAGCACGACTCTCGATGCGCTCACCGCGGCGCCACTGGCGGCGTGGGTCGGGCAATGGGCGCCGGACACCACTGCCGGCGTGGTGGGGCGTGCGGTGGCCGACGGGCTGGTGGGCCTGGTCGGCATCGTCGTGCCCTACATGCTGCCGCTGGTGCTGCTGCTGGTGAGCCTTGAAGAGTCGGGCATCATGCACCGGGTTGCCTTTGTGGTTGACCGGGGCTTTCACCGCATCGGTCTGCACGGCGGCGTGGCGGTGCCCTTTTTGCTGGGGCTCGGCTGCAACGTGCCGGCGTTGTCGGCGGTGGCGGGCAGCTCGAGCGGGCGGGAGCGCATCGTCGCCTCGCTGCTGATCACCTTCGTGCCGTGCTCGGCGCGCTCGGCCATCGTGCTGGCCATCGGCGGCAAATACCTGGGCTGGGCCGGCGTGCTGGGTATCTTTCTGCTCACCATGCTGATCATCGCGGTGGCCGGCAAGCTGCTCACGCGCCGCTACGTGCAGGCCAGCCCCGGCATGATCCAGGCCATTCCGCCTTACGCCATGCCCCAGTGGCGGCGTCTGCTGACCATCACCTGGGAGCGCACCAGCGACATCCTGACCATCGTCACGCCGCTGCTGGTGCTGGGTAGCGTGGTGCTGGCGCTGCTGACCCACTTTGGTGCCGACGACATCATCAACACCCTGCTGCTGCCGGTTACCCACTGGTGGCTGGGACTGCCGGTGGTGCTCGGGGTGCCCATCCTGTTCGGCGTGCTGCGCAAGGAGCTGTCGCTGTTGATGGTGTACCAGGCCCTTGGCACCCAGGACATCGCGCCGCTCCTCGACTGGGTGCAGATCGCCACCTTCCTGGTTTTCCTCACTTTCTACGTGCCTTGCGTGTCCACCTTCGCGGTGATGCTCAAGACCATCGGCCGGCGCGACGCGCTGTTTTCGCTGGGCCTGTCGGTGGCCGTGGCGCTGGGCATCGCGGCCCTGTGCCGAATCCTGCTGCAGGCGGTGAACGTGTTGAGCTGATTTGCGGCCCGGAGGTCGGGGTTTCACACGGGCTTAACCGGGGGCGCATAGCCTCGTGGGTATCCGAAACTCCCGACGACCCCGACGACCCCGATGAAATCGCTCCGAACTCCCCTGTCCATGTCCTCTCTGGCCGTTTCCCTGTGTGCGCTGACCCTCACCGCCTGCGGCGGCACGGGCTCCAGACCGGCTCCGCTGGATCTGACGATCCTGCACATCAACGACCACCACTCGCGCCTCGACGCCGAGACGACGACCCTCACGCTCAAGGACGCCACCGGCGCCAGCAAGGCGGTGACGGTGGAACTGGGCGGCTTTGCCCGCGTGACCGCCGCCATCGAGGCGCTCGCCGCCGGCCAGAAAAACGTGCTCAAGCTGCACGCCGGCGACGCCGTGACCGGTGACCTGTATTTCACCCAGAGCGAAGGCAAGGCCGACGCGGACATGATGAACACGGTCTGCTTCGACGCCTTTACCCTCGGCAACCACGAGTTCGACAGCGCCGATGCGGGCCTGGTCAAGTTCATCGATTTTCTGCACGCCGGCACCTGCCGCACCCCGGTGCTCTCCGCCAACGTCAAGCCCGCGGCCGGCACCGCGCTGGCCGGCCGCGTCGCTGCCTATTCCATCGTCGAGAAGGACGGCCAGCAGATCGGCATCGTCGGCCTCACCGTCAAGGACAAGACCCGGTTCGCCTCCCGCCCGGACGCCTCCACCGAATTCCTCGACGAAGCGACCGGCGCCCAGGCCGCCATCGACGCGCTGCGGGGCAAGGGCGTGAACAAGATCGTGCTGATGTCCCACCTCGGTTACGCCGCCGACAAGGCCATCGCGCCCCGGCTGTCCGGCGTCGACGTGATCGTCGGCGGCGATTCGCACACCCTGCTCGGGCCGGACAGCATGACCGGCTTCGGCCTCACCCCGGCGGGCGCCTACCCGACGGCCGCCACCGACAAGGACGGCAAGCCGGTGTGTATCGCCCAGGCCTGGCAGTATTCCTACGCGGTCGGCGCCTTGCAGGTGAACTTCGACAGCGCCGGCAACATCACCCGCTGCAGCGGCAACCCGCAGGTGCTGCTGGGCGATACCTACAAGCTCGGCGCGACGACGGCATCGGATGCCGACGCGGCGGCCTTCCGCAGTCAGCTCAATGCATCCGGCGTGTTCCGCATCACCACCCCGTCGGCCGCCGCGGCCGCCGTGCTCGCCCCCTACAAGGCCGCCAAGGATGCCCTTGGCCTGCAGGTCGCCGGTTTCACCAACGACAACCTGTGCCTGCGCCGGGTGCCCGGCACCAAGCGCGACAGCACCCGCTCGCGGCTGGGCGACGTCTGCAACCTCGACGCCACCGTGATCGCCCAGGGCGGCGACATCCAGCAAATGGTGGCCGACGCCTTCCTGGAGCAGGGCAAGCGCTTTGGCGGGGCCGACATCAGCCTGCAGAACGCCGGCGGCGTGCGGGTGGATATCGGCGCCGGCAACATCACCGTCGGCAAGATCTTCGAACTGCTGCCCTTCAAGAACACCCTATACCGGCTCGTGCTGACGGGCGCGCAGATGAAGGCCGCGCTTGAAGACGGCGTCGATTCCGTGATCAACGGCACCGGCACCGGCGCTTACCCCTACACCGGCGGCATGCGCTTTACCGTGGATATGAACCAGGCCCGCGGCAGCCGCATCGGCAGCCCCGAGGTGCGCGACGCCAGCGGCACCTGGAAGCCCCTCGATCCGGCCGCCAGCTACCGTCTCATCACCAACAACTTCACCGCGGAAGGCGGCGACAAGTACGACACCCTGAAGGCCATCCCCGCCGCCCAGCGGGAAAACACCTTCCTCGACTATGCGGACTCCTTCCTGCAGTACGTCCGCAGCAGCTCACCGCTGAGCCGGCCGGCCAGCGCCAGCCGCAGCACGCAGCAGTACACCGAAACGCCCTGAGCGCCCCCGTGGGCGGCAACACAAGCTGGGGCGGCTCAGCGTTTTCCTGAGTGCGTTTCCGACCGGCGAGGCCCCGTTGCGACGGGGCCTCGTGCGCTTTCGCGGGTGGACTACCATGGGCGCCCATTTGCCCGAAAGCCCCCCGCCATGCCTGACGTGATTCACGCAATCCAGACCTTCAACGCAGGCCGCGACCCGGAGCGTCTGGCGCTCAAGTACGCCAACATGCGCGCCAGCCCCTTCGTCTTTCTGCGTGGCACTTGCCACCTGTTCTACCGCCGCCTGCCGGATGTGCCGGTGCTGGCCGAGGCGCCGGCCGTGTGGTGCTGCGGCGATCTGCACCTGCAGAATTTCGGCAGCTACATGGGTGACAACCGGCTGGCCTACTTCGACATCAACGACTTCGACGAATCTGCGCTGGCCCCGGCCAGCTGGGATCTGGTGCGTTTTCTGACCAGCGTGCTGGTGGGGGCCGGGTCGATGGATGCGAAGAAAAAGGAGGCCGGCGAACTCTGCGAGGCCTTTCTCGACGGCTACTGCCTGACGCTGGTTTCCGGCAAGGCCGGCTGGGTCGAACGGGAAAGCGCCCACGGCCTGATCGGGGATCTGCTGGGCAGCCTCAAGGGGCGCCTGCGCCCGGCCTTTCTCGACAGCCGGACCACGCTCAAGGGCAAGCGCCGCCGCCTGCGCGTGGATAACGGCAAGGCCCTGCCGGCCAGCGACGCGGCGCGCGCAAAAGTGACGCAACTCATCGGCGAGCTGGCCGCATCCCGGGACGATCCGCGTTTTTACGAAGTCCTTGACGTGGCCCGGCGCATTGCCGGCACCGGCAGCCTGGGCGTTGATCGCTACGTGATCCTGGTGCGCGGCAAAGGCTTGCCGGATGGCAATTACCTGCTCGACCTGAAGGAGGCCTTGCCCTCGTCCCTCACGCCCTATCTCAAAATCCCCCAGCCGGCCTGGAAAACCGAGGCCGAACGGGCGGTGGCAGTCGAGCGGCGGATGCAGGTGGTTTCCGCGGCCTTCCTCCAGCCGATCCGTGTCGGAAAGCGCGCCTACGTGCTGCGGGATCTGCAGCCGACCAGCGACCGCATCAGCCTGGACGTGGGACGCTCCGGCTTCGATGCCGTGCGCGGGGGCATCGCGGAGATGGGCCGTATCCTCGCCTCTGCCCAGTTGCGCAGCGGCGGGCGCGATGGCTCGGCGATTGCCGACGCGCTGATCGCCTTTGGCCAGGGGGCGTGGCGCACGGCCCTGCTGGGGGCCGCGCGGGCGTGCGCCGGGCAGGTGGAAAAGGATTGGGCCGCGTATTGCACGGCCTATGACGACGGAGCCTTTGCCGAGGCCGGCGGCGCGCAGTCGGGCTGAAACCCGCCAGCACGCGCTCCGTCACCAAGACTCAGCGCATTCGCGCAATATCCCTCAGGGGCGGCGCGCCGAACAGGCGCCGGTATTCGCGGCTGAACTGGGACGGGCTCTCGTAGCCGACCCGGCGCGCCACGGTGGCGGCGTCGAGGGTTTCGGTCAGCATCATTTTGCGGGCCTCCTGCAGGCGCAGCTGCTTCTGATACTGCAGCGGGCTCATGGCGGTAAGGGCCTTGAAGTGGTGGTGCAGCGACGACTTGCTCATGTTGGCCGCATCCGCCAGCGCGTCGATGGACAGGGGCTGGGCGAAGTTGTCCTTGATCCACTCGATGGCCCGCGCCGTGCGGTGGCCCTGGCTGTCGGCGGCGGCGATGCTGCGCAGGCGCAGGCCCTGGGCGCCGGTCAGCAGGCGATACAGCAGTTCCTGCTCGTACAGGGGCGCCAGCACCGGGATGTCTTCCGGCGTATCGAGCAGGCGGACGAGGCGCAGTACGGCGTCCATCACCGTGTCGGTCAGCGGGCTGACCCCCAGCCCGAGGCTGCCGCTTCCCGGCAGGGGCGGCGGCAACTGCAGGGTGCCGGCCAGATCGCCGATCTTGCGGGTATCCATGTCGAACACCGCGCACAGGTAGGGGCGCTCCGGCGAGGCTTCGGTGATGTGTCCTATCACCGGCAGGTCCATCGACGTGATCAGGTAATGCCGGCTGTCGTACTGGAAGGTCTCGTCGGCCAGGTTCAGGCGCTTGGTGCCCTGGGCGGCAATGGCCAGCAGCGAACGGTAAATGGTGCACATCGGCGTACTCGTGCTGGAGGCCCGGAACAGGCTGAGGCCCGGGACCGGCGTCGGGTTGGGGCCGTCGCCGGGGCAATATCGTTCAATGAGATCCGCCAGCGCAATGCGGGCGGCATCCAGCCTCAAAGACGGGCTGTGGGTGGAAGGGCCTGATTCGGTCATGCTTTCATTCCTCTTGCCGGCAGCGCGAGTGAGACAACATTTCGGAGAATCAGGCAATAATCTCACAGGATTCTGCAATACCTGCAAGCGCGTCATGGACTACATTTGGCTTCATGACAGCATCAGGCGGCGCGGGGCATATTGCAGGGCGACTGAAGTCGCCCCGGCCGCCCCCCGGCCCCGCCCCAGACCTTGCCCCGGCTTTCCGGAACAACAGGCAACACCCCAACGGAGATTGACCATGATCCAGCTCACCGTGAACGGCACGCCGCGGCGCGTCGACGTCGAACCCGACACCCCGCTGCTGTGGGCCCTGCGCGATACGCTGCTGCTCACCGGCACCAAGTACGGCTGTGGCAGCGGCTTGTGCGGCGCCTGTACCGTGCATGTGAATGGCCAGCCGACCCGCTCCTGCATCACGCCGGTCGCCGACGTGGCCGGCAAGAAGATCACCACCATCGAAGTCGCCGACAGCTCGCGCGTGGGCCGCGCCGTGCAGGAGGCGTGGCGCAAGCTCGACGTGGTGCAGTGCGGCTACTGCCAGTCGGGCCAGATCATGAGCGCGGTCAGCCTGCTGAGCACCAAGAAGCGCCCCACCGACGCCGACATCGACGCCGCCATGGCCGGCAACCTGTGCCGCTGCGCCACCTACGTGCGCATCCGCGCGGCCATCCACGAAGCCGCCAAGGCCCTGGCGTAAGGAGCCGACCATGAACAACCCCATCCAGAACCTCTCCCGCCGCGGCTTCCTGCAAGGCGCCGCCGGCCTCACCCTCGGTTTGTCGCTGCCGGCCTTCGCCGCCAAAGCCGGTGCCGCCGCAGCCCAGGCCGCCGCCCCCTTCGAGCCGACGCCCTTCCTGCGCATCGGTGCCGACAACTCCGTCACGGTGCTCTCCAAGCACCTCGAAATGGGGCAGGGCACCTACACCGGCCTCGCCACCATCGTGGCCGAAGAACTCGACGCCGCCTGGCCGCAAGTGAAGGTGGAAGGCGCGCCGGCCGACGCCAAACGCTTCAACAACCTGGCTTTCGGCCCCATGCAGGGCACTGGCGGCAGCACCGCCATGGCCAATTCGTGGGACCAGCTGCGCCAGACCGGCGCCACTGCCCGCGCCATGCTGGTGTCGGCGGCGGCCAGACGCTGGAACGTAGCGGCCGCCGAGATCAGCGTGCGCGAAGGCGTCGTCAGCCACGCCGCCAGCAAGCGCAAGGCCACTTTTGGCGAGCTGGCCGAGGCCGCCGCTGCCGAAGCCGTGCCGGCCAGCGTCACCTTGAAGGACCCGAAGGATTTTCGTCTCATCGGCAAACACGCCAGCCGCAAGGACAGCTTCGCCAAGACCAACGGCAGCGCCCAATTCACCCAGGACGTGCACCTGCCGGGCATGCTGGTGGCGGTGGTGGCCCGCTCGCCGCGCTTCGGCGGCAAGCCCAAGTCCTTCGACGCCGGCAAGGCCAGGGCCATCAAGGGCGTGGTCGACGTGGTCGCCATTCCCGGTGGGGTGGCCGTGCTGGCGAAGGACACCTGGACCGCCAAGAAGGGCCGCGACGCGCTCAGCGTCGAATGGGACGACAGCGCGGCCTTCAAGCTCGGCACCGACGAAATGCTGGCCCGCTACCAGGCCCTCGGCCAAACCCCCGGCCTCGTCGCCCGCAAGGATGGCGATGCGAACGCGGCCCTGGCCGGTGCCGCCAAGGTGCTTGGCGCCAGCTATGACTTCCCCTACCTGGCCCACGCCGCCATGGAGCCGATGAACTGCGTCATCCAGCGCACCGCCGACGGTCTCGAGGTGTGGAACGGCGAGCAGTTCCACACCGTGGACCAGGGCGCCCTGGCAGCCATGTTCGGCATTCCGGTCGACAAGGTGAACATCCACACGCTCTACGCCGGCGGCAGCTTTGGCCGGCGCGCCAGCACCGCGGTGGACTACATCCGCGAGGCCGGCTCCATCGTCAAGGCGCTGGGCGAGCAGGGCACCCACGCCAAGGCCCCGGTCAAGCTGGTGTGGATGCGCGAGGACGACATGAAGGCCGGCTACTACCGGCCCATGTTCCACCACCGCCTCGAAGCCACGCTGGACGCCGACGGCAGCATCCGCGCCTGGCGTCATCGCCTGGTGGGCCAGTCCATCGCCAAGGGTTCGCCCTTTGAAGCCTTCATGATCAAAGACGGCGTCGATGGCCTGTCGGTGGAGGGCGCCGCCTCGCTGCCTTACGCCATTCCCAACCTGCAGGTCGAACTGCACACCCCCGCCGACATCGACGTGCCGGTGCTGTGGTGGCGTTCGGTGGGCTCGACCCACACCGCCTATTCCACCGAAACCTTCCTCGACAGGCTCGCCGTGGAAGGCGGGCAAGACCCGGTGGCCCTGCGTCTCAAGCTGCTCGCCAAGCACCCGCGTCACGCGGCCGTGCTGCGCCTGGCTGCCGACAAGGCCGGCTGGGGCACGCCGCTGCCCAAGGGCAAGGCCGGCGAGCGTCGCGGCCGCGGTGTGGCGGTGCATGAATCCTTCCATTCCTTCGTCGCCCAGGTGGCCGAAGTCACGGTGGCGGCCGATGGCAGCGTCAAGGTCGATCGCATCGTCGCCGCGGTGGATTGCGGCATGGCCATCAACCCGGACAACGTTCGCGCCCAGATCGAAGGCTCGGTCGGCTTCGCGCTGTCGGCGGCGCTGCACGGCGAGATCACGCTGAAGGACGGCGTGGTCGAGCAGGGCAACTTCGGCGAGTATGCGCCGATCCGCATCAACGAGATGCCCAGGGTGGACGTGCACATCGTCGCCTCGGCCGAAAAACCGACCGGCATCGGTGAGCCCGGTGTACCGCCGGTGGCGCCGGCCGTGGCCAACGCGATTGCCGCGGCCACCGGCAAGTGGCTCACGCGGATGCCCTTCCTCACCGAGCAGCTGAAGGCCTGAGCATGCAGATCTCAAGCCTGAAGGCGTCCTGACATGGACAGCCAGGATCTGCAGGTGCTTGCCGCCCTGCGCCGCTGGATGGGCGAGGGGCGGCGGGCGGCGCTGGTGACCGTGGCCCGCACCTGGGGCTCGGCGCCCCGTCCGGCGGGGGCCTGGATGGCCCTGCGGGACGACGGCCGGGTGCAGGGCTCGGTATCCGGCGGCTGCGTCGAGGACGATCTCATCGCCCGCATGCGGGGTGGTCACATCGGCGGCAGCCAGCCCTTCGTGCTCCGCTATGGCGTGACCCGCGACGAGGCGGCGCGCTTTGGCCTGCCCTGTGGCGGCACCCTGGAGCTGGTCGTCGAGCCGGCCCCCGAGGCGGCCCGGCTGGCGGATCTGGCGGCCCGCATCGAGGCTGGCCAGCTGGTGCGCCGCGAGGTGGACCTGGCCGGCGGTGCGGTGCGCATCATCGATGCCTGCCGCGGCGAAACCCTGCACTGGGATGGTCAGCGCCTGGCCACCCTTCACGGCCCCCACTGGCGCCTGCTGATCATTGGTGCCGGGCAGATCGCCCGCTACCTGGCGCCGATGGCCCAGGCGCTGGATTACGCGGTCTCGGTGTGCGATCCGCGCGAGGAATATTCGACCGAATGGGACCTGCCCGGCGCACCGCTTGTGGCCGGCATGCCCGACGACGTGGTGCTCGAAATGCTGCCCGACCCCCACACCGCCATCGTCGCCCTCACCCACGACCCCAAACTCGACGACATGGCCCTGCTCGAAGCGCTCAAGTCGCCGGCCTTTTACGTGGGGGCGCTGGGTTCGCGGGTGAACAACGCCGCCCGCAAGGAGCGCCTGCTCAAGTACTTCGACCTCTCGAACGCCGAGGTCGAACGTCTTCACGGCCCCATCGGCGTATACATCGGCAGCCGCACGCCGCCTGAAATCGCGGTATCCATCCTCGCCGAGATGACCGCCGTAAAAAACGGCGTGACGCCCGCCCGGCCCGAAAGCGCGATGCCGACCGGCTCCGGCTGCGGAATCGGCTGAGCCGGTGGCCGGCGTCGTTGGCCTGCTGCTGGCGGCCGGGCAGGGGACGCGCTTCGGCAGCGACAAGCTGCTCCACCCGCTGGCCTGCGGCACGCCGATGGCGGTGGCCTCGGCGCGTACGCTGCGGGGCGTCTGCCCGCGCAGCATTGCCGTGCTGCGGCCCGAGCAGGGCGTGCTCGCCGGCCTGCTGGCCGCGGCAGGGCTGGAGATCGTGTTCAGCCCTGAGTCCTGCGGCGGCATGGGCCACACCCTCGCCGCCGGCGTCGCCGCCAGCCCGGACGCCAGCGGCTGGCTGGTGACGCTGGCCGACATGCCCTTCATCCAGCCCGCCACCCTCTGCCGCGTGGCGGATGCCCTGGCCGACGGTGCCGAACTGGCCGCAGCTTTCGTCGATGGCCAGCGTGGTCACCCGGTGGGCTTTGCGGCCCGCTGGCGGCGCGAGCTGCTGGCGCTCACCGGCGATGAAGGCGCGCGGGCGGTCATTGGCGGCAATCGGGGCCTGCTGCGCCGGATCGAAACCACCGACCCCGGCGTGCTGCAGGACGTGGATCGTCCGGGTGATCTCCCGTCCTGAGCCGTCAGCGCTGTCGGACTAACGCCCGAAGCCCGCAATCCAGCGCCCACCGACGAGTGAAGTCATTCGCGTTGCTGCGGGAGTCCTGACCCGGCCTTTTTGCCGCAGTGCGGAATTTTTGCGCATGCTTTCGCTTCCTGGCGCTTGCTCCGGGGCATTCCACCTCGTTAAAATGGTTATGTTGCGTCGCAACATAACGGCCTTGCCCAGGCCCGCGGATTCGCCGGTTTTCCTGGCTCCGCCCTGGCCTGCGCCTTGTCTTCAGACGATCAGAAAGAGAGTTTCACCATGCCGCACACCCACGCTGCCACCAAGGCCGAAGCCTGCCACGAGGCCCTGGAACATTTCGAGGTCGAGCATCACCACGCCCCGGATGCCCACGAAAAGGCCCGTCTGCTGTCGGCCACCGTTGCCGAGTGGGAACACGAGGAAGTTGCCGCCAGCCACCCCGCCGGCGCGAAGGCCTGAAGCAGGCCCGGCGGGTTGAAGCGCAGCCGCAAGCGCTGTGCTTCAACATGACCCGCGAGCGCAGTTGTTCGAGGCTGCCTTGACCCGGCGGGTTCGGTTGCGCGTACCGCAAGAAACGCTAACTGCAGGGCCGCGACCCGCCCTGCAGGGAGGATCAGCACGCCGGCACGCTCATCGGAAGAGTTCACCTTGCGGATAACGGACGCGCGCCTTGCTGCTTTCGCTCAGGGGCATCATTTTCCGGGCGGGCCGTTCAGGTCGTTTTTGACGGGCTCCCAGTCGATTCCAATGGATTGCGCCGGTGCGCCGGGCGCCGCGGCGATGGCGGCTTTCAGGCTGTCGATGCGCTCGGCGGTGGCCGGGTGGGTGGACAGCAGCGCCGGGCCGGAAGGCGTGTTCACCGCGAGGGTTTCAAAAAAGCGCAGCATGCCCATCGGGTCGATGCGGGCTTCCTTGAGGCGTTCGAGGCCGCGGGCATCGGCGGCGCGTTCGGCGTCGCGGGAGAACTTCAGTTCGCCCAGCTGGGCCGCCCAGCCGCCAAGGGGCGCGTAGTCGCCGGACAGCCCGGTGAGGATGATGCGCAGGCCGGCCGACTTGACGATCTGGCGGAGGCTGTGACGCAGCTCCACGTGGGCGATTTCATGGGCCAGCACGCCGGCGACTTCCTCGGCCGAGCCCGCACCGGCCATCAGCGCGCTGTGCACCACGACGATGCCGCCAGGGGCGGCGAAGGCGTTGAGTTCAGGGCGCGCGGCGAGGTGGAAGTGCAGCACCTCGCCGGGTCGGGCGAGGCGTTTGCCGATCGCCTGCAGCGCATCGAAGGCCGGCCCTTCGGTGATCATCGGGCCGGCGGCGCGGGTGTGGGCCAGCACGGCCTCGCCGATCTGCTGCTCGACACCGGGCGGAATGTGATCCACGAGCCGTTCGGCCAGGGGCTCGACGGACAGGAGCAAGGCGCCGACGAAGGCCAGCGGGATGGCCGCCAGCAGCACGATGCCGACGCGAAAGCGCCGGTGGCTGTGCCGGCGGGTCGTGTCGCCAGCGGCAAACAGGGCCGGCGCGGCGGCGCGCAGCGGGGCGATGCGGGCGTCGTCGACAATCAGCAGGTGAGTGTGGGTGGCGCCTTCTTCGCCGGCCCAGGCAATCGCCCACTGGCTGTGGTTGAAGCCGCGGGGCTCGATGCGCAGCTGGCTGGCCGGCACCCGCAGCGCGGGCGAATCCTCCGGCTGCACGAGCAGCATGCCGCCGTCCCAGGCGAGCCGGGCCGGGTGGCCATGGGCGTCGCCCCCCGCCGGGTAGAAGCGGGCCGGAAGGGGCGCCTCGCCGGGGCTCACTCGTCGTCGCCGAGCAGCGAGCCGAGGCCGATGCCGCCCAGCAGCGAGCCGCTCTCCTTGCCGCCGCCGCCGGCCATGCGGGAGGCCATCACGATACGGTCGGCGAGGCGCGACAGGGGCAGCGACTGCAGCCAGATCCTGCCGGGGCCGCGGAGGGTGGCAAAGAACAGGCCCTCGCCGCCGAACAGCGCGGTCTTGATCTTGCCGGCGTACTGGATGTCGAAATCGACGCTGGGCTGGAAGGCCACCACGCAGCCGGTGTCCACGCGCAGGGTCTCGCCGGGGGCGAGGGTTTTTTCCAGCAGGGTGCCGCCGGCGTGGATGAAGGCCATGCCGTCGCCCTCCAGCTTTTGCATGATGAAGCCCTCGCCGCCGAACAGGCCGACGCCGAGCTTCTTCTGGAACGCGATGCCCAGCGACACCCCCTTGGCCGCGGCGAGGAAGGAATCCTTCTGGCAGATCAGGGTGCCGCCGAGCTGCGACAGGTCGACCGGCACGATCTTGCCGGGGTAGGGCGCCGCGAAGGCAACCCGGCGCTTGCCGCTGCTTTCGTTGTGATAAACGGTGGTGAACAGGCTTTCGCCGGTGAGCAGGCGCTTGCCGGCGCCCATGAGCTTGCCGAACAGGCCGCTTTGCTGCTGGGAGCCGTCCCCGAAAAGGGTGTCCATGGCAATCCCGTCCTGCATGTACATCATTACGCCGGCCTCGCCGATGGCGGCTTCGCCGGGGTCGAGTTCCACCTCGACGTACTGCATTTCATTTCCGAAGATTTCGTAATCGACGATGTCCATGGCCATGCTGGGGCTTCCTTGAAGTGAGGGTTGGTGCAGGGGGGAATCTTTGGGGGTGGGCGTTGCAGCAGGATTAATCCGACTTGTCGCCGTCGCCGGGGGTGAACAACAGGCTTGCTCCCAGGGCGATCAGCACGACCGGCCACCAGGTGCGGGCGAGGCGGACGAAGTCGATTTCGAACAGATCGAGATTGACCCCCAGCGCGAGGGCGCCGATGAGGATCAGGACGATGGCGGTGAAGTTGCCTTTCATGGGGTGCTCCGGGAGATGGGCGGATAAGAGCTTGTCCGTGAATAAGAGGCCGACGCCGGACTATTTACGGACAAGCTCCAAGTCCCGGAATCTTATTCGAAGATGATCCTCTGCTGGCGCGCGCCGGGCGCGTCAGTCCGCTGTCGTGCCGCCCGGCAGCCTTGCCCGCAAGAGCGCGCCGCGCCCGCCGGGGGCGTCGTGGACTTCGACTTCGCCGCCCGAGCCGTGGGCGATCTCGCGGACGATGGCGAGGCCCAGGCCGCTGCCGGGGTGGCTGGCGGCGGGCAGGCGGAAGAAGCGCTCGAAGACTTGCCCGCGGGCTTCGGGGGGGATGCCGGGGCCGCTGTCTTCGACTTCGATGATGCACTGGCCCGCCTCGGTGCGGCAGCGAATGGTGACTTCGCCCGGGGCCGGGGTGTAGTTGAGGGCATTGACCACCAGGTTGGCGATCATTTCGCCCAGCAGCAGGCGGTCGCCGGTAACGTGGGCGGGCGTCAGTTCGAAGCCCAGGTCGAGGCCGCGGGCTTCGGCGAGGCGGATCCATTCCGGGCTGAGTTCGCGGATCAGTTCGGGCAGGTCGACCGAGCTGGCGAGGCTTTCGTGGCGTCCGCCCGGTTCGGCGGCAATCAGCACCAGCATCTGGTTGATGAGGTGGCCGAGGCGTTCGATGGCGCCGACGCTCTGGCGGATGCGGACTTCGCGCTCGGCGGCGTCGGGTTCGCGCTGGAGCAGTTCGAGCTGGGTGCGGATGCCGGCCAGCGGCGTGCGCAGCTGGTGCGCGGCGTTGGCGACGAAGCGTTGCTGGGCCTCGGCGGCTTGTTCGAGGCGGTCGAGCACCTGGTTGAACTCGGTCACCAGCGGCCGGATCTCGATGGGGGCGACCATCGCGTCGAGGGGTTGCAGGGCGCGGTGTTCGAGGTTGTGGAGGGTGCGCCGGATGTCTTCGACCGGGAGCAGCGCGTGGCGCACGCCGAACCAGATGGTGAGCCCGGTGGCGGCGGCAAAGAAGAGCAGCGGCAGGGTGAGCGCCACGGCGAGGTCGATTTTCAGCTGGTCGCGCTTGCGGGTGGTTTCGGCGGTGACGAAGACGAAGGGCTCGCCCGAAACCGTGCGGTGGATGGCGATGACGCGCACCCGGTGGCCGCGGAAGTGGGCGTCGAAGCTGCTGCGGTCGCCGTGGACTTCCTGCTCGTCGAGGGGCTCGTGGGGCAGGCCGGCGTCGCCGGCGATGAAGCGTTCGCGGGGGCCGAGGATCAGGTAGTAGATGTCGTCCACCCGGTCGGCGCGCAGCACCTGTTCGGCGGCGGGCGGGAAGACGAAGCGCGGTTCGCCGTCGATGATTTCGAGGTGCGGAACGAGGGCCAGGCTGGCGTCGGCCAGGGCCTGGTCGAGGGCTTCCATGGCGGGCTGGTGCACCAGGTGGTAGGCCAGCGGCAAAAAGGTGATGAGGGCGAGGGCGGCTGGCAACAGCAGCCAGAGGAGCAGGGATTTACGCAGGCTTCGCGTCATGGGGCAGGTCTTCGAGCATGTAGCCCAGGCCGCGCACGGTACGGATGCGGATGCCGGCGGCTTCGAGCTTGGTGCGCAGGCGCGAGACGTAAACCTCGACGGCGTTGACGCTCATGTCCTTGTCCCAGCTGCACACGGCGGCCACGATGCGCTCCTTGCTGAGCACGCGCTCGGGGTTGTCGAGCAAAAACTGGAGTATCGCCCATTCGCGCTGGGGCAGGTCGAGGGGCTGGCCGTGGAGCCAGGCGCGGTGGGCTTCCTCGTCGAGGGACAGGGGCCCGAACTCGCGGCGCTGCCCGCTCTGGCCGCGGCTGCGGCGCACCAGCGCGTTGATGCGGGCGAGCAGCTCGACCGCGGCGAAGGGTTTGGTGAGGTAGTCGTCGGCGCCCAGGTTGAGGCCGCGCACGCGTTCGTTGAGGGCGTCGCGGGCGGTGAGCATGAGCACGTGAATGGGGTTGTGGCGGCTGCGCAGGCGCGACAGCAGCTCCAGCCCGTCCATGCCCGGCAGGCCGATGTCGAGCACCATCAGGTCGAATTTTTCGGCGGCCAGTGCCGCCTCGGCCAGCTCGGCGCTGCCCACGTAGTCGGTCGTGAAGCCGGCGCCGCGCAGCAGCTGCGCCACGCCGTCGGCGAGCAGGGGGTCGTCTTCGACGATGAGGATGCGCATGGGGCGGGATCAGGGTTAAGGGTGAGAACCTGAGCGTGAAGTGCCCGGAGTCATGCGGCGCAGGCACCAGGCAAGGACTTCTTCACGCTTCACCCTTCGCTCTTGGCGTTGTCCTTCGGCCCGCCGAAGGACAACAGCACCGGCAGCAGCAGCAGGGTGAAGAAGGTGGCGCTGACGATGCCGCCGACGATCACCACCGCGAAGGGGCGCTGGGTTTCGGAGCCGATGCCGTGGGAGAGCGCCGCCGGCAGCAGGCCGAGGCCGGCCATCAGCGCGGTCATGACGATGGGGCGCAGGCGCAGCATGGCGCCGTCGAGGATGGCCTCGGAGCGGCTGGCGCCGCGGCGGGCGATTTCGATGACTTGTTCAACCATGATCACGCCATTCTGCACCGAGATGCCGGCCACGGCGATGAAGCCCACCGCCGACGACACCGACAGGTGCAGGCCGGCCAGCGCCAGCCCGGCAAAGCCGCCGATCAGCGTGAAGGGCACCATCGAGAGCACCAGCATGGCCGGGCGGATGTCGCGGAAGGCCCAGAACAGCAGCGAGAAGATCAAGCCCAGGGTGATCGGCACGATGAGCTTGAGGCGGCCCATGGCGCGCTGCTGGTTCTCGAACTGGCCGCCCCAGGTGACGCTGTAGCCGGCCGGCAGGGTGACTTCGGCGGCCACCTTTTGCTGGGCTTCGGCAACAAAGCTGCCCTGGTCGCGGCCGCGCAGGTTGGCCTTGACGATGACGTTGCGGCTGCCCGCTTCGCGCTGGATGCGCGAGGCGCCCTGGCGCAGCTCCACGTCGGCCAGGTCGCCCAGCGGAATGCTGCCGTGGCCGCCCGGCAGGGCAACCGGCAGGCTGGCGATGTCGTCCACCTGGTCGCGGAACTCGGGCCCGAAACGCAGGCTCACGTCGTAGCGGCGTTCGCCGTCGTAAAACACATTGACCGTGCTGCCGCCAAGGGCGGTCTGGATCATCGCGTTCACATCGGTGACGTTGATGTCGTAGCGGGCCAGGGCTTCACGGCGCAGGCGGATGTCCACCTCGCTCTGCCCGCCCACCGGCAGGGCGGCCACGTCGGCCGAGCCCTGGATGCGGTTGAGCACGCCGGCGATCTGGTTGCCCTTGGTTTCGAGCACCTGCAGGTCGGGGCCGAAGACCTTGACCGCGATTTCGCCCTTGGCGCCGGAGAGAGATTCCTCGACGCTGTCCTGGATGACCTGCGAGAAGTTGGTGGGCAGGCCGGGAATGGCCGCGAGTTTGCCCGACATGCTGTCCACCAGCGCGTCCTTGGTGGCAAAGCGCCATTCGTCGCGGGGCTTGAGATCCACCAGGATTTCGATGTTGTTGGGCCCCTTGGGGTCGGTGCCGTCGTCGGGGCGGCCGACGTGGGTGATGATGGCCTTCACTTCCGGGTAGGTGGACAGGGCCGAGCGCACCTTGCGTTCGATCTCCTTGGTGTTGGAGAGGCCGGAGGACTGGGGCAGGCTGATGGTGAGCCAGATGTTGCCTTCGTCGAGCTTGGGCAGAAACTCGGAGCCGAGCAGCGGTGCGAGGGCCAGGGCCACGGCGAGGGCGGCCGCCGAGGCACCGATCACCTGCCGGCGACGCGTTTGCAGGCGCACCAGCAGGGCGCGGTAGCCTGCCTGCAGGCGGTGCAGCCAGGGGCTTTCCTTCTCGGCCATGTCCTCCTTGTTGAGGGCGTAGGAGAGCAGGGTCGGCACCAGCGTGAGGGTCAGGATCAGGCCGCCGAGCAGCGCGAACGAGAGGGTCAGCGCCACCGGGGTGAAGATGCGGCCTTCCATGCGCTGGAAGGTGAAGATGGGCAGGAAGGCGACGATGATGATGGCCTTCGAGAACATGATCGGCGTGCCGAGTTCGATACAGGTTTGCTTGAGGGCGTGGATGCGCCGCCCCACCGGCGAGGCGATGCCGTGGTGTTCGGCGTGGTTTTCCACGGCCAGACGCACCATCAGGGCTTCGACCATCACCACCGCGCTGTCGATGATCACGCCGAAGTCCACCGCGCCCAGCGAGATCAGGTTGGCCGACACGCCCATGGCGTGCATCAGGATGAAGGCGAACAGCAGCGACAGCGGAATCACCGCCGCAACGATGATCGCCGCCCGCAGGTTGCGCAGGAAGCCCAGCAGGATGGCGGTGACCAGCACCGCGCCGACCAGCAGGTTCTCGCCCACGGTGGCCACGGTGTGGGCGATGAGTTCGGTGCGCTGGTAGATCGGGCGCAGGCTGTAGCCTTCGGGCAGGCGGGCGTTGACCTCGTCCACCTTGAGCTTGAGGGCTTCGACAATCCGCGCGGCGTTGCCGCCCTTGGTCATCTGGACGATGCCCTCGACCACGTCGTCCCGGTCGTTGAAGGCGACGATGCCGGAGCGGGGGCGGGCGCCGGCAACCACTTCGGCCACGTCGCTGATGCGCACCGGCTTGCCGTCGCGGGCCACCACCACCACGTCGCGCACGTCGTCGAGGTTGTTGAACAGGCCGAGGGTGCGCACCACCAGGGCTTCGTCGCCGCGGCGCATCAGGCCGCCGCTGCCGTTGGCGCTGGAATTGGCGAGCGCCTGGGTGACTTCGTCGAGGGTGACCGAGTATTTGCGCAGCAGTTCGGGTTCGATGCGCACCTGGATTTCGCGGATCGCGCCGCCGAAGCTCACCACTTCGGCAATGCCCGGCACCATGCGCAGGGCCGGGCGCACGGTCCAGTCCTGGATCGCGCGGATCTCCTCGCGGCTGGCGGTGGGCGGGGCTTCGAGCACGTAGCGGTAGATTTCGCCGACTGCCGTGGTCAGCGGGGCCAGCACCGGCTGGGCGCCCGGCGGCAGACTCACGGTTTGCAGGCGTTCGAGCACCTGCTGGCGGGCGAAATAATCGGCTGTCTTGTCGTTGAAGGTGAGGGTGACCACCGACAGGCCGGTGATCGACACCGAGCGCAGCTGGGTCATGCCGGGCACGCCGCTCATTTCGCGCTCGATGGGCAGCGAGATGGTGCGCTCGACCTCTTCCGGCGCCTGGCCGATGGCCTGGGTGACGACCTGCACCTGCACGTCCTGCACGTCGGGAAAGGCTTCGATGGAAATCTGGCTGACGGCGTAGAGGCCGTAACCGAGCAGCGCCAGCGCGGCGATGATGATGAAGGCGCGCTGGCGCAGGGCGAGGGTGATGAGGGTATCGAACATGGCCGCTTACCGGGAGCTGCTCGCCAGCTCGGCGTTGAGCAGCAGCGCGCCGACGCCGACCACCTTGTCGCCTCCTTTCACGCCGCTCCACACGTAGGCGTAGCTGCGGGTCTGCACGGCGAGGGTGACTTCGCGCTTCTCGAATACGCCTGGGTCGCGTTCGACGAAGACGTAATTCTTGACGCCTTCGACGAGCAGGGCGCCGGTGGGAATCCTGGGCAGTTCTTCGCGGGCGTCGGCGAGGATGCCGACCTTGGCGTACATCTCGGGCTTGAGCAGGCCTTCGCGGTTATCCACGGAAACCCGGGCCTGGACGCGGCGGGTTTGCGGGTCGAGGGTGGGCGCCACATGCACCACGGTGCCGGTGAAGCTGCGGTTGGGATAGGCGGACACCTCGATCTGGGTCGATTTGCCGACGGTGACGACGGGCAGGTCGCGCTCGGGCACGTCCACCAGCACCGACAGGCGGCTCATGTCGGTGACGACGAACAGCGGCTCGGCGGCGTCGGGGCGCACTTCCATGGCCGGGTTGATGTGCCGGGTGGCCACCACGCCGGCGATCGGCGCGCGCAGCAGGTAGCGCTGGCCGCCGGGGCTACCGCCGGGCACGAGGTTGGCGAGGCGCAGCCGGGCGCGCTCGGCTTCGGCCTGGGCCTGCTGCCATTCGGCCTGGGCGGCTTCGAGTTCGCGGCGGGCGATGACTTCGGCGGCAAACAGGCTGCGGCTGCGTTCGAGGGCGGCTTTCTTCTGCTGGGAGTCGGCCTGGGCCTTGGCCAGATCGGCCGCGGCGGTGCCCAGCTCGGGGGCGTCCAGCACCGCCAGCACCGCGCCGGCCTTCACCGTGTCGCCGATGTTGGCGCGAATTTCGACGACCCGGCCGGGGATGGGCGCGAACAAACGGGCGGTGGCGTTTTCGTCGTAGGCGACATGGGCGGCCAGCGGCTCGTCCATTGGCACCGGGGCCAGCTCGGTGCGCTCCACCTTGAGCTGGGCAAGCTGCGGGGCGGCGGTGGGAAAGCGCAGCACGCCGGGCTCGGCCGAGGGTTTCTGGATGACGGCCTCGGCCGGCGGCTCGGCCTGGGGGGCGCGGAAGTACCAGGCGCCGGCGCCAATGGCGGCCGCGGCGATGAGGGCGATGACGATGAGTTTGCGCTTCATGGGGTGTCTCCGGCCAGGCGCAGCAGGAGGGCGGCGCGGGCGAGGTCGGCGCGCGCCTGGATCGCTTCGATGCGTGCGGCGCGCAGGCTGCGCTGGGTGTCGAGGTAGTCGGTGAGGCTCATGCCGCCCTTCTGGATGGCGATGTCCGCGCCGCGGCCGGCCCGTTCGGCTGCCGGCAGCACGATCTCGGCGACACGCTGGTAGCGGGACTGACGCGCGGCGTATTCGGCGCCGAGGCGGGTTTTTTCGCTGCTGACAAAGGCGCGGGTGGCGCTGAGCTGCTGTTCGGCGGCGGTGTAGTCGGCTTCGCTCCTGGCGATGTCGCCGCGGTAGTCGTTGCCCAGCAGCAGCGGCACCGAGACGCTGAGCCCGTAGGACGATTCCGAGGTGTTGCTGTTGCTGTTGGCCGGCACGTGTTCGTATTGCACGCCGATGGACACGTCGCGGCTGCGCTGGGCCCGGGCCAGTTCGCGCAGGGCGCCGGCCTGCTCGACGCGACGCCGGGCGGCGAGAATATCCGGGCGCTCGGCGCTGTTCTCGTCGGCCGCTGCGGCGGTGGGCGCGGCCTCGGGGCCGGGCCAGTCGTCGCTGGTGTTCAGGCTGTCGGGCGCATCGCGCTGGCCCAGCAGCAGGGCCAGCGCGATGCGGGCGCGGGAGAGGTCGAGTTCGGCCTGCAGCGCATCGTTGGCAACCCGGGCGGCGTCGGCAGAAAAACGGGCCACGTCCATGCCGGCCAGGTCGCCGGCCTTGCCGCGCAGCTCGGCGGCCTCGGAGGCGCGGCGGGCGAGGGTGGCGTTTTCGTCGGCGATGCGGCGGATCTCGCGGGCGGCGCGCAGGTCGAGCCAGGCGTTGGCCAGCTCGATGCGGGCGAGGCGGATGGTGTTGGCGAGGTCGGCAGTGCTGGCCGACAGGTTGCTGCCGGCGGCCTGCAGGCGCAGCTCGCGCTTGTCGCCGCGCTCAAAAAGCTGGTCCATGCGCAGCACGTTGTCCGTGGGGCGCTTCCAGTAGCCGCCGCTGTGCCTGGCGCCGGGGTCGGTGCTGGTGACGCCGACGCTGAGCTGCGGGTTGGGGCGGGCGCCGGCCATGTCGATGCCGGCACGGGCTCCGGCCACGGCGGCGCGGGCCTGGAGGATGGCCGGGTTGGCTTCGAGCAGGCGCTTGTCGGCTTCGGCCAGAGTCAGCCCGGTGGTGTCAGCCTGGGCGAGGCCGGGGAGCGGCGACAGCAGAGCTGCCAGCACGACGACAATTCGAAGGTGGGGGGGACGTGGGGGCATGCCTGTGCTGGCTCAATCTGTCAGAGCGCCAGTTTAGGGGGCCATCCTTTCGCAAGTCTGGCGTTTTTCTTGCGTGAAGCTTGCATCCGCATGGCGGCTGGCGTCAGGTTGGCCCGGCGCCATGCGGCCGAATCCGCGGAGCCGGCATCTTTGCTATCCTGCCGCCACTCGCGCCGGCCGGTAGCTTGCCCGGCTGGATGAACCCCATTTACGGAGTGGCAGACATGGCCTCCTTGCAGGAACAGTTTTTGAAAGCCGGCCTGGTCAACAAGAACAAGGTCAAACAGGCCAACCAGGAAAAGGCCAAACAGAAGAAGGTCGAGCGCCGCACGGGCACCCAGAGCGTCGATGAGGCGCGCCTCGCGGCCCTGGAAATCCAGAGGAAGAACGCCGAGCGGGCCCGCGAACTCAACGCCCAGCGCGACGCTGCCGCCACCCAGAAGGCGATCATGGCGCAGATCGCCCAGATGATTCAGCAGAGCCGGCAGAGCAAGGGCGGCGGCGACATCGCCTACAACTTCACCCACGACAACAAGATCAAGCGTGTCCACGTTTCGGCCAAGGTGCGGGAGCACCTGATTTCCGGGCTGCTGGTGGTCGTCTGCGTGGGCGAGTCCATCGAACTGCTCCCCAAGGTGATCGCCGACAAGATCGCCGAGCGCGACCCGTCACTGGTCGTTGAGGTGAAGCAAGCCAGCTCCGGGAGCGCCGAGGATGATCCTTACGCCGCCTTCCAGGTGCCCGACGACCTGATGTGGTAGCCCCGGCGCCGACGCTTCTCGAGGCGCTGGCCGGGCGGCAGAACAGGCTCTTTTAGGCTTTCGCCACGGGGTCGATGGTGCTGAGGACGGCTTCGATGAGCAGGCACACGTCGCGGCGGGCGCGGGCGTCGACTTCGAAGACCGGCACGCAGCCGAAGCCGGCATGGTCGAGTTCGGCCTGGAAGTCGGCCAGGCGCGGGGTGGCGCAAAGGTCGGTGTGGGTGACGCCGATGGCCACCGCGGTCTTGCGGATGAAGCCGCTGAAGGCGCCGAGATAGAAGCGGAGTTCCTTGAGCGGATCGCCGCGGGAGTTGTCGATCAGCAAAATCAGGGCGATGCCGCCTTCGGTGAGGATCTCCCACATGAAGTCGAAGCGCTGCTGGCCGGGCGTGCCGTAGAGGTGGATGGTGCTGCCGTCGGCGAGCTTCATCGCGCCGTAGTCGAGGGCGACGGTGGTGTTGGGCTTGAGCTCGCGGACTTCGTCGGAGGCGACGGCGTCGGTGCGTATCGGCGGAATGTCGCTGGCGGCCGACACGGCCGTGGTTTTGCCGGCGCCGACGGGGCCGGCAAAAATGATCTTGTAGTGGCTCATCCGGGAGTCAGCCGGGTGCAGCCTCGCTAAGACGGGCACCGAGCAGCTTGCCCAGGATGCGCTTGAACAGGCCGCGCATCGGCGGGGCCGCGGCGGACGTGCTGCCGGTGGCGTCCCGCCGGGCTGCGGCCAGGGCTGCCGGGGTGGCAACCTGCTCGACCAGGCCAAGGGCGTGGCACGCGCTGTAAAAGGCGAAAACGTAGCGCTGGGGCACGTCGAGGGTACGCACGGTGTCGCGCAGGCTGAAGCTGCCCCTGGACCACAAGCCGGCGATGCGCATGGCTTCGGGCGGCACCGCGAGGCGGGTGAGGTTGGGCCAGCAGTGCAGGCGCACCGGGAGGTCGAGGTCGGTGCCGCGGGGCAGCCGTCCGCGGGATGCCCACAGAGCCACGTCCCATTCGACGGCTTCCAGCGGCCGGCTGTCGAGGTCGGCAAGCTGCGGTGCGTCGCGGGCTTCGACCCGGGCCATATTTACCGTGCCGCGGGTGGGCAGCTGGGACAGGGCGCGCAAGGCGTTGGTGCTGCGCGCCGGGTAGGCGAGGCCGTGGCGGGGGTCGAGGAACAGCGCGGCGCCGCTGTGGTCGTCGAGGCGAACCGGGCGCTGGATTTCACGGGCGTGGGCCAGGGCACGGGCGATCTCGCCCTGCAGGAACAGCTCCGGCGCGTAAAAAATGGCGGCCCGGGCCGCGGGGTCGTCCAGGTTCACGTCGGGCATGGAGCCCACGTAGAAGGTGGACATGCGCTCTTCGAGCTGGCGCAGCAGGGCGACCGGATCGGCGCTGGCCGGGCGGGGGGCGACGTGGCCGAGCAGGGCCTCGATCGGCATTTCGTCGGGGATGTCGTCGGCGCTTTCGAGGGCGGCGGCGTCAAGGCTGCGGGGGCTGTCGTCGGCGCTGGGCGGCAGCAGGCGGCGAACCTGTTCGAGCGCTGCGGAAAACGCGGCCAGGCCGACCGGCTTGGTCACTTCGATGGTCAGGGGGTCGTCGCCATGTCCGGGCGACTGGGCGCTGACGATGAGCGGCCGGGAGGGGTAGAGCAGCCGATGGCCTTCGAGCAGGTAGGTGCCGAGGTCGTTGTCGATGTCGATGAAGGCCACGTCGGCGGCTTCTTCTCCGGTGATTTCACAGGAGCGGGGGCCGACACGGGAGAGAAAGATCTCGAAGGCATACAGCGAGCGGCTGTCCATGCCGGAGTGGCAGAGGCGCAGGGTGGTCTGGGCTGTCATCGGTAAGGTTCTCCCGGTAGGTCAGGGGCAAGGCTGGCGATGCCGGTCCGGCCGGCCCGCCGCGAGTCATCCCGCAGGCCGCAGCGTGTTGCAATTGCGATGTGACGATTGATTATAGGGGGCTCTCTGGCGTCGGTATGAGGCGTATTTGGGTACTTCTGTTATTTATGCGGACTTTGACAAATTGACACGATTCGCCCGGAAGCGGGCCGGGGCGGGCCGGATGGTGCGTGCCCGTTTATGATGGCTGAGGGCAAGGCGCACCGTCGTGGGGCGCCGCCGAGGGACGTGGATGCGGGAGGTGCGGGATGAACAAGGCGTTGAGGTTGTCCGAAAAATGGTTTCGCGTCGGCCTGTGGCTGGTGGCCTTCGCGTTTGGCAGTTTCCTGATCGGTCTGGGCGGAAAGGTCGTCGCGAACCTGCCGAAGGTCGAGCAGCGCTACACGCTGGAGGATTTCATCGACAAGCCGGCGGCCGAGAAGGCGCGGGCCTCGATCCGGCAGGCCCGGCTGACCCGCCAGGAGGCCGACGACGCGCTCGATCAGGCGCAGCTCCAGCTCAACGCCCGGCGCGCCGACACCGCCAGTGCCCATGAAACCTTCAACAACTGGCTGGCGACCCGGCAGGCCACCCGGCGGCCGGATCAGGACCCGGAGCTGATCACCCGCACCACGGCCCTCGATGCGCTCAAGCTGGGCGAGCGCCGGGCGCTGGCCGCCGTTGAAAACCAGCAGCAGATCGCCCTCGATGCCCGTCAGGCCGAGCAGCGCGCCCTGAAAGAATTGCAGCAACTGGAGCAGAGCGCCGGGTCGGCCTTGTCGGATGCCCTGCAGGGCCAGGAGCTGCGCGTGTTCCTGTATCGCCTGGCGCTGACCCTGCCGCTGCTGGGCGTTGCCGGCTGGCTGTTCGCCAAGAAGCGCAAGGGCAGCGGCTGGCCCTTCGTGTGGGGCTTCATCTACTTTGCGCTGTTCGCCTTTTTTGTCGAGCTGGTGCCCTACCTGCCCGATTACGGCGGTTACGTGCGCTACGCGGTGGGCATCGTGGTGACCGTGGTGGTCGGCCGGCAGGCCATTGCGGCGCTCAACCGCTACCTCGAGCGCCAGAAGGAGGCCGAAGCCCGGCCCGACCTGGAGCGTCGCCAGGAGCTGGGCTACGACACCGCGCTGGCGCGCCTGGCCAAGAGCGTGTGTCCTGGCTGCGAGCGCAGCGTGGACCTGAAAAACACGAGCATCGATTTCTGCCCCCACTGCGGCATCTGTCTGTTTGACCACTGCGGAAAGTGCACCGAGCGCAAGAGCGCCTTCTCGCGCTTCTGCCATGCCTGCGGCGCATCGGCCCAGGATGGCGCTGGGGGTGAAACCGATCGCTGATGCCGGCCGGCGTGCCGGCGACGTTCAGTCGTCGGTGAAATTGCGGAAGACCACCTGCAGCGTCTGGGTGAGCTTTTGCAGTTGGGCGTCGTTCAGGCCGGTGTAGCCCTTGACGAAGATTTTCTTGGTGGCTTCCTGGATGCGGTCGGTCAGCTCGTAACCCTTCTGGGTGACGAAAACATCGGTGATGCGTGCGTCATCAAGGTTGGTGCGGGTTTCAACCAGGCCATCTTCACGCATGCGCTGCACGATCCGGGTGATGGTCGAGAGCTTGATGATGGCGTGGGTGGCCAGTTCGGACACGCTCACCGGGCCCTGCCGGCGCAGGATCAGCAGCACGCGCCGGGCCGGGATGTCGGTGCCCAGCTTCTTGAGGACTTTCTCCATCTCCAGGGCATACACGCTGTGCACGCGGGCGAGCCAGTAGAACGGAAATTCCTCGTAGCTGAAATCTTCGTGATCAGGGAGGTAGCGGCTGCTTTTTTTGGGGGACGTCATGGGAATAATTGGTTCGCAGGCAGGAGCATCAGGAGGCCGGCCCGTGCGTTGCGCAACGTGCCGGCCGAGAGCATACCTTAGCGTCCCGTCATCCCGAAACTGGCGCTGGCCAGCATGACGGCCGGGCATTCAATCATCCTTGTACGGCCCGCCTCCCAGTCCGAGCGGGGCGGGGGTCGCGGCCACCAGCCTCGAAAAAAGCCGCCGGAAATCCTCGTCGCCGTCCGGCGTGCGGGTGCCGCTCATGGGGTCGGGCGTGGCCTGGCAGCCGGCATCCGCCCGCGCCCAGTCGTCGGCCGTGAAATGCCGTTTGAGCAGCGGCAGAATCTCGCGCTCTTCGAGCAGCATGTGGTTGCGGTAGAAATTCGCGTAGGTTTCGAAGGCCGCGGTGAAGGCTTCGAAACCGTCCGGCGCGCCGTCGGCATAGCCTTGCAGGGCGGTGTCGAGGGCCTGGATGCGGGCCTCGGCCAGCCCGTGCTCGGCCTCCAGCCGGGCCAGGGCGTCGGCGCCCTCGGTGGTGCGCGCCTTGAGCGGCCCGAACAGAAACTGGTCTTCCTTGGGGTGGTGGCGTTTTTCGGGATAGGCGTCGAGGTAATGCACCATGGCCTTGAACAGCTTGAAGTCCGGGGCCAGCCGGCCTGCGCCGACTTCCCTGATCATGAGCCGGATGGCGTGAATGATCGCTGCCAGCGACTGGTGTTCATCCATGATGATGCGGATCGCTTCCATCGGAGTGTCCTTGTGGTGTCGGTTCAGGTAGAGAGCATGGCCTGGTGCTTGCCGCCGAGGCCGAGGTAGGCCTCGATCACCCGCGGGTCGTCGGCCAGGGTGTGGGCGGGGCCCTGCATGGCGATCTGCCCGGTTTCGAGCACGTAGGCGTAGTCGGCCACCTGCAAGGCGGCGCGGGCGTTCTGTTCGACGAGCAGGATGGACACGCCGCGCCGGCGCAGCTCGGCCACGATGCGGAAGATTTCGCGGACGATCAGCGGCGCCAGCCCGAGGCTGGGTTCGTCGAGCATCAGCAGCCGGGGCTTGGCCATCAGCGCCCGGCCCACGGCCAGCATCTGGCGCTCGCCGCCGGACAGCGTGCCCGCAAGCTGCGTGCGCCGCTCCTTGAGCCGCGGAAACAGCTCGAACACTTCGTCCATGGTCCGGGCCTGGTCCCGGTGGCCCATGCGGTAGCGCTGGAAGGCGCCCAGGACCAGGTTGTCCTCGATGCTCATCTCGCCGAACAGCTCGCGCTTTTCGGGCACGAGGTTCATGCCCCGCGCCACCATCCGCTCCACTTCGGGAACGGCCTCGATGGTGCCGTCGAAACTGACCCGCCCCGCCGATCCGAGCACGCCCATGATGGCCGACAGCATGGTGGTCTTGCCGGCCCCGTTGGGGCCGATCACGGTGACGATCTGCCCCTCGCCAACCGTGATGCTGGCGTTGGAAAGGGCTTCGACCTTGCCGTATGAAACGCAGAGCTTGTCGATCTGCAGAACGGGATTCTTCACTTCGTTCATGCTTACACCCCTCCCAGGTAGGCTTCGAGCACGGCGGGATCCTGCTGGATTTCTTCGGGCAGGCCTTCGGCAATCTTCTGACCGAATTCCATCACCACCACCCGGTCCACCAGCCCCATCACGAAATCCATGTCGTGCTCCACGATGAGGATCGCCATGCCTTCGGAACGCAGTTTGCGCAGCAGCTCGCCCAGCGCTTCCTTCTCTTTCAGGCGCAGGCCGGCGGCCGGCTCGTCGAGCAGCAGCAGGCAGGGGTCGGAACACAGGGCGCGGGCGATCTCGAGGATGCGCTGCTGGCCCAGGGCCAGGCTGCCGGCTTCGTCAAACATGTGCTGGGCCAGGCCGACGCGTTCGATCTGGAAGGCGGCCTCTTTGAGGAGGCGCGCCTCTTCGGTGCGATCCTGGCGCCAGGCGGCGCTGATCACGCCCCGCTCGCCGCGCAGATGGGCGCCGATGGCGACGTTTTCGAGCACGCTCATGCTGTGCAGCAACTTGACGTGCTGGAAGCTGCGGCTCATGCCCATTCCGGCGATCTGGCGGGAATCGCGGCCGGCGACGGGCTGGCCGAGAAACAGCACCTCGCCGGAGGTGGGTGTATCGACGCCTGACAGCTGGTTGAACATGGTGCTCTTGCCGGCGCCGTTGGGGCCGATGAGGGCGAGGATCTCGCCGGCCTTCACGTCGAGGCTCATGTCGTTGTTGGCCACCAGGCCGCCAAACTTGCGGGTCACGTTGCGGGCCTCGAGGATGCGCTCGCCAACCTGGGGCAGGGTGCGCCGGGGCAGGCTCTCGGCGCTGGCGTCGATGGTCTTCTGCACGGGCTTCACCGGCACCAGCCGGGCCAGAACCGGCCACAGGCCGTCGCGGGCGCGCTGCAGCACGATCACCATCATGACGCCGAACACAATCACTTCGAAGTTGCCGTTGGAACCCAGCAGCCGGGGCAGGATGTCCTGCAGCCATTGCTTGAGGATCGTGATCAGGCCCGCGCCGACCAGCGCGCCCCACACGTGCCCGGCACCGCCCACCACCGCCATGAACAGGTATTCGATGCCGAAGTGCACGCCGAAGGGCGTCGGGTTGATGAAGCGCTGCATGTGGGCGTACAGCCAGCCGGACGCACAGGCTTGCAGCGCGGCGATCACGAAGATGATCATGCGTGAGCGCGAGGTGTTCACCCCCATCGCCTCGGCCATCACCATGCCCCCCTTGAGTGCCCGGATGGCGCGCCCCTCGCGGGAGTCGAGCAGGTTGCGGGTGGTGAATACCGCCAGCATCAGGAAGGCCCAGATCAGGTAGTAGATCTCGCCGCCTTCATCCAGGGTCCAGCCAAAAATGGCGATCGGCGGGATGCCGGTGATGCCCGAATGGCCGCCCAGGCTTTCGAGGGTGCCAAACAGGAAATACAGGCTGATGCCCCACGCGATGGTGCCCAGCGGCAGGAAATGCCCCGAGAGTTTCAGCGTCAGTGACCCGAGGATCAGGGCCACCGCCACGGTCAGCAGGAGGCCCAGGCACAGCGTGGCCCAGGGCGAGGAACCCGCCCAGGCGATCCAGCCCGGCAGCGCCGGCGCGGTGGTGAGCGCAGCGGTGGTGTAGGCCCCCAGCCCGACGAAGGCGGCCTGGCCGAAGGAGGTGAGGCCGCCGACGCCGGTGAGCAGCACCAGGCCCAGCGCCACCATGGCGTAAAGGCCGATGTAGTTGAGCAGCGTGACGTAGAACGACGGCAGCAGCGCCGGCATGGCCAGAACCAGGGCGAGGAAGGCGCCCAGGACGAGACGATCTTTTCTCATTCTTCCTCCTCCACATGGCGGGTGGTGAGCGAGCGCCACATCAGCACCGGAATGATCAGCGTGAACACGATCACGTCCTTGAAGGCGCTGGCCCAGAAGGACGAGAAGGATTCGAGCAGCCCGACCAGCACGGCGCCCACCGCGGCCAGCGGGTAGCTGGCCAGCCCGCCGATGATCGCCGCGACGAAGCCCTTCAGGCCGATCAGAAAGCCGGTGTCGTAGTAAATGGTGGTGATCGGTGCGATCAACACGCCCGACAGGGCACCGATCAGCGCCGCTACGAAGAAGGTGAGCTTGCCCGCGAGCGCCGGTGAAATGCCCATCAGGCGCGCGCCGTTGCGGTTGATCGCGGTGGCGCGCAGGGCCTTGCCGTAAAGCGTGCGCTCGAAGAACTGGTAAAGCGCCAGGATCAGCACGAGGGACGCCATCAGGACCCACACCGTCTGGCCGGAGACCATCAAGGGGCCGACTTCGAAGTTGGCGTCACTGAACGCGGGCGTTCGCTGGCCTTCCGCACCGAAGAAGAGCAGGCCCATGCCCACCATCGCCACATGGACGGCAACCGAAACGATCAGCAGGATGAGTACCGGTGCCGAGGCGATCGGCTGGAACACCAGCCGGTACAGCAGCGGCCCCATCGGCACGACCACCGCCAGGGCCAGCACCACCTGCGCCACCAGCGGCAGATCCTTCACCGGCAGCAGCGTCAGCAGCGCGACCAGGCCCAGCGGGTAGCCGACATTCCAGCCGAGCACGCCGGCGAGCTTTTGGGTCTGGCCGTTCCTGAGTGCAGTGGCACCGTCGATCAGCGCCACCAGCGCACCCATGCCGGCCAGCAGCCATGCCGTTGCCGGCATCGATCCGCCCTGCAGCATGGCCAGGGTGAGGGCTCCGTAGGCGACAAACTCGCCCTGCGGAATGAAGATGACCCGCGTGACCGCGAAGACCAGCACCAGGGCCAAGGCCAGGAGCGCATAAATCGCACCGTTGGTGAGTCCGTCCTGCGCGAGCATCAATGCAATCTGAACGTCCATGAAAATCCCCGTCCGCGGTGGGTATGCCTGTCGCGGACATGCGGTTGCTGCCAGGCGCGGCAGATGAAAGCTCCCGGGGCGCGAGGGCTCCGGGAGGGCTGGCCTGGCCTTACTTCAGCAGGGTCCAGGTACCGTTGGAGACGGTGATCAGCTCCCGGCCCCGGTCGTCGAAGCCGCTGTGGTCGGCCGGCGTCATGTTGTAGACGCCCTGGGTGGCGGCCAGCTCGCGGGTTTGCTCGAGGGCGTCGCGCAGGGCCGAGCGGAACTCGGGCGTGCCCGGCTTGCCCTTGGCCAGCGCCAGCGGAATGGCCTTCTCGAGCAGCAGGCCGGCGTCGTACATGTTGCCGCCGAAGGTGGCGGGCGTTACGCCGTAGGTCTTTTCGTAGGCCGCCATGTAGCCCTTGGCGATCTTCTTCGACGGGTGGCTGTCGGGCACCTGGTCCAGCACCAGCATCAGGCTTGCCGCCAGGATCGTGCCCTCGACCTTTTTGCCGCCGAGCTTCAGGAAGTCGGGCAGCGCGGCGCCGTGGGTCTGGTAGAACTTGCCCTTGTAGCCGCGATCGACGAGGGCCAGCTGCGGCAGCACGGCGGGGGAGCCCGGTGCGGCGATCAGCACCGCATCCGGCCGGGCGGCGATCACCTTGAGGGCCTGCGCGGTCACCGAGGTGTCCTGGCGCTGGAAGCGCTCGTCGGCAACGATGCGGATGCCTTTCTTGGCGGCGCCCTCGGCAAAGACCTTGCCCCAGTTTTCGCCATACGGGTCGGCGGTGCCGATGAAGCCGACCGTCTTCACCCCGGTCTTGGCCATGTGCTCCAGCAGGGCCGAGGCGATCAGGCCGTCGTTCTGCGTGGTCTTGAAGACCCACTTTTTCTGTTCGTTCATCGGCAGGACCACGGACGCGGTGCCGACCGGCGCCAGCAGCGGAACGCCCGCCTCGGCGATGAACTGGATCGCGCCCATGGCGTTGGGCGAACCGGATGGGCCGATGATCGCGTCGACGTTCTCCTCGCTGATCAGCTTCTTGATGGCCACCACCGAAGCGGTCGGATCACTGCCGTCGTCGAGCGGGATGTAGCGGATGCTTTGCCCGCCGGCCTTGGTGGGCATCAGCGGCACGGTGTTCTTCTGCGGAATGCCAACCATCGCGATCGGCCCGGTGGAGGACGATACGACGCCGATTTTGACCTGGGCATGGGAGGTGCCGGCAAACAGCGCCCCGATCAACAACGAAACTGCCAGATGCTTGAACTTCATGGGATGTCTCCTTCAGTAAGTGGAAGTGAATGACCAGAACCGACCGCTGCAAACAGAAAGCACTGCACACAAAGACGGGTTGGATTCATATTTTTTATCACGTGATTTTTCACGTTTATAGACTCAACAATAACATGAATGCAAACCTTGGAAGCCTTTGCTTGAACAATGTTTGAAACTGATTGCCGGAGCAGCTTGATGCTCCTGCTTACACGTGGACTAAAGCACTTCGCGTGCCATTTTTACTATTTTTTAAGGTTCTGTTTTTATTGATGTATTTCAAGCTTGGGCCGGGGTTTTGGGCTTTTGGCGCTCACCCCGGCACCGGTTTTGTGCTGCACTGCACCAAAGCCGCGCAGCCTAGCGGCCGAGCGAGCGGGCGGTGACGCCCTGCATGCCGAAGTCGGTGTTGGCAATATCCAGAATCATGATGCGTACCGGTTCGGCTGGCACGTCGAGGGTTTCTTCGATGGCGCGGGTCAGGCCGCCGATCAGGGCTTCCTTCTGGGCTTCGCTGCGGCCGGCCACCAGCAGCGCATGCACCGTGGGGCCGCCGGGCAAATCCGCCTCCAGCAGCGTGACGCCGCCGACGCAGACATGCGCCCGGGCCAGTTCGATCAGGAAGATCCGCACCGCCTCGCGCGGCGCCCCGATGGTGGCGACGACCGCATCGGTCATGCGCTTGAGCAGGGCGGTCTTGCGTTCGGGCGCAAAGCCTTCGACGAGATATACGTTGAGATTCGGCATCGCGCGGCCTCAGGAGTCGAGTTCGGCGGTTTCGCCGACGCCGTGGTAGCCACGGTTGAAATACACCAGCCCGGCCTGCGATGCGCCCTGCCGGACGCCTTCGACCTCACAGTAGAAGACGCTGTGCGAGCCCACGTCATGGGTCTGCACGATGCGGCAGTCGAAATTCACGACGGCGTCGTCGAGCAGCGGGCTGCCGGTGGCGAGGGCCTTCCAGCCGATGCGGGCGAAACGCTCTTCCATGGTGATGCTGCGATCCGCGAAGATCCCCGACACGTCCTGCCGTTCGGCGCCGAGCACGTTGACGCACAGCACCCCGTTGCCGCTGAAGATCGGGTGCGCCCAGGAGGCCCGGTTCATGCACACCAGCAGCGTCGGCGGCTGGTCGGTGACGCTGCACACGGCGGTGGCCGTGAAGCCGGCGAGGCCCTGGGGGCCGTCGGTGGTGATGATATTGACCGCGCCGGCCAGCATGGCCATGCCGTTGCGGAAGTCGTTGATGTCGACCATGGTGTTCTCCTCTCTTGTGGGGGCCAGGCGCCTCAGATGTCCAGCACCAGCGTGTCGCTCTTGGCGCGCGAGCAGCACAGCAGGATCTGGTCGTTATCCGCCTTTTCGTCGTCGGTCAGGAAGACGTCGCGATGATCGGGCGTGCCTTCCAGCACGGTGCACAGGCAGGTGCCGCACACCCCTTGCTCGCACGACATGGTGACCTTGATGCCCACGCCGGCGAGGGCCTGGACGATGCTCTGGTCGGCTTCCACGCGTACGCGCTTGCCGCTTTTTTTGGCGATCACCTCGAAGGCGGTGCCGCCGCTCGGGGCGGTGGCCTGGAAGTATTCCTTGTGAACCTGCGCGTCGGGGATGCCGAGCCGCTTGGTTTCGCCGATCACCCAGTCCATGAAGCCGGCCGGGCCGCAGGTGTACAGATGGGTGCCGGGTGGCGTGTTGGCCAGGGCCTGGGCCAGATCGAGCTTTTGCGCGGCCTCTTCGTCGTCGAAATGCAGATGCACCCGATCGCTGAAGGAGCTGGCGTTCAGCTCGTCGATGAAGGCGCTGGCCGAGCGGCTGCGGCCGCAGTAATGGAGTTCGAAATCCTTGCCGGCATCGGCCAGGGCGTGGGCCATGGCGATCATCGGCGTAACCCCGATGCCGCCGCCGACCAGCATGGAACGGCTGGCGTCCATGCTCAGCGGAAAATGGTTGCGCGGCACGCCGATCCGCACTTCGGTGCCCTCGCGCAGGTGCGCGTGGGCGGCCACCGAGCCGCCCCGGGAGTTGGGATCCTGCAGGATGCCGAGGCGGTAGATGCGCCGCTCGGCCGGGCTCCCGCACAGTGAGTACTGGCGCACGAGGCCTTCGCCCAGGTGCAGGTCGACGTGTGCGCCGGCCTCGAAGGCGGGCAACTCGCCGCCGTTGGCACTCACCATGTCGAGAACGACGACTCCGTGCCCCTGTTCCTGGCGTCGGCTGACGACGACCCTGATTGTTTCTTCGGACATAAGACTGCTTTCTCTTCTGCTTGTCAGGTGGAGTGGCGGGGCGCTTAGCGCATGAAGATGCCGCCGTTTACGTCCCAGGTGGCGCCGGTGGTGAAGTCGGCATCGGGCGAGGCCAGCGTCACTACCAGGTCGGCCACGAACTTCGGGTTGCCGAGGCGCTGCACCGGGATCATCTCGATCAGTTTTTCCAGGCGTTCCGGCGGCACGGCGGCGCGCACCGAGGGCAGCTCCATGGGCCCGGGGGCGATGGCGTTGACCGTGACGTTGGAGGGCGCCAGTTCGCGGGCAAAAATCTTGTTCATCGTCAGGATGGCGCCCTTGGACGAGGCGTAGTGCGCGCCCGACGCGGTGCCGCCGTTCTGCCCGGCCAGCGAGGCCAGGTTGATGATGCGGCCGTAGCCTGCCGAGGCCAGGTGCGCGCCGAACACCTGGCAGCCGAAGAAGGTGCCGCGCAGGTTGATGGCGATGACTTCATCGAACTCTTCGGCGCTGATCTGCATCACCGGCGTGGTCGGGGTCATGGCGGCGTTGTTCACCACCACGTGCAGCGCACCCCACCTGGCCAGTACCGCCGCCAGCGCGGCTTCGAAGTCTTCCTTGTGCTTTACGTCGAGCTTGAGGGCAAGCACACGGTCGCCCGCGTCGAGCTGCCCGGCCGCGGCCTCAGCCAGCGCGGCGTTGCGGTCGGTGAGCACGACCCGGTAGCCAGCAGCCAGGAGCTGCGTGGCGATGACGTTTCCCAGGCCCTGGGCGGCGCCGGTAACGAGGGCGACCTGTGACATGTCCGGCTCCTTAGAGGATGTAGCCGATACCCTGGAGCGTATCGGTCGAGTTGATGAGTCGGATGATCTTGCGCCGGATCAGGAAGCTGCCGCCGCTGCGGACGAGATCGACGGTGATGTCGGCACTGTAGTGCTTGAGCACGTCCTTGCGGAATTCGCGCAGGTTCTGGGCGCAGCGCACGGTGACGTTGGTGCCGTCGTTGGTCAGGATGCGGAAGCGCGACACCGAGCGGATGGTGCGCGGCACCGGCGAGGTGGAGATCGATTCGCCGCTGCACAGCCGCGCCACACGCTTTTCGCGCATGGCGGCGTCGTCGTAGGCGTAGTTGAGGGTGTTGGCGAAGTCGGTTTCGAGCGGGTCGATCGGCACGATGTACAGGCCGTCGGGGGTCCATGATTCAAGCCACGGTGCGTATTCGCCGTGGTCGAGCATGTCGGCTTCCTGCCACAGGAAGGCGCTTACTTGGGTGATGAGTTCGGTGTTCATGGGGGTCGTCTCCGGGTCAGGCAGTCATCAGTTTTTTCCACTGCTGGTAGGCAGCGCGCATGCCGGTTTCGGCACTCACATCGCTGGCGCGGCCGTCAGCGGTTTCCTTTTCGCCGGCGAGGCCCCGGTTCAGCATGATCCAAAGATCCTGGCCCGAGCTGGAGCCCTTCTGGACACGCTCCCAGGCTTCGGAATCGTCCGGCGTGCCAAAGCCCATCGGGCCCTGGAAGTGTTCGTGCATGCGCAGGCGGGCCTGGTTGGCGGCTTGCGGGCCTCCGTCCATGGTGATGACCGCGTGGTGGATTTCGGTTTCGGTGACCGAGATCGGCTGCAGCACGCGGAAGAAGGCCATCGAGCAGGCGACGTTGGGGAAGAGGTTCAGGTTGAAGCCCGAGCCGCCGACGGCGCGGACGATGCGGCGCACCTCGTCGTCCGGCGTGCCTTCGGCGCGCAGCTCGTCGGCCAGCGCGGCAAAGCGTTCGGGGATGGGCGCATCGAGCTCGGCTTCCAGATCCACGAGGGCGGGGATCATCACCATCACGCTGTGGCCGTTGCCCAGGTCTTCCACGTAGCCGGTGCCGGTGACGAAGTCGAGCATCTCTTCGGTTTGCTTATCCACCGAGGAGAGGAAGGATTTGTGCACCAGCGGAAAGTGGTAGGCGTCGGTGGTGTTTTCGAGCTGGATCTTCCAGTTGCCGGGGAAGCGGAAGCGATGTTCGCCCTGCACCTTGACCGGGAAACCGCCGCCCTGCTTCATGAAGAGGTCCATCCACTTCTTGGCGGGGCCGAGGTAATCGACCAGCGGCTCGACATCGTTGTTGAAGGTGGCGAACAGCATGCCGGCGTATTCCTCGACGCGCAGGCTGACCAGGCCCAGCTCGCCCTTCTCGAGCTGGTCGGCGTAGCTCTCGGGATGGGGCACGCCGCGCAGGGCGCCGTCGAGGGAGTAGCTCCAGCCGTGGTAGGGGCACACGAAGCTGTTGATCTTGCCCTTCTTGCCTTCGCATACGGTGGCGGCGCGGTGGCGGCAGCGGTTGAGCAGCACGTGCACCTTTTGCTTGCGGTCACGCACGACGATGACCGGCTGGCGGCCGATGTAGGTGTTCTTGAAGCTGCCGGCTTCCGGGACTTCGCTGGCGTGGGCAACCCACACCCAGGTGCTGGAGAAGATCTTGTCCATCTCCGCTTCGAAGATCGCCGGATCGGTGTAAAGCGAGGTGTGCACCCGGTCCGTCTGGACCCGGTCGCCGAGGGTGAGAGCCTGGTCGGCTGTGTCGGTCTTGCTCGTCATGATGAATTCCTTGTGCAGTGGCCGGGACGTGCCCGGGGTTGATGGGGCTGTTGCTGGTCTGGCTCAGTCCGGCACGGGCAGCGGGGCGGAAACATTCCACGCATCCACCGGCCGGCTGAAAAGGTTTTCGGTACGGAAGTGGGACATCCGCCAGCGGCCCTTGGCGCGTGCGAAATCCACGCTGAGCCGCGCGGCATTGAGGTGTGAGCGGCCGTCGGCAAAGGTCGAGGTCTGCAACATCACCCAGCTGCCGCAGGCGCTGTTGGCGGAGGAGAGTTCGATCAGCTCGGAGGTGAGGAAGTGCACGTTCACCGAGAAGTGCGCGGGCTCGGTCATGTAGCCGGCGAACATCTCGCGCAGTGCGCCGCGCCCCACTAGGCGCCCGAAGGTGCCGCGGTACTTCTCGCCGATGCCCTCCCAGATGGCATCCCGGGTGAACAGGCCGACGAGTTCGTCCAGCGGGGTGGCGGCATCGAGCGCGTCGCACAGCACCATGTAGCGGTTCATGCAGGCACGGATCGCGTGTTCGCTCTCGAAGCGGGCAAGGCGCGTTTCGAGACGCCGGAGTTTCTTGCTGTCGGCCATGGCGGGCTTATTCCGGGATGACCAGTTCGCGGCCGATGCGGGCTTCGACGCGCATGTACTTCCACAGCTTGTAGGTGCCGTCGCCCACCGGGGTGACCCGGAACAGGTTGCAGGCGGCGGTCACCGTCTCGTAGTCCGGTACGTCGGCCAGCACGTAGGTGGTCCAGGGGAAGGCGACCGAGGGGCCGACCATGATCTGGTCGTCGTCCATGTTGCCGAGGACGGTGACGCCCGGCAGACGCGGGATGCCGCGCATCATCGCCACGAAGGCGGCCCACACGTCCTTCATCTCTTCGGGGGTGCCGTCCATGAAGTTCTGGTTCACGCCGATGCAGAACAGGACGCGCAGGGGTTTCTTTTCGCTCATAGAAAACTCCGTCAGGTGGATTTCAGAGGTAGCCCGGCATGGGCTTGAGCCCGAACAGCATCGCGCCGGCGTTCTGGTAGGTGATGTCGCCCATGAAGGCGTGCTGGGTGATCATCTGCACGTCGCGCACCTGGGCCGCCAGCGGGCTGGATTCATAGACGCCGGTCATCCCGGTGAGCATCTGCGCGCGGCGGGTCACGTCGGCGCCGACGCGGGCGGCGTGGGTGGTGGATAGGCGCAGCATGCTGACCTGGTGATCGCTCGGCTCGTCGCCGGCCAGCAGCACCTGCCAGGCGTCGTCGATGGCGCCGTAGAACCACGACCGCGCGGCGCGCAGTTCCGCTTCGATCTTGGCCACTTCGAGCTGCACGTAGATGCGGTCGCCCAGGTTCGGCGCGCCGGTGACCGAGGCACGGCCGGCCGCCATGCCCAGCACTTCGTCGATGGCGGCGCGGGCGATGCCCAGCGCTACAACGGACAGCACCTGTGCGGCGAGAGCCAGCGTGGGATAGCGGTACAGCGGGGTGTCGAGCGACGAGGCGCCGCCGCGCACGAAAGTCCATTCTTCCGGCACGACCACGTCGGTCACCACCAGGTCGTTGCTGCCGGTGCCGAGCAGGCCGGAGACTTCCCAGTTGGGGACGATCTGGACTTTTTCACGGGGCATCACCGCCATGCGCGGCAGGCCCAGGCCTTCGTCGCTCTTGGGCTGCACGCCCACGCCGATCATGTCGGCGCCCGTCGAGCCGCTGCCCCAGCTCCAGCGCCCATTCACCTTGAGGCCGCCTTCGACTTGCTGGGCGGGCTGCGGCGGAAAGATGCCGCCCGCAAACACCACGTCCGGGCCGTTGGCGTAGAGCTCGGCCAGCGTCTCGACCGGCAGCGAGGCCAGGTATTTGCCGCCGATGCCGAAGCTCGCCACCCAGCCGGCAGAGCCGTCGGCGCCGGAGATCGTCTCGACCAGCTGGCAGAATTCTGCCGGCGATTTCTCGTCGCCACCAAAGCGTTTGGCGACCAGCGCGCGATAGACGCCGACTTCCCTGAAGCGCTCGATGATGTCCTGCGAGATGAACTTCTGTGCCTCGAACTCCTTGCGACGGCTGCGAATGTCCTGCAGCAGTCCTTCCAGCGAGGTGACTTCCGGCGCCTTGGCCGCGTTTTCCTGCGGATCTTGCAAATGAGCCAACATGGGTGTCTCCCGTCCTTACTAGTCTTGGTTGATCTGGTGAGCGATGTGCCGGGCCACGGCACACAGCAGTTCGTCGTCGTTTTTGGCAGCCACGAGTTGCAGGCTGATCGGGAAGCCCTGAACAGAGGGCAGGGGAATCGAGATGGCCGGGTGGCCGGAAAGATTGAAAGGGCGCACCAGCGAGGTCATGCCGACCAGCTTGCTGGTGTCGGCCGCGGCTTCGAGCAGCGGCGGGGCGTCGGCCATGGTCGGCAGGGCCAGCACCGGAAATTTACGCAGCGCGGCATCCACTTCTGCGGTAAAGGCCGCACGCACGGCTTCGGCGGCTTCAAGGTCGGCCGGAGTGGTTCTGGATGCGGCCACCAGGCGCTTCGCCACGTCCTCGCCGACCAGGCCGGTGGCCACCAGCTCGCCGCAGGCGGCCCAGGTTTCGGCGTTGATCACCACCAGGCCGGCGTCGTAGGCCTGTACGAAGCGGTCCAGGCTCAGCGGCCCGTGTGCCAGGCCGCTGCGCCGGATCGCGGCTTCGACGGCCTCGCGGATCGGCGCGATGGCCTGCACCTGCACCAGCCCGATCGACACGCCTTCGATCGGCGGCAGGGCGCCGAAGCCGGGGGCGATCACCCGCATGCAGTCGATCAGCGCATCCATATCGGCGGCCAGGGGGCCGACGCAATCGAGCGAGCTTTCGGCGGGCATCACGCCCTTGCGGCTGACCCGGCCAAACGTCGGCTTGAGGCCGAACACGCCACAGCACGCCGCCGGAATGCGGATCGAACCGCCGGTGTCGGTTCCCAGCGCAACAGGCACCTGCCCGCCTGCAACCGCCGCGGCCGAGCCGCTCGACGAGCCGCCCGGCACGTGGGCCGGAAAGCGCGGATTGAGCGGGGTGCCGGCCCAGTGGTTGATGCCGGTGGTGCCGAAGGCCAGTTCGTGGAGCGTGGTCTTGCCCTCCAGGTGGTAGCCGGCGTCCAGCAGTCTTTCGACCACCTCCGCGCTGGCGGCGGCCGGTGCTGCCGCCTCCAGCGCCCTGCAACCGGCTTTGGTGGGAAAGCCGGCCACATCGATCGTGTCCTTGATGGCGACTCGCGGCCCGTGGCCACCCAGGTTGAGCTGCTCGACAAAAACGGTCATTGAATCTGCCCTCGGTAAAGTCCGGCTCGCTTCGACGCTGCTCCCGTCATCGAACGGGGCGTCGCAGAGCATGGTTGAAGATTAGGCTTTAATACTTTACAAGTCAACTGATTTTTCACGTGTTATGTGTCGATGAAATCGGACGGGAATTCACGCCTGGGAAGCGTGGCGCGGTGGATGGATGCGGGGACGGGGGAAGGCGGTTGCCGCGAGCAAGGGCGAGCCCGGCGCAGGCTTTGCGCTTCCCGAAAGGCTGTCACGCGGGGGTGTGCAGCTAGCCCGATGGGGAGTGACAGCGGGGTAGGGATCCATCACGAACCGGACAGCACCACCTGTGCTTGTGGCTGCCAGATGAAACGTATCGGCGAGGACGTGGCCGAGAAGCTCGACTGCACCCCCGGCATGAGCCCTTCGTGTATCTGAAGGATGTGCTCACACGCCTGCCGACTCAGCCACAGAGCCGGAACGGTGAGTTGTTGCCGCATCGGTGGAGGCCGGAGTCAGCCTGAGGCTCGGCCAAGAGGGGATTGCCGGGGGCTTACCGTGGATTGGGCGACCCGTGTGATTGAGTTAGATCAATCTGCGTGGAATTAAATCAGTGATTAATCGATTTCTAATATAGCTTGTGATTGATCACTGCTTTTTGTTTCACGATTGGTTCGTCATGCGCATGAACGCATCAGGGCGCTGAGCGCTTTGGGCACCGCGTTTTCGGGAGGATACCAAAATGAGCATCAGCAAGTTCCTGGCGACCTTGGTCGTGTGTCTGCTCTCAGCGAATGTGCTTGCAGCACCTGCATCTGAAGGCGCCTTGTGGGAGAACAGGCACGTCACCAAGCACGTCAAGACGTACGAGGGCACCAAGTCGTGCATCGAGTGCCACGACGAAGAGGCTGCCGACGTTTTCAAGTCGATCCACTATCAGTGGAGTGCTGAAGCACCGAACATTTCAAATGCAAAGGGAAAGCGGATCGGGAAGCTGAATTCGACGAACGACTTTTGCACAAACCCGTCGGTTAGCTGGATTGGCATCCTGACCAACAACGACGGCAAGGTGATAGGCAACGGTTGTTCGAAGTGCCACGTCGGACTTGGTTTGAAGCCGGAGCCACAAATGACACAGGCTCAGTTGGAGAATATCGATTGCCTGGTCTGCCATTCGCCGAACTATCGGCGCGACGTGGTCAAGAAGCCTGACGGTACGTTGGCCTGGCAGCCCAAGGCGATCAACAATCCGGAGCAGATGCTGTCGATTGCGCAGCACATCAGCAAGCCGACCAATGAGGTCTGCATGCGTTGCCATGTCGGATCCGGCGGTGGCATGAACTTCAAGCGTGGCGATATCGAGACGGCGCACGCAGGTGCCGATCGGGACTTCGACGTCCACATGGGCAGTAATATGCAGTGCATCCAGTGCCACAAGTTCAAGGATCACCAAGTCGTGGGCGCAGGTACTCAGATGAGCGGCAAGGATCTGCCCGAGGCGCGTGGTCAGTGCGAAAACTGCCATAAGGGACGTCTGCATGCGAAGGCCGAAAACGATCGCCATGGCAAGCGTGTGTACTGCACGACTTGTCACATCACAGTGTTTGCTCAGCACGATCGGACTGACATGCGGCGCGACTGGAGTCAGGCCGAGGCGGTAGCGGGCGAAGGCCGGTTCGAGCCGAAGATCGAGTTTCAGAAGGATGTGAAGCCGGTCTACACATGGTGGAATGGCACGGGTGAGATTGCTCTGCTGAACGAAGCGGTTCGTGTCGGCCCGAACGGCAAGGTCGGCATGTACGTGCCGAACGGCTCGCGCAAAGACCCCAAGGCGCGCATCTACGCCTTCAAGTATCACACCGCGAAGGTGCCGATCGACACCACCACTGGAATGTTGATCCCGATTCAGGTTGGGCCTGTGTTCAAGACGGGCAAGATCGAAGCCGGCGTGAAGGGGGGCGCGAAGGCGTGGTTCGGACGTGACGTGGAGAAAGTCGGCTGGGTCGAAACCGAGCGCTACATGGGGCTGTTCCATGAGGTCCAGCCGAGCAAGAGCGCGCTGGGCTGCCGCGATTGTCACGAGGGTGGTAAGGGCTTGGACTGGAAGGCGCTCGGCTATCCGGGTGATCCGGTCAAGGGCAAACTGCCGAAGGGATCGTTCTGAACGGTTGCAGCAATTGAGTCGACGCCGTGGAGGCACTCGAACTGCAGTGCCTCCATTTCATTAAATTTGCGATTCGAGAGCGGCTTTGGATGCCATCGAGCCCGCAGGGGCGGGCTCGATGGGGTTACCAGCTACATACCTCAAACGGGGCGCTTACTTATTGCGCCGTTAAAGTCCCGTTCGTACCCTCTCCGTCGGTGGGCATGGCGGTCTCCTGGAGTGCGGCATGGGAGCCACAGGAAACCACCAATGATTATGCGCAGGCGAAATCCGCTACTGGAGCCTGCAGGCGTGTTGGCCACGGCTATTTCAAGCCACGCCGCCGGTGACTCAACATCATGGCGGACTGAACATAATTGCGCTTATGTCGAGTTCAGCATAACCGCAAGAACTGGCTCTTTGCCGGGTCGCTGCGCGCCGGCAAGCGGGCCGCGGCGATCATGACCGCCTTCTGGCTCCAACATCTCCTGCACTCCGCAACCAACGCGGCGCACAGGATTCACCTCGATGTGCTTCGTTTCCAACCTTTGCCTCCTTGTGAACGAGGGGGCAATTCCTCGTGTCGCTAGGGGGGCAATTTACGATGTCGCCTGACAGCCAGCGGCAGAAACTCAGCCTCAGCAGTCGTTCGACCGGGCATCCTCGCACATGATGGCGGTAGGTTCTCGCAAGAGGTTCGGAGGTTCAAGTTATCTTGCGAAAGGTCCAAGTTCGGTTGCGAACGAAAAATACGAGCCGCCGCACTTGAAAAGCGAACAGGCCGTCCCTATTATTAGCACTCGTTGGCGGTGAGTGCTAACAGCCTCCGCCACCAGACGCCAGACGTCAGTCGGCCCCATTTTTTCTGACGGGCAAGTTCGCCCGGATCGAACCGAGTAGGAGAGTTCTAATATGAAAATCCGTCCCCTGCATGATCGCGTGATCGTCAAGCGCGTTGAAGCCGAGCGCACCACCTCCAGCGGCATCGTCATCCCCGACTCCGCCGGTGAGAAGCCCGATCAAGGCGAGATCCTGGCTGTTGGCAATGGCAAGATCCTCGAGAACGGCGACGTGCGCAAGATGGATGTGAAGGTGGGCGACCGCGTCCTGTTCGGCAAGTACGCCGGCCAGACCGTCAAGGTCGATGGTCAGGAACTGCTGGTCATGCGCGAAGAAGACATCATGGGCGTGGTCGAGGCCTGAGCCTCAATCCCCCGCGTCGTCCCTATCCTCATTTAAAGAATTCCGGAGAAACACAGAATGGCTGCTAAAGAAGTAAAGTTTGGTGATTCCGCTCGTTCCCGCATGGTTGAGGGCATCAACGTTCTGGCTGATGCCGTCAAGGTGACCCTGGGCCCCAAGGGCCGCAACGTTGTGCTCGAGCGCTCCTTCGGCGCCCCGACCGTGACCAAGGACGGTGTGTCCGTGGCCAAGGAAATCGAGCTCAAGGACAAGTTCGCCAACATGGGCGCCCAGATGGTCAAGGAAGTCGCTTCCAAGACCTCCGACATCGCCGGTGACGGCACCACCACCGCCACCGTGCTGGCCCAGTCGATCGTCCGCGAAGGCATGAAGTTCGTTGCCGCCGGCATGAATCCGATGGACCTGAAGCGCGGCATCGACAAGGCTGTCGTGGCCACCATCGAAGAGCTGAAGAAGCTGTCCAAGCCCTGTTCGACCAACAAGGAAATCGCCCAGGTCGGCTCCATCTCCGCCAACAGCGATTCCTCCATCGGCGAAATCATCGCCAACGCGATGGAAAAGGTCGGCAAGGAAGGCGTCATCACCGTTGAAGACGGCAAGAGCCTGAACAACGAACTCGACGTCGTCGAAGGCATGCAGTTCGACCGCGGCTACCTGTCGCCCTACTTCATCAACAACCCGGAAAAGCAGGTTGCCATCCTCGACAACCCCTTCGTCCTGCTGTTCGACAAGAAGATCTCCAACATCCGTGACCTGCTGCCGATCCTGGAGCAAGTTGCCAAGGCTGGCCGCCCGCTGCTGATCGTCGCTGAAGATGTGGACGGCGAAGCGCTGGCCACCCTCGTGGTGAACAACATCCGCGGCATCCTGAAGACCTGTGCCGTCAAGGCGCCTGGCTTCGGCGACCGTCGCAAGGCCATGCTCGAAGACATCGCCGTTCTGACCGGCGGCCAGGTGATCGCCGAAGAAGTCGGCCTGACCCTCGAAAAGGCCACCCTGGAAGATCTGGGCCAGGCCAAGCGCATCGAAGTGGGCAAGGAAAACTCCATCCTCATCGACGGCGCCGGCCTTGCCGAGCGCATCGAAGCCCGCGTCAAGCAGATCCGCGTGCAGATCGAGGAAGCCACTTCCGACTACGACCGTGAAAAGCTGCAAGAGCGCGTGGCCAAGCTGGCCGGCGGCGTTGCCGTGATCAAGGTTGGCGCTGCCACCGAAGTCGAAATGAAGGAAAAGAAGGCCCGCGTGGAAGACGCGCTGCACGCCACCCGTGCCGCCGTTGAAGAAGGCATCGTCCCCGGCGGCGGCGTGGCCCTGCTGCGTGCCCGTGCCAACCTCTCCGGCCTCAAGGGCGACAACCACGACCAGGACGCCGGCATCAAGATCGTGCTGCGCGCGATGGAGCAGCCCCTGCGTGAAATCGTCGCCAACGCCGGCGCCGAAGCTTCCGTGGTGGTGAACAAGGTCACTGAAGGCTCCGGTAACTTCGGCTACAACGCCGCTACCGACGTCTATGGCGACATGGTTGAAATGGGCGTGCTGGACCCCACCAAGGTCACCCGCACCGCGCTGCAGAACGCTGCCTCCGTGGCCAGCCTGATGCTGACCACCGACTGCATGGTTGCCGAACTGGCTGAAGACAAGCCGGCCGGCGGCATGCCCGACATGGGCGGCATGGGCGGAATGGGCGGCATGGGCGGGATGATGTAATTCCCCTCCGAACCTCCCGGTTCAGCAAGAACCCCGCTTCGGCGGGGTTTTTGTTTTGCGCGATGTGTTTCCTGGCTTTTGTTAAGGCACTTTCTCAGGCTCTTTCGAACGTAAGTTCACAGTAAGGCTCTGCCGGTAACTTGCCATCACCCTTGAAGGAGTCGTACTGGCTCCTTGTCAGGCTTATTCGAAGAGGAGGAGACAAATGAAAGACGACCTCGGCGACCGCATCCGGGCAAACCCGAAATACCAGGAGCTGGTCTCAAAGCGCAATGCCTACGGCTGGATCATGACGGCATTGATGATGATTGTTTATTACGGCTATATCCTGTTGGTAGCTTTCAACAAGGATTTTCTGGCCACCAAGACGGGGGCGGGTGTCACCTCTTACGGTATTCCGATCGGTATTGGTGTGATTCTGTTCACCATCATCATTACCGGCATCTATATTCGTCGTGCCAATACTGAGTTTGACGATCTGAAGGCTCAGATTATCAAGGAGGCCACCAAGTGATGCGCAATTCCAAACTGATCTTCGGCCTCCTCGCCGTGCTGGCCTCCGGTGCCGCTCTCGCAGCGGGCGCCGACATGGGCCAGGTCGAAAAGCAGGCGACCAACTGGACCGCCATTGCCATGTTCGGCGTCTTCGTTGCCGGTACGATGTTCATCACCAAGTGGGCCGCCTCCAAGACCAAGTCGGCGGCCGACTTCTACACCGCTGGCGGTGGCATCACCGGCTTCCAGAACGGCCTGGCGATCGCCGGCGACTACATGTCCGCTGCGTCCTTCCTGGGTATTTCCGCTGCTGTTATGGCCAACGGCTACGATGGCCTGATCTATGCGATCGGCTTTCTCGTGGGCTGGCCGGTCATCACCTTCCTGATGGCAGAGCGCCTGCGCAACCTCGGCAAATTCACCTTTGCCGACGTGGCCGGTTACCGCTTCCAGCAAACCCCGATCCGCGCCTTCGCCGCTTCTGGCACGCTGGTCGTGGTCGCCTTCTACCTCATCGCCCAGATGGTCGGTGCCGGTCAGCTGATCAAGCTGCTCTTCGGCCTCGAGTACTGGATGGCTGTGGTGATCGTCGGCGCGCTGATGATGGTTTATGTGCTCTTCGGTGGCATGACCGCCACCACCTGGGTGCAGATCATCAAGGCTGTGCTGCTGCTGTGCGGCGCTTCCTTCATGGCCTTCATGGTGCTGATCAAGTTTGGTTTCAGCCCGGAAGCGATGTTCGCCAAGGCTGTTGAAATCAAGTCTGCACTGGCCGCCAAGGATGCCAAGCTGATCGCCGATGCCGCGGTTGCTGCGCAGCGCAGGGCAAGGACGTCGCTGAAGTGACCGCCGCGATGGCCGCCGCCAAGGGCGACTCCATCATGGCTCCGGGTAACTTCGTCAAGGATCCGATCTCCGCCATCTCCTTCGGCATGGCGCTGATGTTCGGTACCGCCGGCCTGCCCCACATCCTGATGCGCTTCTTCACCGTGCCGGATGCCAAGGAAGCCCGCAAGTCCGTGGGTTGGGCAACTGTCTGGATCGGCTACTTCTACATCCTGACCTTCATCATCGGCTTCGGCGCCATCACCTTCGTGCTGACCGATCCGACCTTCCTCGATGCCAAGGGCGTCCTGAAGGGCGGCGGCAACATGGCGGCTATCCACTTGGCCAATGCTGTCGGCGGCAACATCTTCCTCGGCTTCATCTCCGCGGTTGCCTTTGCCACCATTCTGGCTGTGGTTGCCGGCCTGACGCTGTCCGGTGCTTCCGCCGTGTCCCATGACTTGTACGCCACCGTGTTCAAGAAGGGTAATGCGGATTCCGCCTCCGAGTTGCGTGTGTCCCGCATCACCACCATCGTCCTCGGTATCATCGCGGTCGTCCTGGGTATCGCCTTCGAAAAGCAGAACATCGCCTTCATGGTGTCCCTGGCCTTCGCCATCGCCGCGTCCGCCAACTTCCCGGTGCTCTTCATGAGCGTGCTGTGGAAGGATTGCACCACCAAGGGCGCAGTGATCGGTGGTTTCCTCGGCCTGATCTCCTCCGTGGTTCTGACCGTGGTTTCCCCGTCCGTCTGGGAAGTCACCCTCGGCAACCCGAAGGGTTCTGCCTGGTTCCCCTACACCTCGCCCTGCCTGTTCTCGATGACCATCGGCTTCGTGGGCATCTGGCTGTTCTCGATCCTTGATCGCAGCGCCAACGCCCAGCAGGAACGTCTCGACTTCGCTGCCCAGCTGATCCGTTCCGAAACCGGTATCGGTGCATCTGGCGCTTCGGGTCACTAAGCGCAAGACAAACCCGCCGGGTCAATGATCCGGCGGGTGTTGCAAATAAAAACCCCGGCATGCCGAAAGGCTGCCGGGGTTTTTGTTTGCTCTGCGAGAACGCTTGCTGATGGTGCAGTGCGTCGACGGGGCGAGCGAAGGGCGTGTCCGGCAGCCCTGTGCTAGACTCGGGCGCAATCGCCTTGGGGTACGCGGCGGCAGAAGAACTGCGCGGGCTTGTGTGCATCCGCAGGACGCGGGCGGCAAACATCCGGCCAGGCAGCCGGATGCCGGAAACCTAAAAAAACGGCGGGGGATTGGGCCGTCGGGCGGCCCAATCCCCCGAGGCTATGTCGCCGCAAACGCAACGGCATAGCCCCCAAGACCGAGTAAAAGGAGAACAGCGGTTTCAATATGCCGGGCGCCGCTTACTTCAAACTTACACTTCTGCACCGACTGAAAACGCCATGCGCATCCTGTTGGCCGAAGACGATCCGATCATTGCCGACGGCCTTAGCCGGGCCCTGAAAAAGGCGGGTTACGCCGTTGATCACGTGCCCAACGGCGCCGATGCAGATGCTGCCTTGCTGGGCCAGAGTTTCGACCTCCTGATTCTCGATCTCGGCCTGCCCAAGCTTTCCGGAATCGAGGTGCTGCGCCGCCTGCGGGCCCGCAAGGGCGCGCTGCCGGTGCTGATTCTCACCGCCCAGGACGGTATAGAGGATCGTGTCCGGGGGCTCGACGCCGGTGCCGACGATTACCTCACCAAGCCCTTCGCGCTCCCCGAGCTGGAAGCCCGCGTGCGCGCCCTTACACGTCGCGGCACCGGCCAGGCCCGCTGCATCGAGTACGCCCGCCTGATCTACGACCAGGCCGACCGGGTGGTCAAGATCGACGGGCAGGTGGTGGATCTTTCGGCGCGGGAAATCGGCCTGCTGGAAGTGCTGCTGCTGCGCGCCGGCCGGCTGGTGAGCAAGGAGCAGCTCGTCGATCACCTGTGTGGCTGGGGGGAGGAAGTCTCCAATAACGCCATCGAAGTGTACGTACATCGCCTGCGCAAGAAGCTGGAACGCAGCGGCGTGCAGATCGTCACCGTGCGCGGCCTCGGGTATTGCCTGGAAAAACCGGATGTGGTCGCCTAGGCGACGCAAGACGGAGGATGATTCCTCCGCAGACGGCAAGGCCTTCAACTCGCTGTTCGGCGAGATTCTCGACTGGATGCTCGCGCCCCTGCTGTTCCTGTGGCCGATCTCCATCATCGTTACCCACAATGTCGCCAACAGCATCGCCAACCAGCCTTACGACCAGGCGCTGGCGGTCAACGTGCGGGCCATCGCCCGTCTCGTGAAGCTTGAGAGTAACCAGGCGCGGGTCAATTTTCCGGCGCCGGCCCGCCTCATCCTGCGGGCCGACGAAGACGACACCGTGTATTACCAGGTGCTCGGCTTCAAGGGCGAACTGCTGGCCGGGGACAAGGACATCCCGCCCGTCAGCGTGCCCGACAGCGTCGAGCCCGATCTGGTGATGTTCCGCGACGAGCAGATTGCCGGCGAGGACGTCCGCGTCGCCTACCAGTTCCTGCAGCCCGCCGAGGGCGCGTCGCCGAAGCGGCTGGTCGTGCTGCAGGTGGCTGAAACCCGCAACAAGCGCAGCACCCTGGCGTCACGGGTTGTTACCGGCGTGTTGCTGCCCCAGTTCGCCATCATCCCGATCGCTGTCATCCTCGTCTGGCTGGGCCTCTCCCGCGGCATTGCGCCCCTCAATCAGCTCCAGAGCCTGATCCGCCGCCGCCGCCCGTCCGACCTGTCGCCGATTTCGGTGGGGGGCGTCCCGGAGGAGGTCCGGCCGCTGATCATTGCTTTCAATGACATGATGGCGCGTCTCGAAGAAAACCTTCAGGCTCAGCAGCGCTTCATTGCCGACGCCGCGCACCAGATGCGTACCCCGCTGACCGGCCTGCGCATGCAAACCGATCTCGCCCTGATGGAAACCGATCCGGCGCAGGTGCATCGTTCCTGATCCACATTTCCCAGAGCGCCGAGCGCGCCAGCCACCTGATCAACCAGCTCCTGTCGCTGGCCCGCGCAGAGGCCAGCTACGAGAAAATCTACGCCGTCGAGCGGGTCGACCTGGACGTGCTGCTGCGCGCCATGCTCAGCGATTTCGTGCCCCGCGCCCGCCAGAAGAACATCGATTTCGGCCTCGAAACCACCGGACAGCCCCTCGTCATCGACGGCAACCCGGTGCTCCTCGGCGAGCTCATCAAGAATCTCATCGACAACGCCATCAAATACACCCCCGAAGGGGGCTGCGTGACGGTTCGAACCATTGCCACCGAGCGGGCCATTGTCGAAGTTGAAGACACCGGAATCGGCGTGCCGGAAGCCGACCGGGAGCGGGTGTTTGAACGTTTCTACCGTGTGCTCGGCAGCTCCGAAAGCGGCTCCGGCCTCGGCCTGCCCATCGTCCGCGAGATCGCGGACCTTCACCGCGCCCAAGTCAGCCTCATCCCCAACCCCAGCGGAAAGGGCACCATCGCCCAAGTCGTCTTCCCGCGCAGCCGCACCCCGGACAGCGCCCCCCTGCCAAGCCTGGATGCTCCTCGCCCAATCACTTTCCCGCCCGCCTGAATCATCAGGGGATGAAATAAATGCTCGAAATTATTTGACAAGCCTTCGATCGAAGTCTATTATGCGTTCTCTCTTAGGCCAGTTAGCTCAGTTGGTAGAGCAGCGGATTGAAAATCCGCGTGTCCGTGGTTCGATTCCGCGACTGGCCACCAGAATACAAGCCGCTTCCCGCATTTTTGCGTGAAGCGGCTTTTCTACATTTTTACTCCGAATTCTACAAAACTAGTGCTGCGGCTTTCGCTGACGGATCCTGTGCTGGCCGACGAACTAGAGGTATCGCTTCTCTTTCCCGTTTGCAGTAGTGGGAAGGTTTGCGCGCTTCAGCTTAGTTAAGTTGCGCGTTCCTATGTTTTTAGGATATATACATTGCTACAACGAGTCCGGGGAGCGAAAGCGGTAGATGAATATCGAGTTGGTGAGGCCTTATCTTGATTTGCTTTCTGGAGTTGCGAATGCGTTTACGATTGCGGCTTCATTTTTAGCGATATACATATACTTTACATCGCATGAAAAAATTGCTACCGCTTTTAAGTTGCTTTTGAATTACTCTTTTCAGACAACACTTGGTGAATTAAAGAGAAGCTTGGAGCGGTTGAATGAATATAATGCAAAAGAACCTGATCACATTGCAGAGATACAGAGTATCTTGCATGAAATAGCCGGGCAGATTAAGGGCAACTCTAGGCTTCTTGCTTGTGCACCAGATCTGCCGGAAAGAATTGAGAGGCTTGCAGGGGGGAGAAAAATAACCGAGCCCATGAAGCGGTCAATGGTAAGTGAGATTAGGGAGATTCTTCGGAATCTTCAAATTAACAGTATGGAGGGCGGGCTGTGAGTAAGATTGTTCAAGCGGTTAATTCAATGATTGCGAATGACAATTACATCTCAAGTGTGCTGCAAGGCCAGAGTGAGATTTTCTTCTTATACAAGGGGCTGTATAAGTGGTCTATCACTAAACGCGATGATGGTTACCATCTCTGGTTTTACCCTGGGGGACAAGAGTTGAGGTCTTTGGCGGCCTTGGATAATGATGGTTGGGGCTCTGCTGATATACCAATGGTTCATTATCACGATGCAGAGATAGGAACAAAGGAAGCTAAAGCGTCTTTTGCGGAGCTTTATACTGTTTTGTCAGAGAAAGTTCACGGTATTGATGATGTTCTTAATGACATCATTGGTGATGGCATACCATTCTAGGGTTTTTGCGTTTCATTCTAAGCGGAATAGTTCTTAAAGAAGTGGCTTAATGCGCTCGCCTTTACGGTCTCGAGTGTAATGTTCAGTCATTTTCCGATTTGCATGTTCTAGCAGTTTTTGTGCGTGCCCAAGGTTGCCCGTATCCGTCGCGGCCTTGGCCCGGATGTCCCGAAACTGAAAAGTCGCGCCAGCGGCCTCCCTGGCCTCGTCAAAGCGATTCCGCAGCATCCAGTAGGTGAAGGGCTGGCCATTCTCGTCCTGAATGAGCCAGGCGCCCTTGATCTTCGCCGGCCGGGTGGTGATGCGCTCGATCACCTGGGCAAGATCTCCGGTGATCTCGATAGCCAACTTCTTGCCGGTCTTGTTCTGCTTCATGTGCAGCGCACCGTCCCGAATGTCGGCGCGGGTCAGCTTGAGCACGTCGGCCGGCCGCTGGCCAGTCAGCAGGGCCGGATCCATGGCGTCCTGCGGGGTGTAATCCCCTTTCTCCCACACCTCTTTGAATTCGTTGCCTTCACGACGCGGCTTCTGGCGGCGGGGCTGTCCTGGCTGATGTGTGTTCGAATTTCTTTCAGGTGTTCAACTGCAAGGTGCGTCCAGAGAATCCGACTGCAAGGCGCCAAGCCTTCTTCCTGGTCGAGTCGGTCGAGCAGGGCGTCAACCTCGTTGTCGGGAATGACCCGGCCTTGCTTGGCAGCTTCCAGCCCGGCTTTCCTGCAATCCGAAAATGTGTCCAGCCATAGCACAGCTTTTCAGGGGGCCGGCGGACGCGTTTGTCGAGGGTTTTTCGCCTGACGTCGGTGTTTTCAGGAATCCCGATGCTGCGGGTTGCTTGATGCTGCGCAAGATTCGGGGCGCTGGCTGCGATTAATGTTTCGGTTTCCTCACCCGATGGACAACCAGGAGAGACGGCAATGTTCACGCTCCAGCAACTGCTCGCAACGCCCGGCAAGGACAAGCTCGATGCCGTGTCGTCGATTTATCGAAGCGCATTTTTCTGTGCGCAACGGCTGATTCACCTCAACATCAAGGCGACCCAGTCGATCATGGATGGCAACATGTCGGCGATCGATGCGCTGATGAAGGCCAGGGACGCCGGGGCGTGGTGCGCGACGCAAACGGTGATGACGCAGCGGCTCGTCGACCAGATCGTCGGCTTTGCGGGTGGTTTCAACGAGGTCGTTGCCGAAAACCAGCAGGAATTGACCCGTCTGATCAAGGCCCAGACCGATGGCCTCGGGCTGGTGGAGGGGGGCTCCGACTCATCACAGCATGCGGGGCCTGCGGTGATGATCGATGTCGTCAAATCCATGCTCGATGCTGCGCTCAAATCACGCAATTCCATGTTGGACATGGCCCGGCTGGTCGATGGCAGCCGGAACGTGACTCCGGTGGCGGAGGCCCCGCCCAAAAAGACTCCCAGAGCGCCCGCCAAGCGACGCTGAGCCTGGCGTCCTGATGTGCCGGACGGCGGGGGCTGCCGATCCAAAGCGGCATTTCGCGTCAGCGTTGAGACCGGCAGGCAATAATCCAACAATTACAGCGCTCGTGAAGGCGCCGGGCGCCTGAGCTTGATTTCCGGATTTCAATCAATGTACAAAGCCACGCGGGATTTCATCAGGGATCGGCAGCCGTTTGCCAAATTCGCGGTCAAGCCGGTGGAGGTCCGGCAGCTCGGGGGCGGAGAAGAGGGCAGCCGCTATATGAACGCCCATCGCTGCATAGACCGCGAGCGGAATATCAAGATCGTCAGCGGATGGCTGGTCAAGCCCTACGACAAGGTGCTGAAGCGAACCGAGATCCTGCAGCACTGGTGGAATGTCGACGCCGGCGCCAGAACCTATTTCGATGTTTCGCCGCAGCTGGGGCGCGACTGGGAATATGTTCTGGATATGGATATCGCCGAATACGGAATAAGCCATTTCGCCGATCCGGCAGACAACGTCTGCCACGCCATTCAGATGAGTGACGGAAAATATACGATGGTCGATCGGATTTTCGGCGAGCTGTTCTACAAACCCATCGAAACGCTTGAAACGACGGCCTTGTTCAAGAAGCCTGTTTAAGACGTTTCTGTTTCCGCAAGGTCGGGTTCTTTCTGCGCTGCGCGCGACGACGCGGCGCTGAAGAGGATTGCCCGGCAACTGGCCGCAGGCCTTGGCCAGAAACTGCCGGCAGGCTGGCGCGGGCGAGGCGGGGTGCTGTTTGCCAGGATTGGCAAAGTTTTGGCGGGCGCACAAAATGCGGGCTTTTGTAGCCACGCTGTTACGCCGAATGCGGGATACTTGCCGCGACGCACCATCGAAAACCTTGCCGTGACCCAAGACCAGAACACTGATTCGCCTCCGCCCCTTCCGCCGGCCGCCGGTTTCCTTCGTCGTCAGGGCTGGCCTCTTGGCGGCCTGCTGTTGTTGCTGCTTCTGGGGGCCGGATATCAAATCGCCGACGAAGTGCAGACTTCGCAATTCCAGGCCCGCCATCTTGCAAGCTACGCCGCGGGGCTCAACTTTAACGTGGTGAATGGCGCGAGCGACGCCGTGCGCTTTCCGGCACACGGCCCCTTCGACCAGCGCATGGGTTACGCCGAGCTGCCGCGGATCATCGAGCGCCTCGGTACGCGGGGCTACACGCTGGCGCAGCAGGCGCGCTTCTCCGATGCGCTGATGGAGTACACCGGGCGCGGCTTGTTTGCCCCGTATCACGAGAAAACGCGTGCCGGGCTGGACGTGGACGATTGTCGCGGCCAGACGCTGTACCGGTTCCGCTATCCCTACCGGGGCTATGACGACTTTGCTGCCGTGCCGCCGCGGGTGGCGCAGGCGCTGATGTTCATCGAAAACCGCGATCTGCTGGACGAATCGCGGCCGATGATGAACCCCGCGGTGGATTGGGTGCGCTTTACGCGTGCGGTGCTGGGCCGGATCGGGCACATGGTCAGCGACGATTTCGACGCGCCGGGCGGCAGCACCCTGGCCACCCAGATCGAGAAATTCCGCCATTCGCCCGACGGCGTAACCCACAACGCGCGGGAGAAGCTGCGCCAGATGATGTCCGCCAGCGTGCGGGCCTACCAGGATGGCGAGCAGACCCTGCCGGCGCGGCGTCGGCTGTTGCTGGATTACCTGAATACCGTGCCCCTGTCGGCGGCGCCGGGCCATGGCGAGGTCAATGGCCTTGGCGACGGGCTGTGGGTATGGTTTGCCGCCGATTTCAGCGAGACGAATGCGCTGCTCGCGTCGGCCGACGCAAGCGGCCCGAAACTGGCTGCGCAGGGCCGGGCGCTGCACCAGGTCGTGGCGCTGATGATTGCGCACCGTCGTCCGTCCTTTTACCTGTCGGGCGGAGGCCGCCAAAGGCTCGCGCAATTGTCCGAAAGCTACCTGCGCCTGTTGGCCGAGAACGGCGTGATCAGCCCTCTGCTGCGCGACGCGGCACTTTCCGAGCCCCTGACGTTTCGCGACATGGCGGCAAACCCCGCCTTGTTGCCAGCCGACGCGGGCAAGGGCGCAACCGCCATCCGCAACCGGCTGGCGGGCATGTTCGATGCGTCGCTGTATGAACTCGACCGCTTCGACGCCGACGTTGCCACCACGCTCAACGGAGCGCTGCAAAAAGACGTCAGCGAGTTTCTGGGGCGTCTTTCCGACCCCGAATTCGCGCGCAAGCAGGGTTTGCTCGGCGATCGCATGCTGGTTCCGGCAAAGCTCGGTGCGGTGCGCTACAGCTTCAACCTGGTCGAAAGCACATCCAGCGGCAACCGTGTGCGCGTCCAGACCGACACCACCGACCAGCCCCTCGACATCAACGAAGGCAGCAAGCTTGAACTCGGCTCCACCGCCAAGCTGCGTGTGCTCACGACTTACCTGGAGATCGTTGCCGAGCTGCACCAGCGCCTTGCCGAAACGCCCCCGGCCGAGTTGCGCCGCATGCAGCTTGATTCGCGCGATCGCCTGACCCTGTGGGCCGTGCAATACCTCGCGGCGGCGTCGGATCGCAGCCTGCCGGCCATGCTGCAGGCGGCCCTTGAACGCAAGTATTCCGCCAGCCCCGGCGAAAGCTTCTTTACCGGCGGCGGCGTGCACACCTTCAGCAATTTCCGCGGCGAAGACAACGGCCGCGTGCCCACGGTGCGGGAGGCGCTGCAGGGCTCGATCAACCTGCCCTTCGTGCGCCTGATGCGCGACGTGGTGCGCTACACCATGTACCACGGGCCGGAAAAGATCTCGCAGGTGCTCGAAAACGAGGACGATCCCCGGCGCCAGGACTATCTCGCCCGCTTTGCCGATCGCGAGGGGCAGGCCTTTCTGCGCCGCTTCTGGCACAAATACCACGGCAAGACGCCCGACGAGATGCGCGAGGAGCTTCTTGACGACCTGCGTCCGGGCATGGATCGCGTGGCTGCGGTGTTCCTCTATTTGTCGCCCAAGGCCACGCCGGCCGAGCTGGGTGCCTTCCTGCGCGAGCGGCTGGATGGCAAGCTGCTGTCCGCCGAGAGCCTCGAAAAGCTCCATGCCCGCAACGCGCCCGAGGCCTACGACCTGGCGGATCGCGGCTACGTCGCCCGCGTGCATCCGCTGGAGTTGTGGCTGGTGGGCTACCTTCAGCAAAAGCCCGACGCCACCTGGGCCGACGTGGTGCAGGCCAGCGTTGACGAGCGCCAGGCGGTTTACCGATGGCTGTTCCGCACCCGCTTCAAGGGCGCCAAGGATTCGCGCATCTACACGATGCTCGAGATCGAGGCCTTTCTCGACATTCATCGTCGCTGGGCGCGGGTGGGTTACCCCTTCGGGCATCTCGTACCGTCGTTTGCCACTGCGCTGGGCAGCTCCGGCGACCGGCCGGCCGCGCTGGCCGAGCTGATGGGCATCATCTCCAATGACGGCATGCGACTGCCCACGCTGCGCATCGATCACCTGAACTTTGCCGTCGATACGCCTTACGAGACGCGCTTTGCCCATCAAAGCACCGAAGGTGAGCGGGTGATGGCGCCCGAAGTTGCGGCGGCCTTGCGCAATGCCCTGTCGGAGGTGGTGGAGGGTGGCACCGCCCGCCGTCTCTCCGGTGCATTCAAGCTTGCCGATGGCGTGCCACTGGCGCTGGGCGGCAAGACCGGCACCGGCGACAACCGCATCGTCATCGGTCGGGGCGGCGCCCGGGGCGTGGCGCTTAACCGGACGGCCACCTTCGTGTTCTACATCGGCCCGCGCCATTTCGGCACGCTCACCGCCTACGTCATCGGCCCCGAGGCTGCCGGCTACCACTTTACTTCGGCGGTGCCGGTGCAGATATTGAAGGCGATGGGGCCGGTGCTGTTGCCCTATCTCGCACCCAAGGCCGCCGCAGGCTGCGCCTTGTAACCGTCGGCGGTGCCGGCGGATGAAGTGCCGGAACGCCGGCCGCCATCCACATTTTCACGAGAACGCCTTCATGCTGTTGATCGACATCGCCGACAACATCGGCACCGTCACCCTCGACCGCGACCACCGGCGCAATGCGCTGTGCGAGGAAATGGTCCTCGCCTTTGCGGCGGCGCTGGAATCCTTCCGTTCGGCGGGCGTGCGCTGCGTGGTCCTGCGCGCAAGGGCCGGCAGCAAGGTCTGGTCGGCTGGCCACGACATCGACGAGCTGCCCGCCGCCGGCCTTGATCCGCTGGCCTGGCGCGACCCCCTGCGCAAGCTGATTCGCGATATCGAAACCTTTGCTGCGCCGGTGATTGCGATGATCGAGGGCAGCGTATGGGGCGGCGCCTGCGAAACGGTGTTTGCCTGCGACCTCATCCTGGCGGCCGACGACGCCACCTTTGCGGCAACGCCGGCCCGGCTCAACGTGCCTTACAACGTGGGCGGCCTGCTCACTTTTCTCAACGCCGCCTCGCTTAATCTCGCCAAGGAGATGTTGTTCACCGCCGACCCGATTTCTGCCCAGCGCCTGTGCAGCCTCGGCGTCATCAACAGGGTGGTCGATAAGGCCGAGCTGGAGGAAGTCACCTACGCCATGGCGCGTCGCATTGTTGCCAACGCGCCGCTTTCCATCTCGGTGATGAAGGAGCAGCTGCGCATCCTGGCCGGTGCCCACACCATGTCGCCCGAAGACTTCGAGCGTATCCAGGGCCTGCGCCGGGTGGTGTACAACAGCCGTGACTACGCCGAAGGCGTGCAGGCCTTCCGGGAGAAGCGCCCGCCCGTGTTCAAGGGCGAGTAAGGTCGCAGGCTGATGCTTTGCAGATAAGCCGTCGCCGCCCCGTACCCGCGACACAAAACAGGGGCGACAGCGCAGACCTGTCGTCCCTGTTTCCGTTAAAACAGCGGGTGATATAATCGCCGGCTGAAAAATTGCGCCCTCACCCGGTGCCGCGCATGCAACTCTTCGCCCTTGGCCTCAACCATCACACTGCGCCTGTCTCGATTCGGGAACAGGTGGCTTTCCAGCCTGAGCGCCTCGTTCAGGCTCTGGGTGATCTCGTGCGTGTCAAGCCGGTGAAGGAAGCCGCGATCATCTCCACCTGCAATCGCACCGAACTGTACTTCGCAACCGAAGAGCCCCAGTACGCGGCCGACTGGTTCGCCGAATACCACCGTATGGCGCTGCACGATCTGGCGCCCTACCTCTACACCTTTCCCCAGCGTGACGCCGTGCGCCACGTCTTTCGCGTGGCCAGCGGGCTGGACTCGATGGTCATCGGCGAGCCGCAGATCCTTGGCCAGGTCAAGGATGCAGTGCGCCAGGCCGAGCAGGCCGGCACGCTCGGCACCACCCTGCACAAGCTCTTCCAGCGCACCTTCTCGGTAGCGAAGGAGGTGCGCTCGACCACTGCCATCGGCGCCAACACGGTGTCGATGGCGGCGGCTGCGGTGCATCTGTCGGAGCGGATTTTCGAGCGGGTGAGCGAGCAGCGGGTGCTCTTCGTGGGCGCCGGCGAAATGATCGAGCTGTGCGCCGCCCACTTCGGTGGCGAGCAGCCGAAGAAAATGACCATCGCCAACCGCACGCCGGCCCGCGCCAAGGCCCTGGCCGAGCGCTTCAGCGCTGATGTGCTGCGTCTCGACCAGGTGGCCGAGTCGCTCGCGGCCTACGACATCGTGGTTTCCTGCACCGGCAGCCCGCTGCCCATCGTCGGGCTCGGCATGGTCGAGCGTGCGCTCAAGGCGCGCCGCCACCGCCCGATGGTGATGGTCGACCTGGCGGTGCCGCGGGACATCGAGCCCGAGGTTGCCGCGCTGGGCGACGTCTTCCTGTACACCGTCGATGATCTCGCCAAGGTTGTCGATTCCGGCCTCGAATCCCGCCACGCGGCAGTGATCGAGGCCGAAGGCATCATCGACGAGCGGGTCGACGGCTTTCTTCACTGGCTCGACAGCCGCGGCACGGTGCCGACCATTCGCGCCCTGCGCGAACATGCCGACCACCTGCGCCAGGCTGAAGTGGAGCGCGCGGTGCGCCTGCTGGCCAAGGGCGAAGATCCCCACAAGGTCATCGAGGCCCTCAGCCACGGCCTGACCAACAAGCTCATCCACGGGCCGACCCGCTTTCTCAACGACGCCGATGGCGAAGGCGCCGATCTGGTGCAGCGCCTCTTCAACCTCCACAAAGATCACTAGCCCACGCCGGGCGCGGTGTTTTTCACGCCTGCGTCCGCGGGCCCTCCACCCATGAAACAGCGCATCCGCGACAAGCTGGACAACCTTGCCGACCGTCTGCAGGAGCTCGACCGCCTGCTCGCCACCAGCGAGGCGGCCAGCGACATGGACAACTACCGCAAGCTGACCCGCGAGCACGCCGAGATCACGCCGGTGGTCGAGCTGTATCGCGCCTACTGCCAGGCCCTCGACGACGAGACGTCGGCGAAGGAGCTCCTCGCCGATCCGGAGATGAAGGAACTCGCCGTCGCCGAGATCGAATCGGCCCAGGCCGCCCAGTTGCGCATCGAAACCGATCTGCAGACGGCGCTGCTTCCCCGCGACCCCAACGACGAGCGCAACCTTTTTCTCGAAATCCGCGCCGGCACCGGCGGCGACGAGGCCGCGCTGTTCGCCGGTGACCTGCTGCGCATGTACACCCGCTATGCCGAACGCCAGGGCTGGCGCGTCGAGGTCATCTCGGCCAGCGATTCCGAGCTGGGGGGCTTCAAGGAGGTGATCGTGCGCGTGGCGGGCGGCGGCGCTTATTCGCGGCTCAAGTTCGAATCCGGCGGCCACCGCGTGCAGCGCGTGCCGGCCACCGAAACCCAGGGCCGCATCCACACCTCGGCCTGCACGGTGGCGGTCATGCCCGAGGCCGACGAAGTGGGTGAGGTGGAACTCAATCCCGCCGATCTGCGCATCGACACCTTCCGCGCCTCGGGGGCCGGCGGTCAGCACATCAACAAGACCGACTCGGCGGTGCGCATGACCCACCTGCCCACCGGCATCGTGGCCGAATGTCAGGACGGCCGCTCCCAGCACCAGAACAAGGCCTCCGCCATGCGCGTGCTGGCCGCGCGCATCAAGGACATCCAGGTGCGCGAGCAGCAGGCCAAGGAAGCCGCCACCCGCAAGAGCCTGGTGGGCAGCGGTGATCGCTCCGAGCGCATCCGCACCTACAACTATCCGCAGGGGCGCCTCACCGACCACCGCATCAACCTCACGCTCTACAAGCTCGATGCGGTGATGCAGGGCGAGCTGGATGAAGTGGTGGCCGCGCTTACCGCCGAACACCAGGCCGAATTGCTGGCTGCGCTGGCCGACGAGAATGGCTGATCTGCCGACGAGCGTCGGCGCCGCCCTCGCGCTGGCGCGCGGACGCCTGCCGGCCAGCGAGGCGCGGCTCTTGCTGCGTGAAATCCTCGGCTGCACGGCGGCCCAGATTGCGGCCTATCCCGAGCGCGCGCTGGCTGCCGGGCAGGCCGGGCGTTTCGTCGAGCTGCTGACGCGCCGCGTCGCCGGCGAGCCGGTGGCCTATCTGCTCGGCGAGCGCGAGTTCTACGGGCGCCGCTTCGGCGTGTCGCCCGCGGTGCTGATTCCGCGTCCGGAAACCGAACTGGTCGTCGATCTTGTGCTGGCGCGCGTTGCGCCCGGCAGCGCGCCGGCCATCCTTGATCTGGGCACCGGCAGCGGCGCTCTGGCGGTCACGCTGGCCCTCGAAGTTCCGGCAGCGCAGGTGACGGCGGTGGATTTTTCGGCCTCTGCGCTCAGCGTTGCCCGCGCCAACGCCGCTGCGCTCGCTGCGTCGGTGCGCTTTGTCGAGAGTGACTGGTTTGCGGCGCTGGATACGGCGGCAGGTTTCGATTTCATCGTCAGCAACCCGCCCTACATCGCCGAGAACGACCCGCACCTGGCCCAGGGTGATGTGCGCTTCGAGCCGGCAACGGCGCTGGCTTCGGGTCCGGCGGGCCTCGATGACCTGCGCCGCATCACCGCCGCTGCGCCGGGTTTTCTTGCGGCCGGTGGTTGGCTGATGATGGAGCACGGCTACGATCAGGCCGCGGCGGTGCGGGCTCTGCTCGTTGCCGCAGGCTTTGTCGAGGTGGCTTCGGCGCAGGATCTGGCCGGTATCGAACGGATCAGCTTTGGTCGTCGCCCTTGACGGCAGTGGCTGGCAAGCCTAGACTTTCCCGACTGAATTGCTCAACTATTTGCGAGATCACGATGGACGTTCAAAAAATCATTCACGAACAAGTCACCACCCACCCGGTCGTGCTGTACATGAAAGGCAGCCCGGCCATGCCGCGTTGCGGTTTTTCCGCTACTGCGGTCCAGATTCTGCAGGCTTGCGGCGCTGGTGAAGTCTTTGCGGTGGATGTGCTGGCCGACGAGGGTATCCGCCAGGGCATCAAGGAATACGCCAACTGGCCGACCATTCCGCAGCTCTACATCAAGGGCGAGTTTGTCGGCGGGTCCGACATCATGCGCGAGATGTACGAGTCCGGCGAACTGAAGCAGCTGATTGCCGATCTGGCCTGAAGCTGTGCGGTTCCGGAAAAAAAGCGGCTCAGGCCGCTTTTTTTGCGCCCGGCTTTTCGTGGGACTTGTCGTCTGACAGCGGTTTGGTGAGCGCTGCCGGCGGAAAAAGCGCCTTGTGGGCCAGGTGATAGGCCAGCAGGTGAGGCGGCATGCGCAGCCAGTGGGCGCGGATGTAGAGGCTTTTGCGGGCGAGGGGTGAAAGGATGTCGGCGGTGCTCGGGTGTTGCGGGCGCAGCACGCGGGAATAGATCGCGTCGAGCATGCGCTGGCCCGGCCCGCCTGCGCCAAGGCAGTCGAGGCCGGCCGGCACCGGGGTGCCGAGCACGCGGCAGGTGTAGCGCAGGGCGAGGCGCAGCGGGCCTTCCAGCCCGAGTTGCCGGGCTCGCGCAGTAAGTACGTCCCAGTTGCCCGGGGTGGTGCCGAGGTGGCGCAGCAGTGCGTCCAGGTCGGTGAGGTCGCGCAGCAGGTTGTCGGGTTCGCCTTCGTGGAACAGGTGGGTGGCGCTGTGCAGGATCAGGTCGGGCAGGGCGAGGGTGCGCACACCGGGCAGGCCGGGGATCTCGACGCTGGCTTCGACAAGGAGGCGCGGGTCGGGCTTGAGGCGCGCGGTCGGCGGCAGGATCGTGTGGTGCACATCGAGGGCCGTGCCACGGAAAATGTGTTGCATGGCCGGCAGTTCGTGCATCCAGCGGCGGTAGTAGCGCTGGTCGTAGGCGTCGAGGGCGGTGCTTTGCCAGCCGGTCATCATCAGTGCCGATTCGGCGTCGCCAAGCTGTTCGCGGGGCACCAGGATGTCCACGTCGGCAAACAGGCGCCCTTCGGCGGCGGGCAGCCCGGCCGCGACGTAGGCCGCGCCTTTGAGCAGGATCAGCGGAATGCCGGCCGGCGCTAAGGTTTCGCGCAGAAAACGGACTTCGCGGCGGATCGAGTGATGCTGCTGCCCGGCCATGACGGCGCCGGACAGGAGGTGATTGGCGGGGCGCTGGGGGATATCGGCGGCCAGTCCGGCGGCCAGCAGGCGGTGGTGGAGCCGGCCGAGCAGGTTGGCGTGACGTGCCTGCCGAACCAGCAGATCCCACTCGTGTGCCTGGAGCCGCCGGATTTCGTCCGGCTGGCGGAATACCTGGACCAGCAGGCTCATCGGGCTGCGCTTTCCGCTTCTGCGGCCAGGCGATCGAACACCGCAATGGCGTCGTCGAGCCGGCTGTATTCGAAGCCGTAGCTCTGGCAGCTGTCCACCATGCGGCCCACCGCTTCGAAGCCCTGCGCGCCGAGGATGTGGTAGTTCATGGCGTTGTCGGCGATCTGCAGGAAGGCGTTGCCGCTGCCCATCGGGGTGAGGGTGGCGTCAGTGCCGGCGCGATAGCGGGGCAGGATCATCCAGGTGGGCGTGGCTGGCGCGTCGACGGCTTCGACGCTGGCGGCGGTCGGGGCCATCAGGGCCACCGTGCCCTTGGTGGTGTCATGCACGGGCCGGGTCAGGAAGGCGTCGGGCGCGTAGGCGCGGATGATGTCGATCGAGGCGTTCTTGAGGTTTACCGGCCGGGCGAGGCCCATGACCTGGCCGGTTTCGAGGCTGATCAGGGTGAGTTCGTCCGACAGCAGACGCCAGCCGCGGTTGACCAGCGCGGCGCACAGGGTGCTTTTGCCGGAGCCCGGCGGCGCCGGCAGGATGGCCGCCCGGTTGCCGCGGGCAACGGCTGCCGCGTGGAGCACCAGGATGTGCTGGCTGTAGGCGGTGACGCACCAGTTGAGGCCCCATTCCAGCATGGGCAGGGCCTGGGCACGGGGAAGCGGGGTGAAGGGCTCGACGGAATCCACCGAGAACAGCGCCTGCGGGCGCAGCCAGCGCCGCAGGCCGTGTCCGGGCTGGACGGCGATGTGGAAATCGGTGAAGGCGGAGCTGTCGACCAGCGTGTGGTGGGCGTAGAGCCGGGCGAGTTCGTCGGCAATCTCGCCGATGCCGCTCTGCAGGCGGCAGTTGAACGGCCCGGTCGCCAGGCGGATGCCGTCTCCGCCGAGTTGCGCACGGAAGTCGGACGGGGAAAGGTCGCGGATTCTCAAGAGGGACGGTGCTGCTCGATCAGGCGGGCCGCGGCGAGGGCGTCAACGGCTGCGCTGACCGCGAGGCGGCAGTCGTCGGGCGGCGCATCGGGCTCTTCGTGCAGGACGGCGTAAGCGAGATCATCGACCGAAAGGACGCGGCCGGGGAGCGACAGCTGACCGAGCACGAAGCGGCTGATCGGTGCCAGCAGCAGCGTCTGGCCGGCGGTCGGGTCGAAGCGGACCCAGCCTTCGTCGACTTCCTTCCAGAGAACGAACTGCAGCCCTTCGAGAAGGGCTGCAGTGGCGACGTAACGCTGTACAGGCAAAGGCCGGGGCTAAGACAGGCAGGAAGCGGGTCGGGCGCGTTGTATGCCCAGCAGGTAGTTGAAGTAGGCCTCGACTTCCGCGGCATGCCAGGGCTTTGCACCGGCGGTGGGCGGAATGTAGCCGCCTGCGCTTTCAAGACCCAGATTCACGATGTCTACGATGGCGATCCGCTCGGAGACGCTGGCGTTGAGGTAAACCGCCGCAGCCTTGGAATAGATGTCGCCACGGTTGAGCGCGTCGAGCAGGGAGCCAATGGTGTGCGGATCGCTGCCGAAGGCGGTGGCGTAGGGGATGTTCAGGTTCGCTTCGTTGGCCAGCTGGGTCTTCCAGTACGACACTCCGCGACCGTTGAAGTCCGTGCAGACATAGTCGCGCGGGCGGCTCAGGTTTCCGGAAACAGAAAAGCCTGACGGCGATTTGCAGTTCGAGGCCAGCACCGGCGTGCTTTTCAGGGCCATCAGCAAAGGGGCACCGGCAAGACCGGCCTGGACGAGTCGGCGACGGCCCTTCTGCGATACGGCGCTGTCGGACTTGGCGACTTGCGACGCGGCAGATTTTTCAGTTTTTTCCAGATTCATCCTAAACCTCGTTTTGCTGACGCCAAGACCGGCGTTCTCATGTGCAGTATAGGCAGCCCAAGCTTACGTTGATGTGACGTGGGTCCGCATTTGGTCAAAATAGGCCAAGCAAATTTCGTTCCGGATTTCTCGGCGATTTTAGTTCGGTGATTTTAAAGGAATTAAAACCGCAGGGGAAAGATCTGCGCGCGAATCTGCCGGCAGGTGTCAAAAAAGCCGACAGATTCGGATGGCTTTTTTTCGGGCGGCGGACGCCGCTGCGCCTAGATGCTGGCGATGCGGCTGTTGGCGAGCGAGAGGCGGCTGGCCAGAACTTCGAGAAAACCTTTGTAAAAATGCATTTGGCACAGGCTGGATGCGCGCAGCAGGGCGGGGGCGCGGATGGTCAGGATGCGTGTTTCGGTGGTGGTTTCAACCGAGGCCGTGCGGGCGCCGCGGCCGGGGGAGAACAGGGCCATCTCGCCAAAACAGTCGCCGGCGCTGAGCACGTTGAGCAGGTGGCTTTTCTTGGCAATGCGCAGCTCGCCCTGGACGACGAAGCAGAAGTAGTTGCCCGGTTCGCCTTCCTTCATGACCACGGTGCCGGGCGGGATCAGGCGCCATTCGGCAAAGCGGACGATCTCCCAGATTTCGATGTCGCTGAATTCGCGGAAGAAACGGAAGGCGCGCAGGCGCTCGAATTTTTCGCTGTCGGGCGGCTCGGTGCTGTCGGTCACGGTGCGGCGGTGGCGATAGACCTGGGCCAGGTCGTGGGAAAACTCCCTCCATGCCGCATAGCGCCCGGATATGTTGCAGTGCATGGCCTTGCCGACGATGGCGTCCAGTTCCGGCGGGATCTCCGGGCGGATGCTCGACGGCGGCGGCGGTGTTTCGTGGGCGATCTTGTACGCCAGGGTGGCCTTGCTGCTGCCTTCGAAGGGCAGCCGGCCGGTGAGCAGCTGATACATCACCACGCCGAGGGAGTAGATGTCGGTGCGGTGGTCGAGGGGCTGTTCGCGGACCTGCTCGGGCGACATGTAGGCGGGCGAGCCGAGGCCTGACAGCTGGGTGGTTTCGCTGGCGGTGAAGATTGCCGCGCCGAAGTCGGAAATCTTGATGTCCTGCCCGTCGGGGGCCGTGAGCAGGATGTTGGCCGGCTTGATGTCCCGGTGCGTGACACCCTGCAGGTGGGCGTAGTCGAGGGCCCGGGTGCACTTGAAGATGATCTCGATCAGCCGCTCGAAAGGCAGCAGCTTGTCGGGGCTGGTGAAGGCATCCAGGGTGCCGCCGGGCACGTATTCCATGACCACGTAGGCGTCGCGCTCGTCGATGACCGCGTCGTGGATCTGGACGATGTGCGGGTGCTGCAGCTTGCCGGCGAGGGAGGCCTCGTTGAGCAGCATGTGGTGGTACAGGGTGGTGTGGTCGGTGACCCGCAGCATCTCCGGGTGAAGACGCTTGATGGCCACCTCCCGCTGGGCGAAAGGATCGAAGCCGAGATAGACGGTACTGGTCGCGCCTTCACCCAGCTTTCGCCTGACCTCGTATTTGCCGATCCTTTCCATTTTCATCCTTCCTCAGGCCAGACGATTGCGGGCGCGTGCGATGGCTGCGCGCACCTGGTTCGGGGCCGTGCCGCCCACGTGGTCACGCGAAGCCAGCGAGCCTTCCACGGTCAATACTTGGAACACATCTTCGGCCAGACGTTCGATTGCGCCCGGCACGTGGGTCATGGCGGCCTTCAGGTCGGCCAGCGGAATCTGCGGCAGATCGCAGCCCGTGAGCTCGGCCGCGCGCACGGCCAGCGCCACGGCTTCGTGGGCGTCGCGGAAGGGCAGGCCTTTCTTGACGAGGTAGTCGGCCAGGTCGGTGGCGGTGGCGTAGCCCTGGGTGAGGGCGGCCTGCATCGCTTCACGTTTCACGCGGACGTTGAAGATCTTCTCGCCGTTGGCTTCAATGCGGCTGCCCATCATGTCGGCGTAGATGCGCAGGGTGTCGATGGCGGTGTCGGCGGAGTCGAACAGGGGTTCCTTGTCTTCCTGGTTGTCCTTGTTGTAGGCCAGCGGCTGGCCCTTCATCAGGGTCAGCAGGGACACCAGGTTGCCGTTGGCGCGGCCGGTCTTGCCGCGAACCAGTTCGGGCACGTCCGGATTCTTCTTTTGCGGCATGATCGAGCTGCCGGTGCAGAAGCGGTCGGCCAGGTCGATGAAGCCGACCCGCGGGCTCATCCACAGGATGAGTTCTTCGGACAGGCGCGACAGGTGGGTCATCAGCAGCGACACGGCGGCGCAGAATTCGATGGCGAAGTCGCGATCGGAAACGGCATCCAGCGAGTTGAAGCACACTTCTTCGAAACCCAGCAGCTCGGCCACGTATTCCCGGTCGATCGGGTAGGTGGTGCCGGCCAGCGCGGCGGCGCCCAGCGGCAGGCGATTGACGCGCTTGCGACAGTCGGCAAAGCGCTCGGCGTCGCGGCGGGTCATCTCGAAATAGGCCATCAGGTGGTGGCCGAAGGTGACCGGCTGGGCGACCTGGAGGTGGGTGAAGCCGGGCAGCGGGGTGTCGGCGTGGTGTTCGGCCAGTTCGAGCACGGCCAGCTGGAATTCGCGGATCAGGCCGAGAATGGTGTCGATGGCGTCGCGCAGCCACAGGCGGATGTCGGTGGCCACCTGGTCGTTGCGGCTGCGGCCGGTGTGCAGGCGCTTGCCGGCATCGCCGACGAGGGCGGTGAGGCGTTTTTCGATGTTGAGGTGGACGTCCTCGTCGTCGAGGTTCCAGTTGAACTCGCCGCGCGCGATTTCGCCGCTGATCTGCGCCATGCCGCGTTCGATGTCGGCGAGATCGGATTGGCCGATGATGCCCTGGCGGGCCAGCATCCTGGCGTGGGCCAGCGAGCCGCGGATGTCCTGGGCGGCCATGCGGTTGTCGAAGAACACGCTGGCGGTGTAGCGTTTGACGAGTTCGGAGACGGGTTCGGAGAAGCGGCCGGACCAGGCCTTGGCGGTGCCGTCCTGCGGCGCGGATTGATCTGCCATAATTAATTGATGCTCTCTGCGATAAAAGCGGCCTACGCCCGGAGAGAATCCCGTGGATTCAAGGTTTTGGCCCGGTTTTTGATACATGAGTATAAAGCAAAACCTGCGCCGCGCCGGGTGGGGCGGGCGTCCCGCGCAATTGCCGGACTTCCGCAATCTTGGTGTGGTGCTGCGCATCCTGCTGCTGGTAAATGCACTGGCCGTGGCGGCCGTGCTGGTTCGCAACGAGCAGCTTGATCTGATCGCCATCGAGGCGCTGGAGCTGGCCGTGGGCGTCGAGTTTCCGCTGATTCTCGGCGTGGCCGCGTTGTTCCTGCTGCAGCCCGTGCTGCGCCGCCTGCCCTATCGGCCCGGGGTGGTGGCGGTGCTGGGCACGGTGCTTGCGGTGGCCCTGGCCAGTCGCAGCCTGCTGGCGCCCATCGGCACGGGCGGGCAGTTGCGTCCGCTGGTCTGGTCCCTGGTAACCGCCGCGGCAGTGCTGGCGTATTTTTACCGGCGCGGTGCCGCGCAGGCGCCGGCGCTGGCCGAGGCACGGCTCCTGGCACTGACGGCGCGGATCCGGCCGCATTTCCTGTTCAACAGTCTCAACGGGGTGCTCGGCGTGCTGCGCAGCAATCCGAGGCGGGCCGAAGAGGCGCTGGAGGAGTTGTCCGATCTGTTTCGTGCGCTGATGCAGGACAGCCGCGAACTGGTGCCGCTGGCCGACGAAATCACCCTGTGCGAGCGCTACCTCAACCTTGAGCGCCTGCGTCTCGGCGATCGCCTGCAGGTGGATTGGCGCCGTGATCCGCTGGCCGATGCGGCCCTCGTGCCGCCGCTGCTGCTCCAGCCGCTGATCGAAAACGCCGTCTGTCACGGCATCGAGCCGGGCGCCGGGCCGGGCACGGTTTCGATTACCATCGAGCGCCGCGGGCCGGCGGTGATCATCGGGATCGCCAACCCGCTTCTCGACGCGGTTCGCCATCATGTGGGCAACCGCATGGCTCTCGACAACATCCGTGAACGACTGATGCTGTTCTACGACCTCGAAGCCGCCCTTGATATCGAGCAAAGCGCCGACGCCTATTGCGTGCGCATCCGCCTGCCATTCCGGAATGAACGATGAGCGACACATTTTCTGCTGCTGATTTCGAGCCGCTGGCCGTGCTGGTCGTGGACGACGAGGCGCCGGCCCGCGAACGCCTGCGCGACCTGCTTGGCGATATCGCCGAAAGCCAGCCGACGCGAATCGTCGGCATGGCCGCCAATGGCGTCGAAGCCCTGGCGCTGCTCGAGCGCGAAACCGTTGATCTGATCCTGACCGACATCCGCATGCCGGTGATGGACGGTATCGAACTGGCGCGTCATGTGGGCCGCCTGCCGCGGGTTCCAGCGGTGATCTTTACCACCGCCTATGACGAATACGCCGTGCGCGCCTTTGAGCTGGCCGCGGTGGATTACCTCCTCAAGCCGGTGCGCGCAATGCGCCTTGCCGAGGCCATTGCAAAGGCCCGCCGCGTGCGTCCGCCTGCAGACGAAATCCTGCGTCAGATGGCGCCTGCCAATCGCAGTCACTTCAGCATCAACGAGCGCGGTCGCATTTTGCTGGTGCCGGTGGCGGATGTGCTTTATCTGAAGGCCGAGCAGAAATACGTGGTGGCCCGCAGCCGGCAGCGGGAATACCTGCTGGACGAATCGCTGGTGCAACTCGAGGACGAGTTTCCCGACCTGTTCTTGCGCATTCACCGCAATTGCCTGATTGCACGGAATGCCGTGAAAGGCGTGGCCCGTGCCACCACCGGCCTGGACGGCGAAGCCCATTGGGTCATTATTCTGGACGGACTGGCCGAACAGTTGCCGGTAAGCCGCCGCCAGTGGCCGGCGGTAAAAGAAGCGCTGGGCGTCTGAAGCAGGCTTCGGACGCAAGCAGCAATACAAAAAAATCAGTTGCCGCTAACGGCGAAATCCTGCAGCGACTTGCCGGCGGCCAGGCCTTCGACGATCCACAGCGGCTTGCGGCCCTTGCCCGACCAGCCAATGCTCGGGTTTTGCGGATTGCGGAAGCGGATTTCGCTCTTGGTCGTGCGGGCGCCGGACGTGGCGCGTGCCGGCTTGGAAGTCTTGAAGCCAGGAAATACTTCTTCAAGGCTCAGTCCGTATTCCTGGACGATTTCCTGAACCTGTTGAATCGCCCGGCTGACTTCGTTGCGACGGACTTCTTCAATCTGTTTTGCCAGTTCGGCCTGTTGGGCGAGAAGTTCCTTGAGAGTTGCCATTGAATTGATCCTTTTTGGGTTTGATTCGGGTGTGCTTGCCTGATGTGTTGCGGCTTGAGTCTTTCGACAATTCGATTGTAATGCCAAAGCCGCAATCAAAGGGGGTTTCCGCTGGAAAGGGGAAATACGGATTGCCTGCTTTGTCGAGTCCTGGTGAATATTGAGGGCAGATGAATTGCCGACTGCCGCCACGGATTTGCGGCTTTTCGGCAAGTGATCATGAATAAGGTTTTTTGGGCTGGCGGGTTTGCAGTTTGAATATCCGGTGTTTTGCTGAACCGATTGGCGACTTGTAAATCAAAGTTACATTGCCCGAAAACCGGTCTGCGCTGTCTCCTGTGCCGGCGCGCAATACGCGTGGGCGGCGTGCGCCGAGTAAGGATAGAATCGCGCCGGCCAAGTCGTTAAAAATACATAAATGCGCGCTTGCATCTCCGGATGCGTGTGCATTGCAATCGAGCCCCATGGAAAACCCAGCCCTCGCACCCTCCCTGCTGTCCTACCCCCGCTACCGGCCCGGGCTTGCTCCGGCGCCCTTCCTGCCCATGTCGCGGGCCGAGATGGACGCCCTCGGCTGGGACGCGTGCGACATCATCGTCGTCACCGGCGATGCCTACATCGACCACCCCAGCTTCGGCATGGCGCTGATCGGCCGCACGCTGGAGGCCCAGGGTTTCCGCGTCGGCATCATCAGTCAGCCCGACTGGCGTTCGGCCGACGCCTTCCGGGCGCTCGGCAAGCCGCGGCTGTTCTACGGCATCACGGCCGGCAACATGGATTCGATGATCAACCGCTATACGGCTGATCGCAAACCGCGCTCCGACGACGCCTACACGCCGGATGCCGCGCCCGACAAGCGCCCCGACCGGGCCGTCGTCGTGTACGCCCAGCGTGCCCGCGAGGCCTACCCGGACGCCAATATCGTCATCGGCAGCATCGAGGCCAGCCTGCGCCGCATCGCCCATTACGATCACTGGTCCGAGAAGGTGAAGCGTTCGGTGCTGCCCGATTCCAAGGCCGATCTGCTGATCTTCGGCTCCGGCGAGCGCGCGACCATCGCCCTCGCGCATCGCCTTGCCGCCGGCGAGCCCATCGAGGCCATCCGCGATCTGCGTGGCACGGCCTTCATGGTCAAGCCCGGCTGGCATCCTGAAGGCTTTGTCGAAGTCGACTCGATCGCCATCGACCGCCCGGGCCCCGTCGAACCCCACCGCGACCCCTACGAGATGGAGCCTGAAGGGGCGACTGCAGGGGCGACTTCAGTCGCCCAGCCCGCGGCCCAGCCGATCCGCATCGTGCCCGCCGCCGAGCGGGTGGCCAGCCGCAAGGCCGACCGGGCCCGTCAGGTCATCCGCCTGCCGGCTTACGAAGTGGTGAAGGACGACAAGGTGATGTACGCCCATGCGTCGCGCACCTTCCACCTCGAATCCAACCCCGGCAACGCCCGGGCGATGGTCCAGGCCCACGGCGTCGGCCCCGGTTGCCGCGACGTGTGGCTCAATCCGCCGCCGGTTCCGCTCACCACCGAGGAAATGGACTGGGTCTTCGGCCAGCCCTATGCCCGTCGTCCGCATCCGGCTTACGGCGAGGCGCGCATTCCGGCCTGGGACATGATCCGTTTCTCGATCAACATCATGCGCGGCTGTTTTGGTGGATGTACCTTCTGCTCGATCACCGAGCACGAGGGCCGCATCATCCAGAGCCGCTCGGAAGGCTCGATCCTGCGCGAGATCGAGGAAATCCGCGACAAGACGCCGGGCTTCACCGGAACCATCTCGGATCTGGGCGGCCCCACCGCCAACATGTACCGCATGGCCTGCAAGGATCCGCAGATCGAGGCCTCGTGTCGGCGCCTGTCCTGCGTGTTTCCCGGCATCTGCGAAAACCTCGGCACTGACCACGGCCCGCTGATCAGCCTGTACCGCAAGGCGCGGGCAATTCCCGGTGTCAAAAAAGTGTTGATCGGCTCCGGTTTGCGCTACGACCTGGCCGTGCGCTCGCCCGAATACGTGAAAGAGCTGGTGACCCACCACGTGGGCGGCCTGCTCAAGATCGCCCCCGAGCACACCGAGGAAGGCCCGCTCGGCAAGATGATGAAGCCGGGCATCGCCACCTACGACCGTTTCAAGGAGATGTTCGAGCAGTACTCGAAAGAGGCCGGCAAGAAGCAGCACCTGATTCCCTACTTCATCGCCGCTCACCCCGGCACCACCGACGAGGACATGGTCAACCTCGCCCTGTGGCTGAAGTCCGGCAACTTCAAGCTCGACCAGGTGCAAACCTTCATGCCGACCCCGATGGCCATGGCGACCACCATGTATCACTCGGGCAAAAACCCCTTGCGCAAGGTGTCGGAATCATCGGAGGCCGTCGATACGCCGAAGTCCGGTCGTCAGCGTCGCCTCCACAAGGCCCTGCTGCGCTACCACGACCCCGAAGGCTGGCCGCTGATTCGCGAGGCGCTGCGGGCCATGGGGCGTGCCGAGCTGATCGGCAGCGCCCCCCGGCACCTCGTGCCGCGGGATCAGCCGGTGATCCTCGACCGGGGGCAGGGCAGCGGTGAACAAAAAACCGGCAAGGCGTCCAGCCCGACAGGCGCCCGCCGCGCGCCGCCGCTGCAGCGTGGCGGCGGCGGAGCGGGGCGTCCGCGCGGGCGCTCCTGAATCATGTCCGGTTCCACGCCGCTGCGTGTGCCATGCCCCGGGAATGCCGGCTTCGTCTGCGTGCGATACGGAAGTGGTGCACAAATGCGGTAAACGATTCCGGGTATGATTCGGCCTCCCAAGCCGGGCGGGTGGTCGATCTGCGTCCTTGATTCAAGACACTTTTTGCAACCAGGCCGGCTTCCGTAAACTGCAATACTGTTGCGCTGAAGTCAGGGCGGCTTTCGCCTGCCCTGTGACGATTCTGGTGGCCGCGTGGATAAGTTTGAATACCGAAAGACCCTGGCCGGACGGCTCGATTCGCTGATCGACGTCGGCTTCGCTACCTTTCGGGGTTTTGTGCGACTGGTGCTGGGCGAGCTGGAGTTCGTCAGCGGCCGTCTGCAGCCTTTCGTCCAGATCCGGCCGAAGGAAGTCAGGCGGCTGGTTTTTGTGTGCCTCGGCAACATCAACCGCAGTGCCTTTGCGGATGTCGTGGCCACCGGGCTGGGCGCACACTCCGCGTCGTTTGGCCTGTCCACGAACACCGGCGAGCCGGCCTTCGAAAAGGCCGTCAGCACCGCCCCGGTCTACGGCTACGATCTGGCCGCCCACCGCGCGACAAATTTCCCCGATTACACCTTCCAGCCCGGCGACCTGCTGCTGGCGATGGAGGTGCGGCATGTGCGCGAACTCGTCCGGCGCGGCATTCCGGAGGATTCGATCGCGCTGCTCGGGCACTGGGCGCGCCCCCACCGTATTCACATCCACGACCCGCATCGTCATACGGATGCGTATTTCCGCACCTGTTTCGCGATCATTCATTCGGGTGTGGCCAACCTCGTCGAAGAACTGCGCCAGGCAGGCAGCCCATGTCTCAAGCGATGAACGTCTATCTGAGCTTCGACATCGAGGTCTGGTGCAACGGCTGGAAGGATCTCGACGGGCAGTTTCCGGCGAGTTTCGAGCGTTACGTTTATGGCCGCTCGCAGAAGGGCGACTACGCGCTGCCCAAGACGCTCGAAATCCTCGAGCGCAACGGGCTCAAGGGCGTTTTTTTTGTCGAGCCGCTGTTTGCCGCGCGCTTCGGGATCGACAAACTGGCCGTCATCGTCGACCTGATCCGTGCCGGCGGGCATGACATTCAGCTTCACCTGCACCCCGAATGGTCGGACGAGCTGCGGCCCATTCCGTTTCCGGGCGCCGTAAAAAAGCGCCAGCACCTTTCCTTCTACACCCTCGACGAGCAGATCGCGCTGATCCGCCTGGGCCTCGACCTGATGGCGCAGGTGGGCGTCGAGGGCATCCGCGCCTTTCGTGCCGGCAGCTTTGCCAGCAATGCCGACACCTACCGGGCGCTGCATGTCTGCGGCATCGATGTCGACAGCAGCCTCAACGCGGTGTGTGCCGACAGCGGCCCCGACCTGCGCGGGCAGCTGGATTTCACCTCCCCGCAGGATTTCGAAGGCGTGCGCATCCTGCCGATGACGGTTTTCCAGGATGGAACCGGGCGCCAGCGTCCGGCGCAGCTGGGCGCCTGCAGTTTTGCCGAACTGCGCGGGGCGCTCGAATCGGCCGAAAAGCTGGGGGTCGAGCATTTCGTACTGCTGTCACACAACTTTGAAATGCTGAAGCAGGGCCGCAGCGAGCCGGACGCAATCGTCGTGCGGCGTTTCGAGGCGCTGTGCCGCTATTTGGCAAGTCAGCGTGATAGATTTACTGTCTCCACCATGGCTATGCTGCCAACATCAGCCCCGGCTCAACGGGCTGTTTCGCTGCCTTCTGCGGGCTTGCCGGCAACCCTGTGGCGTCATGGAGAACAGCTGGCGCGCCGCTTTTTGGGCTAGTCGCCCGGCCATTCGCTGATGTCTCCATGGGCGGTCTCGTTGAGGCTGCTCCTGCCGTGAGCGGCGATCCGGCGGCCCAGCGGCCTAACTCCTCTGTTGAATAGACACTCCAGCCCCCCCGATGACGTCCACTTTCCACCGCCCGGTGACCGGGCAGAGCCCCGCTTCCGCAGCACGGAGCCGTTCGTGAGCGAGGACGTTGGCGGCCGTCTGACGCCCTTGCTGCGAGCCGTGCGCCGGGCATCGGCGGCGCGCTACGCCATCACCGGCGTTGCGCTGCTGGTGCTCGATATCTGCGTTTTCTTTGTGCTGGCGCGGCTCTTCATGGTTCCGCCGGCGGCGGCGCAACTGGTGGCGCGTAGCGTTGGCGCGGCGGCGGGGTTTTTCGGGCACAAGAATTTTTCATTCAAAAAATCGGGTGACACGCCGGGTGCTCCGCTGCGCCAGGTTGTCCCCTACCTGCTCCTGACGTTGACCACCATCGGCGTGTCGCCGGTGGTCCTGATCGGGCTGCTTGCGCTGCTGGATAACCTGGTGGCGGCGAAACTTGGAACCGAGGTCGTCATGGTCGCCTTAAATTACTTCTGCTTGCGAAGGGTGTTTCGATGAAGCTGCATACAGACAAGGCAGAAATATCGATCGTAGTGCCGGCATTCAACGAGGCAGAAGGGCTTCCCCGTTTCCTCGAAGTGGTCGACCGGGTACTCAAGCCCCTGAACGTGCGCGCCGAGCTGATTTTTGTGAACGACGGTTCGCGCGATGCGACGGAGAAGGTTCTCGAGGAGATCGCCCGGGGGCGTCCGGACGTGGTGCCGGTCAATTTCTCCCGTAATTTCGGCAAGGAAGCTGCGATGGCCGCCGGCCTCGCGGTGGCCTCGGGCGACTGCGTCATTTTCATGGATGCCGATCTCCAGCATCCGCCCGAGGTGCTGGGCGATCTGCTGGCCAAGTGGCGTGAGGGCTATGACGTCGTGAATGGCCGCAAGCGCCAGCGCGGCGAGGAGCCGGCCGCCTACCGGGCATTTGCCAATCTGTTCAATGGCCTGATGAGCCACGCGGTGGGCGGCAACATGGCCGGCGCCAGTGATTTCAAGCTGCTGGACCGCCAGGTCGTGGATACCCTGCTGCAGTTTCCCGAGCGCAACCGCTTTTTCCGCGGGATGGTCACCTGGGTTGGTTTTCGCGTCGCGGATGTGGAGTTCGATGTGCAGGAGCGGGAGATCGGCAGCACCAAATGGTCGCTCGGTTCGCTGCTCCGCTATTCGATCAACAACCTGCTGGCGTTTTCGTCCCTGCCCCTCGTCGCCGTCGGCTACGTGGGTTTTGCAACGGCCGGGCTGGGCGCCTTGTTGCTGTTTCAAACCTTCTACCGGTATTTCACCGGCACGGCCGCCATGGGTTTCACCACCGTCATCGCCGTCCAGGTGATGCTGGGCGGCATGATCCTGACGGCCCTCGGTGTCATCGCGGTGTATCTCGCCAGAATGTATGACGAGCAGAAAAGGCGGCCGATGTTCATCATCCGGCGCCCCCGTCCGCTGAGTGCACGTGTGGAGGCGGCGTCGGAGCAGAGTGCAGGTGCCCGGCCCGTGATGGCCGGTCAGCATTCCGGAGAGGCATCATGATGGGGACGGCTGTCACTTCCCGGCTGAGCTTGCGGGAGTCGCTTGCGGCATTCGGCGTATTTCTCGCGCTGGCGCTCGTGCTGCATTTTCCGCATTACGGATCCCATTACGGCGATCCTAATTTCGACTTTTACCTGCACTACCACTGGGCCAGGGAATTCGCGGATGGCGTCAGCCACGGCTGGCTTTACCCCCGCTGGGCTTTCTTCGACCGCTTCGGGCTTGGCGAGCCGGTATTCGTCTTCTATTCGCCGCTCTATTACTTTCTTGCAGCGCTCGTGTCCTTGGCGGGTTTCACAACCTGGGCGTCCATGCATGTCGTGGAAGTGCTGACCAACGCGCTGTTCGGCTTTTGCGTCTATCTCACCTGCCGCTATTACGTCTCGTTCCGGGTGGCGCTGCTGGCGGGGTTTGCCGCTGCCGCAAATCCATTCCTGGTGATGCTGCATTACAAGTTCCAGGGCTTTGCCTGGGCCTCGGTCGGCTATGCGGCCCACGGCCTGCTGCTGTGGTCGCTGTTCCGGCCCAAGGCATCGTTCGACCGGGTGAATCTTCCGGCCGCCGCGGCAATCGGAATCGCCGTCATCGGCCACACCATGAGCGCCCTGGTGCTGCTGATGTGCTATTCGGCAGCGGCCTGCGTGGCGCCGACGGCAGACGGCGGGGTGTCGCTGCGCGGCATCGTGCGCCGCATGCTGGCCTGGGGGGGAACGGTCGCGCTGGGCCTGGGCCTGGGCAGCATCTACCTGGTGCCGGCCCTCGGCTCCACGTCGCTGATCAATACCGATGCCTGGACCGGCTCGCACATCCTGCAGGCCTTTGCGTGGCCCACCTTCTCGGCGGTCTGGCACGGGGTTCAGTGGTTTTCGTTCCAGTGGCCGATTGCCGTTCCGGTGCTGCTGCTGGTGCTGGCCTCGGGCTGGTATGTCTTCCGGCTGAAGGGGGCTGCGGCTTTGCCGGCCCGCCCGGTTGTGCTGCGGCTGTTCCTGGTGCTGGCGGTGGCGGTGTTCTTCGGCTCCGAGCTGTCGTATCCGCTCTGGACGATGAAGTCTTCGCCGCTGCTCAAGATTCAGCTGCCGTATCGTTTCCTTTCCATCGCCTACGTGATGGTGATCGTTATCTGCGCCCTGTTGATTCCCTCGGCCGAGCTTTCCGGCCGGCGCATCTGGAAAAAAGTGTTTGTTTTCTCGGTGGCGGCCATCGGGGTGCTCGGCGTGGTGATGGCCGGCAAGGCGACATACATCGACGGGGTCAAACTGGTGCCGGCGCTGGCCAGCAATCAATATCTCTTCGAGCTGCAGCCCCAGTGGTCGCGCACGCCAAACGGGGGCTTCAAGTGCTCGGCCGACAAGAGCGCCTGCGAGCGCCTGCCGCTCAGCGCCGGCGCTTTCCGCGGAACGCCGGAATATGTGACGAAGCTGTCCGCTCCCGGTTATCTCGACTACGCGGTGGGTGGCTTCGAGCAGGAATGCAGCAGCCGCCAGGCACACTGCGGGCCGGCCAGGTTCGTGGCCAATACCGTGGCCTGGCGTATCGAGGCGCTGGCCGACACCCGCTTGAGATTGCCGGTGTTTTTGCTGCCCATGTGGAAGCTGGTGATCGACGGGACATCCGTGCCGGCTGTGCATGACGTGAATAGCGGCTTGATCGAGGTGGCACTGGCGCCCGGGGCCCACGAGGTCGAGCTGGTGTGGACCGAAACCGCGCTGTTCACCACCGCCCGCTGGATTTCGATCGCATCGCTGGTCGTGTTGATCCTGCTTGCCGTTTTTGGCCGGCTGCGCGCCCGTGCTGCGGCCGGGCCGGCGTTTCGCTGAGTGTCTGTCGATGAATGAAACGCAAATCCGCCCGCCCTGCTATGTGCTGGGCATCGAGACGCAGATTGGCCTGAGCCTGGTGCGGGAGCTGGGCGAAGCCGGCATTCCGGTTGTCGGCATCGCGGTCGACCCCGATGCCATCGGCCTGAAGTCCCGTTATCTCACCCACGGAGAAATCCTGCACAAGCCGCGCACCGACGAGGGCCTGGCCGAATTGCGCGCCTTGGGCGAACGCTACGGCGCCGGCTATCTGCTGACCGTTTCGGAGGCCAACACCGCCTGGCTGATCGACAACCACGCGCGCCTCGGCAAGATTACGCCGCTGCTCCCGTCGAAGGAGGCGTTCGCGATCGTCCTCGACAAGACGCGCACGCTGGAGGCGGCTGCCGCGCTCGGGCTGGATGTGCCGCAAAGTGCGTGCCCACGTGATTGGGACGAGGTGGAGCAGCTGGCAAAGGGCTTCCGTTTTCCGGCCGTGCTGAAATGGGCCGACCCCAATGCGGTGGCCGGTGCGCTGCATGCCGCGGGGATCGAGTTGATCAAGGCCGAATACGTTTATTCGGCCGACGAGTTCCTGCGTGCGGCCGAACGCTATCGGCCGGTGGGCGCATGGCCGCTGGTCCAGGAATACTGCGCCGGTGTCGGGCTCGGGCAGTTTTTCTTCATGCACCGCGGTCAGGCGGTGCGGCGCTTTCAGCACCTGCGGATCGCCGAATGGCCGCCGGAAGGCGGTTTTTCGAGCGTGTGCGATGCGGTGCCGCTGGACCAGTTCCGCGATCTGCAGGAGCAATCCATCGGCCTGCTCCAGCACATCGGCTGGGACGGGGTGGCGATGGTCGAATATCGATACGACCCGGCCAGCGGGCGGGCCGTGCTGATGGAAGTGAACGGCCGTTTCTGGGGCAGTTTTCCGCTGGCGATGTACTGCGGCGCCGGTTTCGGCGTGCTGGCCTACGCTCTGCAGGGCGAGGGGCGCATGCCGGCGCTGCCGCCCGTGCGCGAAAACCTGCGCTGCCGCATGGTGGCCACCGAGCTCAAGCGCCTCAGGCGCATCCTCCTCGAGCCCGGCAAGATTCGTGACCGGACCTTCAAGGTGCGTCCGGTGCACGAAACCGTGCGTTTCCTGGTGGATTTTCTTCGCCCGTCGGTGCGTTACTACGTTTGGAGCCTGAAGGACATCAAGCCCTTCATCCGCGATGTGAGGAACGCGCTCGGCATGTAGGGCTTTTGACGCAGGGTGGCATCGTGCGGGCCCCCTCGGGGGGGGCTGGCCGAGCCGATACGCAAGGCGGAAGAAGTTTTAAGGGGGGGAGGGGCCAAAAGGGGGGGAGGCGGCGCTCAGCCGCTGTTGCGCAGCCCCGCGGCGATGCCGTTGATCGACAGCAGGATGGCGCGCCGCACGCGTTCATCCTGGTGGCCTTCACGGTAGCGGTGGAGGAGTTCCACCTGCACGTGGTTGAGCGGGTCGAGGTAGGGGAAGCGGTTGCGCATCGAGCGCTTGAGAAGCGGGTTGGCGTCGAGCAGGGCGGCCTGGCCGGTGATGGTGAGCAGCATGCCCTGGGTGTCGGCGTGCTCGGCTTCGATGCGCGGGAAAATCGCTTCGCGCAGCTCGGCGTCCTTCACCAGGTCGGCGTAGCGGCTGGCGATGGCAATGTCACTCTTGGCCAGCACCATGTCCATGTTTGAAAGCAGCGTTGCAAAGAACGACCACTCTTTGTGCATGGCCTTGAGGCGCTCGAGGCCGGCTCGCCTCGCCGTGCTTGGCCACGTAGGCCTTCACGGCCGAGCCGAAGCCGTACCAGCCCGGCAGCATCAGCCGGCACTGGGCCCAGCTGAACACCCACGGAATGGCGCGCAGGTCTTCGATGGCGGTGGACTTTTTACGCGAGGCGGGGCGGCTGCCGATGTTCAGCGCGGCGATTTCCGAGATCACCGTGGATTCCCAGAAATATCGCTCGAAACCGTCGGTTTCGTACACCAGCTTGCGGTAGGCCTGGAAGGCGGCGTCCGAGAGTTCGTCCATCGCCTCAAGGTATTCCGGGCGTGGCGCCGGATCGCGCGGGGCGAAGAGGGTGGCTTCCATCGTCGCGGCGGCCAGCACTTCGAGGTTGCGGCGGCCGACTTCCGGATTTGCATACTTGGAGGCGATCACCTCGCCCTGCTCGGTCAGGCGGATCTGCCCCTGCACCGCGCCGCCCGGCTGGGCCAGGATGGCCTGGTAGCTGGGGCCGCCGCCACGGCCGACCGAACCGCCGCGGCCGTGGAACAGACGCAGGCGCACGTTGTGGCGGGCGAAGGTGTCGACCAGGCCGATCTCGGCCTTGTAAAGCTCCCAGCCGGAGGTGAGGAAGCCGCCGTCCTTGTTGCTGTCCGAGTAGCCGAGCATCACTTCCTGCTCTTTGTGGCGTGATTCGAGCAGCGCCATGTAGGTGGGCAGGCTGAACAGGCGGTCCATCACGCCGGCGGCGTTCTGCAGATCGCCGATGGTTTCGAAGAGCGGAATGATGTTCACATCCAGCACGCCTTCGGCCGGACGCAGCAGGCCGGCTTCCTTGGCGAGCACGGCCACTTCGAGCATGTCGGAGACGTCGTCGGTCTTGGAGATGATGCAGTTGGGCACGGCGGCCTTGCCGTAGCGCAGGTGGGCGGCGCGGGCGGCATGGAAGATCGCCAGCTCGCTGCGGGTGTCGTCCGAGTATTCCAGCCACGGCGAGGCCAGCAGGCGCGGGGTGGCCAGCTCTTCGAGCAGCATGGCGGTGCGCCCGGCCTCGTCGGCGGCGAGGTAGTCGCGGCTCGGGTCGATGGCCTTGATCAGCTCGGCGACGACGCGCTCGTGCACGTCGGAGTTCTGGCGCAGGTCGATGGGGGCCAGGTGGAAGCCGAACACCGCGACGGCGCGGCGCAGGTGGCGCAGGCGGCCGCGGGCGAGGGCGCCGAGCCCGTTGGCGGTGAGCGAGCGGTGGATGGTTTCGAGTTCGGCGGCGAGGGCTTCCGGCCCGGCGTAGGGGACGGCCGGGGCCACGGCGTGGCGCGGCGGCTGATGGCCGAGGAGCTGGGCGTAGGTGGCGGCGAGGCGGGCATAGATGCCGGTGAGGGCGCGCCGGTAGGGCTCGTCGCTGCGGTGGGGCGAGCCGTCCGGCGAGGTGTCGGCGAGGCGCAGCAGTGCATCGGAGGCACTGACCAGGCCCTGGGCAACCGAGAGCTGCGAGCCGAGCGTATGCACTTCGTCCATGTAGTAGGTAAGTATCTTTTCGGCCTGCACGGCGAGGGCCTTTTCGAGGATCTCGGCGGTGACGAAGGGGTTGCCGTCCCGGTCGCCGCCGATCCAGCTGCCCACCTGCATGAAGTTGGGCAGCTCCAGCGCATTCCAGCTGCGGTCGCGGCTGGCCAGGCGGTCTTCGACGCTGGCGTAGAGGCGCGGCAGTTCGCGCAGGAAGGTGTAATCGAAGTACGACAGGCCGTTGCTGACCTCGTCCATCACCGACAGTTTTTCGGTGCGCAGCATGCGCGTCTGCCACAGGGTGAGCACGGCGCGGCGCAGGCCGTCAAAGTTGGCTTCCTGCTCGTCCGGGGTGAGCTGCATGCGGTCCCGCTCGTCGAGCAGGCGGGCGATGGCCATCTGGCAGTTGAGGATGCTTTTGCGCTGAACCTCGGTCGGGTGGGCGGTGAGGACCGGGATCACGTGTGCGGTATCGAAGAAGGCCGCCAGTTCGGCGCTGCCCATGCCGGCGTCGAAGGCGCGCTCGATGGCGTGGGCGAGGCTGCCTTCCTTTGGCGCCGAGCCGGCGATCTGGTGGGCGCGGGAGCGGCGGATGTGGTGCTGGTCCTCGGCGATGTTCGAGAGGTGCGAGAAATAGCTGAAGGCGCGCACCACGTCGATGGTCTGGTCGCGGGAGAGGGAGTCCAGGGTGGCCTCCAGCTCGTGGCGGGCGGCGCGGTCTTCGTGGCGACGAAAGCGGATCGAGCTCTGGCGGATGGTCTCGACGAGATCGAACACTGCTTCGCCTTCCTGGGCGCGCACGGTGTCGCCCAGCACGCGGCCGAGCAGGCGGATGTCGTCGCGGAGGGGAAGGTCTTTGTCGTCGCTCGTCTTCTGTTCGCTCATCGGAAAATCCTGTCCTGTCGGTTAGGGTCGGCGCAGAGAAAGCGCATCAAGCCCCCATGCTAGAATCCCGACCCGAATGCTTGCCATTGGTGCCTACCCTGATGCTGCACTGCGAGAGCGTGCAGATTGCCCCGGTTGCACCCTGCTTGTCCATCGCCGCATGTCCGATCACCCTTTACGCCAGCCGAGCCCGAATACCGTGAGCGCCCCTACGCCTGAACGCATCGTCATTGCCACCCGTGAAAGCCGCCTCGCCCTGTGGCAGGCCGAACACGTCAAGGCCCGCCTCGAAGCCTTGTACCCGTCCTGCCGCGTCGAGTTGCTGGGCATGACCACCCGGGGCGACCAGATTCTCGACCGTCCGCTGGCTAAGATCGGCGGCAAGGGCCTGTTCGTCAAGGAACTCGAAAACGCGCTCTTCGAGCGCAGCGCCGACATCGCCGTGCATTCAATGAAGGACGTGCCGATGACGCTGCCGCCCGAATTCGCGCTGGTCGCGATTGCCGAGCGCGAAGTGCCTCTCGACGCCTTCGTCTCCAACAAGTACGAAAGCCTCGACGACATGCCGCCGGGCGCCGTGGTCGGCACCTCCAGCCTGCGCCGCGAATCCCAGATCCACGCCCAGTACCCGATGCTGGCCGTCACCAGCCTGCGCGGCAACCTCGACACCCGCCTGCGCAAGCTCGACGAAGGCCAGTACGACGCGATCATCCTCGCGGCAGCCGGCCTCACCCGTCTCGGTCTCGCCAGCCGCATCCGCGCCACGCTGCCGGCGGAGGTCTCCCTGCCGGCAGCCGGCCAGGGCGCGCTGGGCATCGAAGCGCTGTCCGACCGTCCCGAAGTGGCCGCGTGGATCGCCCCGCTGGCCGATGCCCGCTCCGCCGCTTGCGTGCGGGCCGAGCGCGCCACCTCCCGTGCGCTGGCCGGCAGCTGCGAAGTGCCGCTGGGCGCCTACGCCGAAGTGAAGGATGGCGAACTGTGGCTGCGCGGCTTCGTGGCACTGCCCGATGGCTCGCGGATTGCCCGTGCCGAACGGCGCGGCCCCCTCGACGCGCCTGAAGCGCTCGGCCTTGCGCTGGCCGACGACCTGCGCGCCGACGGCGCCGACGACATCCTCGCCAGCCTGTAGTTTTCAGTCATGGGTGGCCAGCCTCTCGCCGGGCGCTCCATCGTCGTCACCCGCCCGGCCGGGCAGGCCGACAGCCTGTGCGCGGCCCTCACGGCCCTGGGCGCCGAGCCCCTGTGCTTTCCGCTCCTCACCATCGCCCCGGTGGCCGACCCGGCCCCGCTCGAGGCGGTCGCCCGGCGTCTTGGCGAGTTTGAACTGGCTTTCTTTGTCAGCCCCAACGCCGTCAATCTCGCGCTCGACGTGATCCTGCCGGCGGCCCCGTGGCCGGCTGAGCTGCGGGTGGCCACGGTTGGCAAGGGCAGCGAGGCCGCACTCGCCGCACGCGGCTTTGAGCGCGTGATCGCCCCGCAAAGCGGTTTCGACAGTGAATCCGTGCTCGCGCTGCCGGCCTTTCAGGCCCCGGCGCTGGCGGGCCGGCGGGTGCTGATCCTGCGCGGCGACGGTGGACGCGACCTGCTGGGCGACACACTGCTGGCCCGCGGCGCAAGCGTCGAATACGTCACCTGCTACCACCGCAGCGGCCCGGACGGCGACCCGGCTCCGCTCATCGAACGGGCCTGCGCGGGCCGTCTCGACGCCCTGACCCTCACCAGCAGCGAAGGCGTCGCCCATCTGCTGGCCCTGCCGGGGGCGACAACGCTGACCGGGGTGCCGGTCTTCGTGCCGCACCCGCGCATCGCCGCCGCCGCCACGGAGGGCGGATTTACCCGCGTGATCGCCACCGGACCCGGCGACCAGGGCCTTCTCGATGGCCTCGTCGCCCACTTCTCCGCCCGCAACCACTCCACTTATCCGGGTTAAACTCGTACCCATGAGCAGCGAAATCCCCAGCCTTCCGCCTATCGACGCAGCGCGACCGGTGCCCCAGCCACCGTCGTCCTGGCGCCGTCCGTCCGCCCTTATAGCCGCCATCGCGCTGGCCCTGCTCGGCTGGCAGTGGCTTGAAACGCGCAGTCGCCTGGGCGATCTCCAGGACGAACTGGCGCGCCGCCTGTCCGACGGTGATTCGGTCGCCAAGGAGGGCCGCGCCCTCGCCAGGCAGGCCCAGGAAAACCTCCAGGACCTGCAAGCCAAGTTTGGCGCGCTCGAATCCCGCCTCGCTGAATCCCAGGGCCACCAGGTGGCTCTCGAAGCGATGTACCAGGAGTTTTCGCGCACGCGCGACGACCGCGTGCTGGCCGAAGTCGAGCAGGCGGTGGTGATCGCCGCACAGCAGCTCCAGCTTGCCGGCAACGTGCAGGCCGCGCTCTTTGCGCTGCAAACCGCCGACGCCCGCCTGGGCAGCATCGATCGCCCGCTCTGGCTGCCTCTGCGCAAGGCCATCGCCAGCGATCTCGACGCGCTCAAGGCGTTGCCGCAGGTGGATGCGGCCGGCATCTCCCTCCGGCTTGAAACCCTCATCGGCCGGCTCGACAGCCTGCCACTGGCCTTCGAAGCCAAGCCCCGCGCCAGTGCGGCGCCGCTCGGCGCGGCCGAGCCCACGTGGACCAAGCGTCTCTGGCTGGATTTCTGGGCCGAGTTCAGCCAGCTCATCCGTGTCGAGCGCATGGATCGTCCCGATCCGGCGCTGCTGGCGCCGAGCAATGCCGTCTTCCTGCGTGAAAATCTCAAGCTGCGGCTGATGAACGCCCGCCTGGCGCTGCTCTCGCGGGACGGCAACACCTTCCGCGAAGACGTGCGCATCTGTGCCGACTGGCTCGAGCGCTATTTCGATCTGAAAAACGCCGCGGTCGCCGCTGCGAAGGACGATCTGGCCGAGCTCCAGAAGACCCCGGTGGGCGTGGATCTGCCCAGCCTGCAGGCCACCCAGAACGCCCTGCGCAGCCTGCAGGCCGTGCCCGAACGGCGCGCCGATCTCGCTGCTCCGGTGCCCAGGGCCGACAAGCCCGCTGCCGCCCCGGCGAAGAAGAACTGAGGCCCGGCATGCGTGGATTGCTGTGGTTGCTCGGCCTCTTTGCCCTGGCTGCCGCCCTCGCGGTGGCCGGGCGTTACAACGAAGGCTACGCGTTGCTGGTGTGGCCGCCCTATCGTGTCCAGATTTCCCTCAACCTCCTGATCCTGCTGCTGCTTGGCGGTTTCGTGGCAGTCTATTCCCTGTCGCGGCTGGTTGCCCGCACCATGGCGCTGCCCCGTGCCGTGCAGCAGTTCCGTGTGCGCAAGAGTCGCGAACGGGCCTCGCAAGCCATCTACGACGCCGTTCGCCTGCGAATCGAGGGGCGTTTCGGACAGGCCCTCAAGCAGGCCGCCGCGGCCTATGAAGCCGGTGAGGCGCCCGGTCTTGCGGCGCTGCTTGCCGCCCGCGCCGCCCATTCGCTGCGTGACCAGGACCGCTATCGTTTCTGGCTCGGCAAGGCGGCCGCCCACGACAACGAAGTGCGCCTCGCCCGCATCATGACCGAAGCCAAGCTGGCCGTTGAGGAGCGCCGCTTTGACGAGGCCGCCGAACGCATCGCCGACCTGCAGGCCGGTGGCCAGCGCCACATCGCAGCGCTACGCCTCGCACTGCGCACTGCCCAGGCCAAGGGCAACTGGTCCGAGGCCGTGCGCGTCGTGCGCCAGCTGGTCAAGGTCAAGGCTCTTACCGTCGAGCAGGCCGATCCGGTCAAGCGCCGCGCCCACCAGGAAGGGCTGCGCCAGCGTGCCGGCGACGCCCTTACGCTCAACGCCTACTGGCAGGACATGCCCCGCGACGAGCAGCGCGACTCCCGTCTGGTGGCTGAGCTGGCCCGTGCCCTGATTGCTTCGGGCGACAGTGCCGGTGCCCAGAAGGCCATCGAGAGCCAGCTGGCCCTCGGTTGGGATTCCACACTGGCCGACATTTACGGGCGCTGCGAAGGCGGCGATATTCGGCCTCGCCTGATCAAGGCTGAGGAATGGCTCAAGCGCGAGCCCCGTGATCCGCTGCTGCTCCTGACTCTTGGCCGGCTGTGCGTGCAGTCGCAGCTGTGGGGCAAGGCAGAGAGCTATCTCGACGCATCCCTCGCCATTGCGCCGGGCTGGGAAGCTCACGTCGAGCTTGCACACCTGGCCGAGCGCATCAGCCGAACCGACGACGCCAACCGGCATTACCGCGCGGCGGCCGAGCTTTCGCGCCGTTGATGCACCCTGGGGCGGACGTCTGTTCCGCCCCGTCTTTCCTCTTTCAGGATAGCGGAATAAGATAACCGGGCTGTACCCGGCTCCCGATGGGCCAGGTTGCTCGATAGTTTTAGACAATACGGATCATTTCATCAATCAATTTGAACGATGGTGTGGTCCGGCCTATCATGTGATCTCCAAGTCTTCTCAACCCGTGAAGGAAACGCTATGTCCCTGATCAACACCGAAATCAAGCCGTTCAAGTCCACCGCTTACAGCAATGGCAAGTTCGTTCCGGTTTCCGACGCCGACCTGAAGGGCAAGTGGTCCGTGGTTTTCTTCTACCCGGCCGACTTCACCTTCGTCTGCCCGACCGAGCTGGGCGATCTGGCTGATGTTTACCCCGAGTTCAAGGAGCTGGGCGTGGAGATCTACTCTGTCTCCACCGACACCCACTTCACCCACAAGGCCTGGCACGACGCCTCCGACACCATCAAGAAGATCCAGTACCCGATGATCGGCGACCCGACCGGCGCCATCACCCGCAACTTCGACGTGATGATCGAGGAAGAGGGCCTGGCCCTGCGCGGTACCTTCGTGATCAACCCGGAAGGCGTGATCAAGGTTGCCGAAATCCACGACCTGGGCATCGGCCGTGACGCCAAGGAACTGCTGCGCAAGGTGCAGGCTGCCCAGTACGTGGCCTCCCACCCGGGCGAAGTCTGCCCGGCCAAGTGGACCGAAGGCGACAAGACCCTGTCCCCGTCGCTGGATCTGGTCGGCAAGATCTAAGCATCAGCATTGCTGCGGGTCTGAAACGCCCGGGCGTCTTTGACGCCCGGGCGTTTTTACATCGGCGTTCAGGATGGGCGCGCTCCTGCAGGTGCACGTTTCTCTGCGTGTTGGTCGCCGCGAACGCAGTGAAGCGCAACTGGCAGAGGCGCGGCGCGTCACCTATAGTCCAACGACGTATTCACCGCAGTTTTCCGGAGAGCGATCATGGCCAGCCTAACCCGTGCCGTCGGACGTGGTGCAGAAAACCCGATCAAGAGCGAGGTTCTGCTCGTCCAGCAGCTTCTCAATCGGCATCGCCCTCCAACGCTCAAGCCCGTTGGTGAGGATGGTAAGCAGGGTGATGAAACCTGCAAGGCGATCGAGGAATTCCAGCGTCGAATCATGAAACTGGCGAAACCGGACGGCCGCGTCGACCCGGGTGGAAAAACCTTCAAGGCCTTGTGCCAGCCGCCTGCGGGGGCAACACCGCCGACGGTGGCAGGGCCGGCAGCCGGCGGAATGATCCTCAGCGATGCAGGGCGTAAATTGCTGCGGGGGGTCGAGGCCCTGTCGCTCACCCCCTACGATGACCAGTCCCGGAGCAAGGCGCACATCACCGCCTGGGTGAAGGGGGCGACCATTGGCTATGGCCACCTGATCTCCCGGGCCGAATGGGATACCTACCGGAACGGGATCAGCGAAGCGGGTGCCAACGCGCTTTTTGACCGGGATCTGGCGCCTTTTGAAGCCGCGGTGCGGAACAGCATCAAGGTGACGCTTTCCGCAAATCAGTTTGATGCGCTTACCATGCTGGCCTTCAACATCGGCGCGGGCAGTTTTGCCCGCTCATCGGTCGTGAAGCTGGTGAATGATCCGACGGCCAATTCCACCTACAAGAGCCTCGAGGCGGCCTGGAAATCCTGGAACAAATCCCAGGGCAAGGTCATGAAAGGACTCGATAACCGACGTCAGTGCGAATGGGATGTTTATTCCAGAGGGGTGTACAACAGGTGGTGAGCATTCGTTTTCAGAAGAACATCGTGCCGGCGCTGCGGCTGCTGCTGGTGTGCTGGGGTTTGCAGTCGGCGCCGGTCTTGGCGATCGACAATCCCGATCGGCCCGATCCGGTGGCGGAGTTCGCCGGCAGGGCCGAGGTCTATGAGAAGCAGCTTGCCGACGCGCCCACCGACAAGGACGCGTTGGCGGTCTATGCGCAGTACGAATTGTTCCTCGACCGGGAACTCAACCAGGCCTATGCCGCGCTGATCCGGCAAACGCGGGAGACCCGCAAGCAGGATCTGGTGCGATCCCAGAAAAGCTGGCTGGTGTTCCGCGACGCGGAAATGCGCTTTATCGCCAACAACTGGACGCGGCAGGATTTCGGCTCGTCGGCGACGACTGCGCGGGCAGGCTACCGTGCCGCGCTGCTGAAAGAGCGGGTGACGGCCCTTCTCAACTACCTGCGCAGCTACCCGCCCGGCAGCTAGGGCCGGGCGCTGTCAGGCCCACTCGCGATGGACGAGGAACTCGGTGTATAGGCGCTCTTCCGGGCTGCCGGCTTCGGGCTGCCAGGCGTAGCGCCATTTCACGATGGGCGGCATCGACATCAGGATCGATTCCGTGCGCCCGCCGGACTGCAGGCCGAAGAGCGTGCCGCGGTCGAATACCAGGTTGAATTCGACGTAACGGCCCCGGCGGTAGGCCTGGAAGTCGCGTTCGCGATCAGCGTAAGGCGTGTCGCGGCGGCGTTCGATGATGGGCATGTAGGCGGGCAGGAAGGCGTCGCCGACGCTGCGGGTCATGGCAAAGGCGTCGTCGAAATCGAGTGTGCCGTCGGCGCCGTGGTCGTCGAAGAACAGACCGCCGACGCCGCGGGGTTCGTTGCGGTGCTTGAGGAAGAAGTAGCGGTCGCACCAGTCCTTCAGGCGCTGGTATTCGGTCTCGCCCCAGGGCAGCACAGCGGCCTTGCAGGTGGTGTGGAAGTGGCGGACGTCGTCCTCGAAGGGATAGTAGGGCGTGAGATCCATGCCGCCGCCAAACCACCACACGTCATCCTTGCCTTCGCTGCTGGCGATGAAGAAGCGCACGTTCATGTGGACGGTGGGGCAATAGGGATTGCGCGGGTGCAGTACCAGCGAGACGCCCATCGCCTCGTAGCTGCGGCCGGCCAGTTCGGGGCGGGCGGCCGTTGCGGAGGGGGGCAGGCCCTGGCCCATCACGTGGGAGAAATTGCAGCCGCCGCGCTCGAAGAAGTTGCCCTCCTCGACGAGGCGAGTGAGGCCGCCGCCACCGGCCGGACGGGTCCAGCTATCGGTAAGGAAGGGGGCGCCGTCGAAGGCTTCGAGGCTTGCGACGATGCGCGCCTGGAGTTCGAGGAGGTAGGCTTTGACGGCGTTGCGGTCAGGCATGGGTGTTTTCTCGGGGGTATAAAAACGCCGGCTCGTGGCCGGCGGTCTGGGTCAGGCGCCGGCCACGCTGGCGCTGTACTCGATACGCAGGTGGGGCATGGCGACGTTCAGCCCTTGCGGGCGACGGCGCGATAGCCGATGTCGCGGCGGCACTGCATGCCGTCGAAGTGGATCTGGTCGACCAGTTCGTAGGCGCGTTTTTGCGCGCTGCGGACATTGTCGCCAAGGGCCGTGACGCAGAGCACGCGGCCGCCGCTGGTGCGGATTTCGCCGTCGGCTTCGGTGGTGCCGGCATGGAAGACGTGGCTGTCCTCGGTGGAGGCGGAGGGCAGGCCGTGGATGGCATCTCCCTTGCGGGGGCTGTCCGGGTAGCCGGCGGCCGCCATCACCACGCCGAGGGAGAAGCGGCGATCCCACTCGGCTTCGATCTTGTCGAGCTTGCCGTTGACGGCGGCTTCGACCAGATCGACGAGGTCGGACTTGAGCCGCATCATGATCGGCTGGGTTTCCGGGTCGCCCATGCGGCAGTTGAACTCGACGACGCGGGGCGCGCCCTTGGCGTCGATCATCAGGCCGGCGTACAGGAAGCCGGTGTAGGGCAGGCCTTCGGCGGCCATGCCGACAAGGGTCGGCATGATGATCTCGCGCATGGCGCGGGCGTGCACTTCAGGGGTGACCACCGGAGCGGGTGAGTAGGCCCCCATGCCGCCGGTGTTGGGGCCCTGGTCGGCGTCCTTGAGGCGCTTGTGATCCTGGGAGGTGGCCAGCGGCAGGGCATGGCGGCCATCAGCCATGACGATGAAGCTGGCTTCCTCGCCCTCCATGAACTCCTCGATCACCACCCGCGGGCCGCGCTCGTCGTACTGCACACCCAGCGTGTTGTGGGTGAGCATGGCGTCGATGGCTTCGTGGGCTTCTTCCTGCGTCATCGCCACGACGACGCCCTTGCCGGCAGCCAGGCCGTCGGCCTTGATGACGATGGGGGCGCCCTCGGCGTCCACGTAGGCGTGAGCCGCGGCGGCGTCGGAGAAGGTCTGGTACTTGGCTGTCGGGATCTTGTGACGGATCAGGAACTGCTTGGCGAAATCCTTGGAGCTTTCGAGCTGGGCGGCCAGCCTGGTCGGCCCGAAGATCGCCAGGCCGGCGGCGCGGAAGGCATCGACGACGCCCGCGGCGAGCGGGGCCTCGGGCCCGACGACGGTGAGGCCGATCTGTTCCTTGCGGACGAACTCGATGAGCTCGGGGATCGCGGTGATGGCCACGTTGGCAAGGTCGGGTTCGCGCGCCGTGCCGGGGTTGCCGGGGGCGACGAAAACCTTATGGACCCGCGGCGAGCGGGACAGCTTCCAGGCCAGCGCGTGTTCGCGTCCGCCGGAGCCGATGACGAGGATCTTCATGGAGAGCACGGTATCAGTGACGGAAGTGGCGGAAGCCGGTGAGGACCATCGCGATGCCCTGTTCGTCGGCGGCCGCGATCACTTCGGCGTCACGCACGGAGCCGCCGGGCTGGATCACCGCGGTGGCGCCGGCCTGGGCCAGCACGTCGAGGCCGTCACGGAACGGGAAAAAGGCATCGGACGCCACCACGCAGCCGGGGATCACGAGGCCGGCGTTCTCGGCCTTGATCTTGGCGATGCGGGCGGAGTCGACACGGCTCATCTGGCCGGCGCCGACGCCGATGGTCATGCCGTCCTTGCAGTAAACGATGGCGTTGGACTTGACGTACTTGGCGACGCGCCAGGCGAACAGCAGGTCGGAGAGTTCCTGCTCGGTGGGCGCACGCTTGGTGACCACCTTGAGATCGGCTGCGGTGATGGGCGCGAAGTCGGCGCTTTGAACCAGCAGGCCGCCGCCAACGCGCTTGTAGTCGGGCTGGCGCACGGCGCCGAGCGGATTGATCAGCACGCGGACGTTTTGCTTGGCCTTGAGGAGCGCCAGGGCTTCGTCGGTGTAGGCCGGGGCGATCAGCACTTCGAGGAACTGGGCGCTGACGGCTTCGGCGGCGGCGCGATCGACCGTGGTGTTGAAGGCGATGATGCCGCCAAAAGCAGACGTAGGATCGGTGGAGAAGGCCTTCTTGTAGGCTTCCAGCGGGCTGGCCGCAACGGCCACGCCGCATGGGTTGGCGTGCTTGACGATCACGCAGGCGACGCTGCCGTTGCCGCTTTCGAAGGCCTTGACGCATTCCCACGCGGCATCCGCGTCGGCGATGTTGTTGTACGACAGTTCCTTGCCCTGGATCTGGGTGTAGGCGGCGATGGCGCCGGCCGGGGCGCCGGATTCGCGGTAGAAGGCCGCGGACTGGTGGGGGTTCTCGCCGTAGCGGAGATCCTGCACCTTGTCGAAAGCCAGCTGGAAGCGCTCCGGGTAGGCCATCTTGCTGCCGTCCTCCGCGAGGGCGGTGAGATGGTTGGAGATGGCCGAGTCGTAACGGGCGGTGTGGGTGAAGGCCTTGCGGGCGAGGTCGAAGCGGGTTTTGTAGCTCAGCGCGCCGGCGTTGGCCTGCAGTTCGGCGACGATGGCCGCGTAGTCGGCCGGTTCGGTCACGATGCCGACGCCGCCGGCTTCGTTGCCGTGGTTCTTGGCGGCTGCGCGGACCATGGTCGGGCCGCCGATGTCGATGTTCTCGATGGCGTCTTCAAGGGTGCAGTCGGGCTTGGCGACGGTGGCCTGGAAGGGGTAGAGGTTCACCACCACGAGGTCGATGCGCGGAATGGCGTGCTCTTCGAGCTTGGCCAGGTGCTCGGGCAGGTCGCGACGGGCGAGGATGCCGCCGTGCACCTTGGGGTGCAGGGTCTTGACGCGGCCGTCGAGCATTTCCGGGAAGCCGGTGTAGTCGGAGACGTCGGTAACCGGCAGGCCGGCTTCGCGCAGGGACTTGGCGGTGCCGCCGGTGGACAGCAGCTTGATGCCGAGGGCAGACAGTTCACGGGCGAATTCGATGACGCCGGTTTTGTCGGAAACGCTGAGCAGGGCTTGGGTGACTTTCATGGGGTTTCTCTGGTAGGCCGCGAGGCTGCGCGGCGCTGGAATGACGGAAAACGGCGGCAGTTCGCGGTGGCAGTTCGGGCTTACAGGAGATCGTGTTCGGACAGCTTGCGGCGCAGGGTGTTGCGGTTGATGCCGAGCATCTCCGCGCACAGGGTCTGGTTGCCGCCGGCTTGCCTGAGGACGAACTCGAGCATCGGGCGTTCGACGTTCTTGATCACCATCGCGTAGAGCGCGTTGGGCTTTTCACCGTCGAGATCGCGGAAATAGGTGTCCAGCGCGCGACAGACAGAATCGGCGATGTCATTGCTGGTGCTGCTCATGCTGCAAGCTCCTGGGGGAATTCTTCGGGGTCGGTATAGACCAGTCGGCTGTCTCTGTCGGCGAGCCGGCCGAAGAACTCGTCAATGGCGGCAGTCTGTTCTTGTACGGTGGGCAGGGTGTTCATGACGCGGCGGAACTGCGCCGATCCGACCAGCCCCCGGGTGTACCAGCTGATGTGCTTGCGGGCGATCTTGACGCCGGTTTCCTCACCGTAGAAACCGTAGAGGTCGGTGAGGTGATCCTTGCACACCTGCAGGATTTCCGAGACCAGCGGGGGCGGGAGCTCTTCGCCGGTTTTCAGGAAGTGTTCGATCTCGCGAAAGATCCACGGGCGGCCCTGCGCGGCACGGCCGATCATCACGCCGTCGGCGCCGGTGTAATCGAGCACCAACTTCGCCTTTTGCGGCGTGGTGATGTCGCCGTTGGCAATCAGCGGGATGCGCACGCGGGTTTTGACGTCGGCGATGGTGTCGTACTCGGCGTGGCCGGTGTATTGGCAGGCGCGGGTGCGGCCGTGAATGGCGATGAGCTGGATGCCGGATTCTTCGGCAATGTGCGCGATCATCGGGGCATTCTTGTTGGCGGTGTTCCAGCCGGTGCGGAACTTGAGCGTGACCGGAATGTTGCCGGCTGCGCTGACGACGGCTTCGAGGATGCGGGCGACCAGGGGTTCGTCCTGCATCAGCGCCGAGCCGGCCATGACGTTGCAGACCTTCTTGGCCGGGCAGCCCATGTTGATGTCGATGATCTGGGCGCCGCGATCGACGTTGTGGCGGGCCGCCTCGGCCATCATGGCCGGATCGGCGCCGGCGATCTGCACGGAAATCGGGTCGGTTTCCCCGTCGTGGTTGGCGCGCCGCTGTGTTTTGGCGCTGCCGTAGAGCAGGGAATTGGAGGTGACCATTTCGGACACGGCGAGCCCCGCGCCCATCTTCTTGCAGAGCTGGCGGAAAGGACGGTCTGTGACGCCGGCCATGGGCGCGACGAACAGGTTGTTTCGCAAGGTGAATCCGGCGAATTGCATCGGGGAGGCGCGTTTGGGAAAAGCAGGGCATTCTACCCGAAGGGGCTGCCGTCGGGCAGGGGCTGACTCCCCGCAATGAAGGTACGAGTGCCTGATAGCTAACGCTTTTCAGGGCAGTTCGGCGTTTTGCATGCGGCCCTGGATGCGCGCCGCATGGGCTGCCAGGCGGGGGCCGAAACTCTTCTCGTACTTGCGCGGGTTGGGCAGCATGACGGCCAGCCGGGCGGCCTGGGGCGGGGTCAGCTGGGCGGCGGAGACACGGTAGTAGCGCTGGGCCGCGGCTTCGCAGCCGAAGACGCCGTTGCCCCATTCGACGACGTTGAGATAGACCTCGAGGATGCGCCGCTTGTCCCACAGGGCTTCGATCATCACCGTGATGACGGCTTCCTCGGCTTTGCGGAAATAGCTTTTGGTCGGCGACAGGAAGAGGTTCTTGGCGAGTTGCTGGCTGATCGTCGAGCCTCCGGCAACGGTCTTGCCCTTCTTCTGGTTCTTTTCGATGGCTTTTTGGATGCCTTCCCAATCGAAGCCTTCGTGGTCGACGAACTTGTCGTCCTCGGCGGCGACCACTGCCCGCTTGAGGTGCACCGAGATCTTGTCGTAGGGCACCCAGCGGTAGTGCAGCTCGGCGTCGGGAGCCTTGGCGTTGAGTTCGTCCAGCCGCAGGCTCATGAAGCTGGTGCCGGAGGGGGGCATCCATTTCCACCACACCACGTGACCGAGCAGCCACAGCTGGTAGGCCACGACGGCCAGCACCAGGGCAAGGAGGGCACGTCGGATCCAGCGCCACAGTGTCGTCATTGCGGGGGGCTCGGGGCGCGGGATTGCATCGGACTCACTCTTTCCTGGCCGAGGTTTGCAGCATGTCGGAGTTGGTGAAAGTCCAGGTGCGGGTGATCTCGATCACGTCGGTGTCCTTGCGGATGTCCGGCGGAAAGTTGGCGTAGGGCGCGGCGAGCTGGACGATGCGGCGGGCTGCGTCGTCCAGCACCTTGTGGCCGGACGAGCGGAGGATTTCGATATTATCGACCGTTCCGTCGGCGCGGATCGTGACCGACAGCAGCAGGCTGCCGTACAGCTTGCCCCGGGCCGCGTCGGGGTAGTTGAGGGTGCCGACCCGTTCGATCTTCTGACGCCAGTCTTCGGCGTACTGGGCGAAGCGGTACTCTTGGGCGCGGGCGCCGATGAATTTCTTGCGCGGCCGGGAGGCGTATTCGAGCAGATCCTTGTCGATCTGGGCTTCGATGCGAGCCACCGCCGCCGAGCTGTCGAGGAGATCGTAGCCGGAGGGCGTGCGCGAGGCTTCGGTCGGGGTGACCTGTTGGGTGTCGACCGCGAGGGCGGCCTTGCTGCGCGCTGCCGTCATGGCCTGAACCTGCTGCGTGCGTGAATCCTCGCTACGCTGCTGGGCTTCGACGAGGCTGTCGCCGACGCGGGTTTGCTCCTGGGGGGGCAGCGGGGTGGCCGGGCGGGATTTGTTGTCGGTGTTGCCGCCGGCGTCCAGGTTGGTCTGGGCGAGGATGTCGGCGGTGTCGGGCCGCTGGGCGTGGCGGGCGTTGACCAGCACCACTTCCAGGCCCTTGTCGTTGTGCTTCGTCTTGCTGAAATCGGGCATCCCGAAGTGGATGGACAGCAGCAGTGCGTGCAGCGCCAGGGACACGCCGACGCCCCACTCGAGCGCGTAGCGCGCCGTGCGACCGGTGAAGGTCGGCCAGACGTGCGCCGGCCCCGCGGGGGGCGGGGTGGGTGCGGGCGGGGTGGGCTGACTGAGCAACTGCTGCATGGCGGACTCAGGCTGCCGGGGCGGGCGGGGCCTCGACGTTGGTTGCCGGGGCTTCCTGTGCCGCGTCGTCGGTCTCGCCCTGGGCTTCGTCCTCGATCTCGATGGGTTCGCTGCTCGTGCCGGCGAGTGTTTCCAGATAGGTGGCACGCAGGTCCACGTCGATCAGGTCGGTGCTGTCGATGACCAGCTGCACGCGGGTTCCCGGCGGCAGGGTCGGCATCGACGGCAGCTTGAAGACCAGCGGAATCTCTTCGAGGCGGACCAGGCTTTCGCGCAGCACGCGGGCGCTCATCCGCGGGTGGCCGGCCTGGCGCAGCCAGCGCAGACACCAGTAGCGCTCCATGCCGCGCTGGAATTCGGCGTAGGCGGCGTAGGTGAGTTCAAAGTCGCGCATCGCGGCGAGGAGGTCGGGCGACTTGGGCGGGAAGGCCGGGGCGGTGCCCTTGATCCAGCCGATCAGCTGCCACTGGTTGACGAGGTCCACATAGCGGCGCAGCGGCGAACTGGACCAGGCGTAGCAATCGACGCCAAGGCCTTCGTGGGGAGCGCTCGCGGTGGTCATGCGCACCTTGCCGCCGGTTTGGGCGCGGTACAGGGCCGGGATGCCGGCATTGGAGAGTGCCTTGCCCCAGGTGCTGTTGGCCGCAATCATCAGTTCGGCGACCAGCTTGTCCAGCGGGGAGCCACGGGAGCGGCGGCCGATTTCGATTTTGCCGGGGCCGTCGGGGGTGATTTCGTTCCAGTCGACGCTGAAGTTGAAATCCACCATGTTCTGGTTGGCCGCGGGCTTGCCACGGCCGGCCTCGAGAACGGTGGCGAGTTCCCACAGCAGGGTCAGCTCGGCTTTCCACGGGAAGTCGGGGCCGCCTTCGACGAGGGTGGTTTCGTTGAAAACCGGCTCGATGTCGTGGTGGCGCAGGTTGGCGACCACCGGCACGCGCTCGATGCGTGATTCGTTGCCGGTGACGATGAAGTCGCGGCTGACGTCGAGGTAAAGCGACAGGGCCGGGCAGTCGCGCCCTTCGCCGAGGGTGAAGCGCTCGACCATGTGGTCGGGCAGCATGGTGATCTTGTTGCCCGGCATGTACACCGTGGACAGGCGGTTGCGGGCGATGCCGTCGAGGCCGGATTCGCGACCGAAGCCAAGACCCGGCGCGGCGATGTGGATGCCGATGCGCCAGCCTGCGTCGGTGGCGGTGACCGAGAAGGCGTCGTCGATCTCGGTGGTGGCCGCGTCGTCGATGGAGAAGGCGCGCACGTCGGCAAGCGGCAGGTCGACGGGTTCGGTGGGTTCGTCGACGGTCGGAAAGCCGGTGCCGTCCGGGAAGTATTCGAACAGGAAGCGGTCGAAGTGCAGCTCGTGGGACGAGGGCAGGGCGCCACAGGCCAGCATCAGGCGGGCTTGCGATTTGCCGGAGTCGGCGCTGGCGGCTTCAAGTGCCTTGGTTTCGAGGCGGTTGCGGTCGGGCTTGTAAAGCAGCTGGCGGACCAGCGGCTTGAACTCTTCGGGCAACTGGCCGGCGAGCAGTTCGTCGCGCATGCGCTCGATGGCTGCGGCTTGCTGGCGCTTTTTTTCGAGGCCGGTGAGGGCGGCCTGGAGGATTTCGGCCGGTGCCTTGCGGAAGCGGCCACGGCTCTTGCGGTGGAAGTAGATCGGCGAGGCGTGCAGGCGCAGCAGCACGGCGGCGGATTCGACCGGGCTCGGTACGTGACCGTAGTATTCCTTCGCGAAGTCGACAAAACCGAATTCGTCTTCGCCGCAGACTTCCCACAGAAATTCGGTGTCGAGGCCTTCGGCTTCGGTTTCGGCGCGGTCGAGCAAATCACCGGCCGAAGGCTGGGTGAAACGCATCAGAACGTGGTTGCTCTTCAGCTTGAGGCGCTTGCCGTGGGGCGTTTCGACCTGCAGGGAGGCGTCGTTGTCGGTCAGGATGGTGCCGGTCTTGAAGGCACCGTCCTCTTCGAAGAGCAAATTCATGGATTGGCGAGGGTCTGTTGACAGTCATTTCGGATGCCCCGTGAAATGACTGTCAACAGACCCTGGGCTGGAAAACAGCCGATTATAGCCAAGCCACGGGCAAGCCCGGTCGAAAGCGGTGCTTTCGGCCGGGTCAGTGTGTGGCCTGGGTGACGAAATCCCGGATCAGGCCGAGCAGGATGTCTTCGTCGTAGGGCTTGCCGAGGTAGTTGTTGACGCCGATTTCGTCCGCGTAACGCTTGTGCTTCTCGGCGGTGCGGGAGGTGATCATGATGACCGGCACGGCCTTGAGGCGCTTGTCGGCGCGGATGTTGCGGGTCAGGTCGAAGCCGTCCATGCGCGGCATTTCGATGTCGGCGATGATGACGTCCGGCGTGGCGGTGAGAAGCTGTTCCAGCGCGTCGACGCCATCCTTGGCCGTGATGACCCGGTAGCCCTCCCGTTCGAGCAGGCGGCCGGTGATCTTGCGCACGGTGAGGGAGTCATCGACCACCATGACCGTCGGGATGGCGGGGGCCGCGGGGGCCTGCGGCGTTACCGGCAGGTCGTCGTTGCCGGCCGGGCTGCGGCCAGCCAGCGCGACCGGGTTGAGAATCAGCACGATCTCGCCGTCACCAAGCACCGTGGCGCCTGAGTAGCCGACCATCCGGGCGTATTGCGGGCCGGCGTTCTTGACGACGATTTCCTGGTTGCCACGCAGCGCGTCCACATGGAGCGCCAGGGTTTCGCTGCCCGCACGCAGCAGCAGAACCCAGTTGAAGCGCTCGGCCTGGGCCTGCGACTGGTGGTCGCCGAGCAGGCGGGGCAGGTAGCGGTAGTTGAATCGTTCGCCGAGCCACTCGGTGCCCTTGTTGCGGCGGACTTCCTCGAGGGGCTGGGGCTTGAGTTCGAGCACCTGGGCGACCATCGAGGAGGGGATTGCAAAGGTGCGTCCGCCGGCACGCACGAGCAGGGCCTGGGTAACGGCGAGGGTGAGCGGCAGGTGGATACGGAAAGTGGTGCCTTGGCCGGCCTCGGTGGTAACGCTGATTCGTCCGCCGACGGCGGCGGTTTCGCTCTTGACCACGTCCATGCCGACACCGCGACCGGCCAGGCTGGACAGGCTTGCGGTGGTGAAACCGGGAACGAAGATCAGGTTGGTGAGGCGCTTGTCGTCGGCTTCCTCGTCCGGGTCGATGAGGCCGGTTTCGACGGCGTGGGCGCGGATGCGTGCAAAGTCGAGGCCGGCGCCGTCGTCGCGGAACTCGATCACCACGTCGTTGCCTTCGTGGGTCACTTTGAGGGTGATCTGGCCGAGTTCGGCCTTGCCGGCGGCGCGGCGGACTTCCGGCGGCTCGATGCCGTGGGCGACCGCGTTACGGACCAGGTGGCCGAGCGGGCCGGTCATCACTTCGAGGACGGTGCGGTCGATTTCGATCTGCCCGCCGATGATGTCGAGGTTGGCGCGACGGCCGAGTTCCTTGGCGGTCTGGCGGACCAGGCGGTACAGCCGCTCGGCAAGGCTGTCGAACGGCACCATGCGCACGTGCATCAGCGATTGCTGGAGCTCGCGGGCCATGCGTGACTGGGCGTGGAGGGCGACTTCGGCGCCGTCCAGGTTCTTCAGCAGGTTTTGCTGGACGGTGGTCACGTCGCCGACGCTCTCCGCCATCATCCGGGTGAGTTCCTGGAGGCGGGTGTAGCGGTCCATCTCCAGCGGGTCGAACTCGGTGTGATGGGTCTCGACCTGGGACAGGCGGGACTGCATCTGGGTGTCGGCCTGGATTTCGACTTCGCGCAGCTGGTTGCGCAGGCGGATGACGTTCTCGGTGAGGTCGAGCAGGGAGCGGCGCAGGGTGCGCAGTTCGCCTTCGATGCGGGTGCGCGCGATGCTGATTTCGCCCGCTTCGTTCACAAACTGGTCGATGCGGCCGGCTTCGACGCGCAGCTGGGTGCGCGAGGCCTGGGCGGCGATTTCGCCGGGTAGCGGCGCCGCGACTTCGTCCAGGGGAATCGCCGTTTCGACGACGCCTGTCGCTGCCGGTGCTGCCGCAGGCTGCGGGTGCTCGAGGGTGTCGAGCGTCTGGCGTGTCTGGTCGAGCGCGGTTTCGAGCTCGTCGACGATCTCGGTGCCGGACGGGCTCTGGCTGCGGGCGCGTTCGAGCCGCGATTCCAGGTCGTGCAGGCTTTGGCCGAGGGTCATTGCGCCGACCATCCGGGCGCTGCCCTTCAGGGTGTGGAGCAGGCGGGCGACGCTGGCGGCGTGGGCCGGATCGGCAGGGGTCTCACGCCAGTTGCGCAGGGTCGTGTCGAGCTGGTCGAGCAGTTCGCTGCCTTCGTCGAGGAAGATGGGCAGCAGGTCGGTATCGAGTTCGTCGCGCAGTTGCGGCGCCGGCGCGGCCGGCTCGGCGGGCCGGGCGGCGACGGGGGGCGTGGCTTCGGGGCGCAGGCTGATGACTTCTGCCAGGTGGGAGGCGAGGATGTCGTTCAGGTGGGCAACGAGTTCGGGCGTCTCTTCGGGCAGCTCGCGGGCGTTGAGCTGGACGAGCATGCTTTCGAGCGAGGTTGCGGCGTCGTTGAGTACCTTTGCCTGTTCGGCCGCCGGTGCGCGGTCGTGGTCGGCAAGGCGTTGCTGGGCGAGTTCCAGGGCCTTGGCAAGGTGGTGGGGCGCCGCAAAGCGGGCCGTTCCGGAAATTCCGGACAGGGTATGTGCAGCGCGAATCGCCACAAGGGGCGGAGTCAGGCTCGGGTTGACCGACAGACGGGCCAGTTCATGCCGCAGGGTGGCGATGTGCTGGCGGGCTTCGACGAGATAGAGATCGAACAGCGGCCGCGAAAGGGTGACGTTGCCGAGGCGTACTTCGTCTTTGTCGAGCTCTTCGACGGGCTGTGCGAGCTCTTCGACGGGCTGCGGGACCTCTTCGATAGACGGCGGAATCTCTTCGACGGCGATTTCTTCCATGTCGCCGAGCTCGAAGGATTCTTCGATGTCCGGTTCGGCAAACGCCTCGGACGGCAGCTCCGGGACTCTTCGCTGGACGGGGCGGGAATCTCGATGATTTCGTCGAGTTCCGCCAGGGCTTCCTCGACGGTGAGGATGTCCTCAGGCAGTTCGGGCAGCGCCTCTGCTTCGGGTTCTTCGGAGACGGGCTCGACAAAGGGGGGCTCGACAAAGGGGGCTCACAAAGGGGCTGACAAAGGCTCGACAAAGGGGAGCGCGGGCGTGGGCTCCTCGCTCAGGGCTTCTTCAAGGCCGAGCTCTTCGAAAGGCAGGTCGAAGTCGAAATTGAGGGGCGCGGCTTCAATGGCTTCTTCTGCCGCAGGCTCGATGTCTTCCTGGGGGGCGGGCTGGGGTGCTGCGACCGGGGCTGGCTCCGCGGGCCGGGCTTCGCCAAAGCTGATTTCGGGGAAGTTGAACTCGACGGGCTGGGGCGGGGCTTCCGGCTCTAAAGTGAAGGCGAGCGGGCTGGCCAGGTCCGTTTCGGTGAAGTCGTGGTCATCGGGCACCGTGATCGTGGCTTCGAGATCGAAGACCTGGACCTTCTCGTCGCTCGACGGAAGGCTTGCGGTGACTTTCTGGGCGGGCGCGGCAGGCGCAGGTGCCGCCACGGGTGCCGCTATAGGTGCCGCCACAGGGGGCGTTTCACCCTCGCTGCGCAGGCGTTCGGCCTCGGCCAGCAGGGGGGCGACGTTTTTGTGGATGCCGTCGTCAGCCTTGATCTGGTCGATCCAGGCCGAAAACGCTGCGTGGGCGTCGGCGATGAGCGCCAACAGCTCGTCACCGACCGGCAATTCAAGGCGCAGCCAGTGGTTCAGGGTTTGTTCGATGCTCCAGGCGGCTTCGCCCAGATCCTTGAGGCCGACCATGCGGCCGCTGCCCTTGAGCGTGTGGAAGCTGCGCCGGATGGTGGTGAGCACATCGGCGTCATGGGGATTCCGCTCGAGTTGTTCGAGGGCCACGGCGACGGTGGCGCGGACTTCGATGGCTTCTTCGATGAAGATGGCCAGCAGTTCGGCGTCGATCTCTTCTTCGCTGGCCTCGAGCAGACGACTTGCCTCGGCCGAAAGAGCGGGCGCTTCGGGGGCCGCGGGGATGGGGGTCGGTGCGTTGAACAGCTCGCCGGCGTCGAGCATCGTGAGCGCCTGGCGGGCCTGCTTTTCGAGTTCGAGATCGGCGGTAAGCGACGCGTCCTGGCGCAGGCTTTCGAGGTTCAGCTGCAGCTCGGTGCGCAGGCCGAAGTCGTCCGGGTTGTCCTTGAAGGCTGCGGTGAGGGCAGCGGTTTCGCGCTTTTGCTGGACCAGCTCGGCTTCGACGCTTTCTTCGGCAGCTTCCTGGCTGGCTTCCGGCCGCAGGATGCGTTCGAGATCGGCGGGGCCGTGCTGTAGGGCTTCGATGTAGACGCCGAGGGCGGACAGGCGGTGGGCGATTTCCTCGAAGGCGCGGCCGCTGGTGTCAGCGTCGGGCGCCGACAGGGTCGCGATGCGGGCGGCGGCGTCCTGGACGAGGCGTACGGCGGCGTCCTCGTTCATGACCGACAGGGCGCCTTCTACCTGCTTGAGCGGCGTGCGAACGGCAGCGAGGATGTCGGTGCGGCTTGGCGCGCGGAAGAAGCCGTCGAGGCTTTGTTCTACTTCGGCGAGGCTGTTGAGTATTTCGTGGGCGAGCTGGCGACTGACCTGGCGGGCCTGGGCGTCAGGCTCGGTGAGCGTAAGCGGTGCCAGCTGTTCGCCGCGCTGGTGGGCCTTGAGGCGCTGCAGCAGCAGGTCGATCTGGGCGTCTTCGCGGTTGTCGGCGCGGGCATGGGCGTCGAGGCGGGTGTCCAGCACCAGCATCGTGGTGGCAACGTCCATCGACAGTGCGTCGGTAAGGCGCAGCGGATCCTGGCGCAGCCAGCGTGCCGTTTCGCCAAGGGCGCCGGCCAGTTGGGCGACTTCGGGCTGGCCCAGGGTGAGGGCCTGTTCGATGACGGGGGCGATGGTGTCCTGGAAGCGCGGCAGGCCGATTGCGCCGCCTTTCGAGAACTGTGCCCAGGCTTCGCGGGCGTCGGAAAGCGCCTCGCGCAGCTTGCGCAGGATCGGTGCGAGGGGCGTGTCGCTGATGCCGTGGTTGGCGGCAGGGATGAGCTCCTGGAGCGCGTAGCCGTCGCGGATGGCGTCGATGACCGGGCTGTGGGCGTCGGAAATGGCGACGTGGTAGAGCACGTCGCGCATCAGGCGCTCGGCGACGATGGCCGAGCCTTCCATGAAGCGGCGCATCTGGGCGTCGATGCGCCCGCACAGGCGCTTGGTGGCCGCGTCGGCCGGGATGGCCTGCTGTCCTAGCGCGTCGAAGAAGGCTGTGGCTGCAAACCAGAAGGCCCGCGAGGCCGGAACGCTCTGCTGGTTTTCGATGCCGGCGACGGCTTCGCGCATTTCCAGAGGGCCGGCCGGGTCTGCGCCGTTGCGGAACCATTTGAGCAGGCCCCGTTCGAAGCGGCCGCGCAATGCGCGCAGGTGTTTCGGGTCGTCGTTTATCCGGAGCGGGGCCGGGAAGGCCGGGCGCAGGCCCAGGTTGGGGAAGAACAGTTCGCCGGGCGTAGGGGCTTCCTGGCCACGGGCCCGGGCGAGCTCGGAGTAAAGGCCAAACAGTCGCAGGGCCTGGTCGGGCTGGCCGCGGACGAGTTCCTCCAGGTAGTTGCCGATGGCGGCAATGCAGCGGCTCGCGAGGCGGAGGGTGTCCGGTGTGCCCGGTACCTGCTGGCTGGCCATCTCGCCGAGCATGCGGTCGAGCTGCTCGGAGAACTGGGTCAGGCCATCCAGGCCGACGATGGAAAGGGCGCCGTGGGCCTGGTGCAGATGGGTCTGGGCGAACTTGATCCTGCCGGGGCGATCCGGGGCGGTTCCGGCTTCGGCGAGTGCCTCCAGGGCCCGTTCAAGGGCCAGGTTGATCTCGCCTTTGACCCAGGTCAGCGGACCCAGGTCGAGTTCATGTGCTGAGCTCATCAGTGGTACGTGGTCGGAATCCGTTCCAGATCGGGGGAAGGGCGGTGTGCCGGGCTCAGACCTTGAAGCCGGAGACCGAACCCTTGAGTTCTACTGCCAGGTCAGCCAGTTCGCCAATGGAGACGGCGGTCTGCTGGGTGCCGGTGGTGGTGCGGTCGGTGATGGCAAGAATGCCTTTCATCTTTTCGGCAACCTGGGTTGCGGCCTTGGCCTGGATTTCGGTGCTGACGGAGATGCGTTCGATCAGTTCGGCGGTTTCGGCTGAAACGCGTTCGATCTCGGCGAGTTCCTGGCCGGCGGTTTCGGACAGCCGGGCACCGTCCACCACGTCGCGGGTGGCGTTTTCCATGGCGGTCACGGCGTCGCCGGTGTCGGTTTGAATGGTTTTCACGATCGCGCCGATCTGCTTGGTGGCTTCGGCGGAACGTTCGGCAAGGCGCTGCACTTCTTCGGCAACCACCGAGAAACCGCGGCCTGCTTCGCCGGCAGAGGCGGCCTGGATGGCCGCGTTGAGGGCGAGCACGTTGGTCTGTTCGGTAATGTCGGAAATCAGTTCGACGATTTCACCGATCTCCTGGGACGATTCGCCCAGGCGCTTGATGCGCTTGGAGGTTTCCTGGATCTTCTCGCGGATGTCGTTCATTCCCTTGATGGTGTCTTCCACCGCGGCGGCGCCCTTCTGGGCGGCTTCGAGGGAGCGACGGGCCACGTGGGCGGACTGCAGTGCGTCTTCGGAGGCCGCACTCATTGAACTGGCCATGCTCTGGGCGGTTTCGCCGGCGAGACGGAGTTCCTGGGACTGGCGCTCAGTGGATGAGAGCAGTTCGTCGGAGGTGCGCTGGGCCGATTCGGTGGCGCTGGTTACGCGCAGGGCGGCATCGTTGATGCGGCGCACGAGAACGGAGAGTTCTTCAATCGTGTAGTTCACCGAGTCGGCAATCGCGCCGGTGATGTCTTCGGTGACCGTGGCGCGCACGGTAAGGTCGCCGTCGGCCAGGTCACCCATTTCGTTCATCAGCCGCAGAATGGCCTGTTGGGTGCTGTTGCGCTCGGTTTCGGCGGCTTCGCGCAGGTTGTCGGATGAGTGGCGGCGGCGCGCGATGTCGTCGTTGTAGGTTTTTGCCATCAGCACGAGGCAGGCCAGGGCGAGCAAGGCGCAGAGAATGATCGCCATGCTGACCCAGGTGAAGAAGCCGGTGTAGGCGTGCGAGTAGCCTTCGGCCAGGGCGGTGGTCTTTTCGAGGAGCGGGGTGGAGTCGATGAAAATGTGACTGCCGGCTTCCTTCGCCTTGACGAGTAGCTGGATGCTGCCGAGGATGGTCGCGACGGCAGCGAGGTTGTCCTTGCCGACCGCTTCCAGTTCGACGAGCTTGGCCTTGGTGTCGCTGCCTTCGGCGGTCATTTTCTGGAGTTGCTCCAGCTGTTCGCGGAAGGTGTTGGTGTCCTTGCCGAGCAGGAACGCGACTTCCGGGTCGATGGCGTTGGCGATCAGGAGGGCGTTGGCGTTTTTGGCGATGCGCTGGGTGAGCATCACGACCTGGTTGGCGGTGGCAATTTCACGTGCAGCTGCGCCGCCCTGCAGCTTGAGGGCCGCAACCTGCTCGGAGAGGTCGAGCAGTTGGGGGTTCTTGCCATTGATTATGGCGACGGCCTTGCCCAGGTTGGTCAGGTTCTTTTCTTCCTTGACGAGCTTTTCAGCGTCGGCGTCGGTTTTTTTCCAGGCTTCGGTCACGGCGGCGAGTTCGTCGGTGACAGCGCTGCTGCCGCCCGGGACGCCGGTGCCGTTGATGTCGCCGCCGTCGGTCACGGCTGCCAGAAGGGTGTTGAACTGCTCGCGGCTGCGCTTCAGTTCGCCGAAGGCCGCGGGCTCACCCTGGAGCGCGATCTGGCTGGCCTTGGCGAGCTGCTGGGACAGGGTGCGCATCTGACCGGCGGCCGTGACATACGCGGTGCCGAAACTGCTGACCCTGACCTGGTAGAGCACCAGCGCGGCGGTCAGGATGGCAAGGATCAGGAACGGGGTGCGCAGCATGCGCAACTGTTCGGACGCGCTCCGGCCAGCAAGGAGGGGAAGGGTGCTGCCGACCTGGGGTTTGTCCCCTACTTCGAGAATGGTGTCCACGTTCGTGGATGCTGCCTTGTTGCTGTCCCGTGACAGTCCCGGTAGCTTGAATGCCATGTTTGTCTTTTTTCAGCGAGCGTTGCCCGCTGCTCCTCCAGAATGGTTTTTCACGATTGGGCGGCGTCAAGAAAACGCGCGTGATTCAGAAGATCGGCCACCTTGAGCCGGGTCCAGGCGTTGCCGTAGGCGTCCTGCACCTGTTCGCCGATCCAGGGGCGGTCTGCGTCGGCATGGGTGGGAACTGGCTCGAAATCCTCAATGGAGCGCAGGCCCAGGGCGCGCGTGACGAGCAGGGCGCAATTCTGGTTATGGCGCACGCCAACCAGCAGCAGGCGCGCATGTCCGACGGGAGCAATCGGCAGGTCGTCGTGAAAGGCTGCGAAATCGACAACGCCGAACAGGTTGCCGCGAACGCTGGCAAGTCCGCGGAACCATGACTGGGCAAGGGGAACCGGGGCCAGGGGCGGGACGGCGAGGATTTCGCCGGCTTCGGTGAGGTCGACGAGCCAGTTGCGCTTGCCGGCCTGAACGGCGAGGAGCGCCGAGGCGCGGTTGTCCTGGGCGCCGGCGAGCCGCCGTGCGAGCCCGGCCTGGAATTCGTGGAGGCTGATCCGCTTCGCCATGGGGATGTCAGCTCAGTGCGCGGATTTTTTCGAGGAGGACCGCGTGATCGAGCGGCTTGACCATGTAGTCAAAGGCGCCCTGGCGCATGCCCCAGATCTTGTCGGTTTCGAGGCCCTTGCTGGTGCAGATGATGACCGGGATGTCGCGGGTGGCTTCGTCGCGCACGATGGTGCGGGTGGCCTGGTAGCCGTTGGTGCCGGGCATGACCACGTCCATGAGGATCAGGTCGGGACGTTCGGATTTGCTCTTGACGACAGCTTCGTCGCCACTCTCGGCGGTAACGACCTGGAAACCATTCTTGACCAGGACTTCCGACAGGGCGAGTCTTTCCGTCGGGGAGTCGTCTACGACAAGGATTTTTTGGATCGGCATGGGGCGCGTTTGTGCTGTCAGTCGTTGGCGGAGAGCTGCCTTGCGCGCGTGTGGCTTGCAACGGAGCGCAGCAGGCTTTCCTTCGTGAAGGGCTTGGTCAGGTATTCGTCCGAGCCTGCGAGGCGGCCCCGGGCGCGGTCGAAGAGGCCGTCCTTGGAGGACAGCATGATGACCGGCGTGGATTTGAGCCGGGCGTTTTTCTTGATCAGCGCGCAGGTCTGGTAGCCGTCAAGGCGGGGCATCATGATGTCGACGAAGATCAGGTCGGGCGCGTGGTCGGCAATTTTGGCGAGGGCATCGAAGCCGTCCTCGGCCAAAACCACCTGGCAGCCTGCCTGGGCAAGGAAGATTTCGGCGCTGCGGCGGATGGTGTTGCTGTCATCAATGACCATGACCTTGATTCCGCTGAGATTCACCTTGACCCTCCGGGCTTCGTGCTGATGTCGTTTCGTGCGTTCACTGTAGCGTTGTCGAGGCTAAAAGCCTTCAGATTGCGATCATTTCAAAATCGTCCTTGCGTGCTCCGCATTCGGGACAGGTCCAGTTGGGAGGAATGTCCTCCCATCGCGTGCCGGGGGCAATACCCTCTTCGGGCGCGCCGGATTCTTCGTTGTAGATGTAGCCGCAGATCAGACACATCCAGGTCTTGTAGGGGAGGCTTGGCATTCGGTTGCGTTGCCGTGATTTCGGCTAGAATCGCTTGGATCGTGAATGGTAGCGCAGTCACAGTTAAAATTGTGCGTCCTTGTTTCCCGGAATGACTACTCAGCCCAGCGATCCAACGCCTCCTCTCGTTCTCGTCTTTGCCGCGTCCGACCCAACCGGTGGCGCGGGCATACAGGCTGACATCATGACGATGTCCGGCATGGGCTGTCACGCGTTGACGGTCATTACGGCCCTGACCGTGCAGGACACCGTCGGCGTCGAGGATGTGCTGCCGGTCGATGCCGACTTCGTTGCCGAGCAGGCCCGGGCCGTGCTTGAAGACATGCCGGTGCAGGCCTTCAAGCTTGGCGTGCTGGGTAGCGTCGAAAATATCGCCGTAATTGCGGAGATCATCTCCGATTATCCGCATATTCCGGTGATCGTCGATCCGGTGATCGCTTCGGGGCGCGGTGATGAGCTGGCTTCCGAGGCGATGCTTGCGACCCTGCGCGAACTCATCATTCCACAGGCAACGGTGATCACCCCCAACACCATGGAAGCCCGTCGTCTGGTTGCCCGGAGCAGCGACGATTTCGATGAGCGCAGCATGTCGGAGTGCGCCTCGCGGCTTCTTGCCATGGGCTGCGAGTACGTGCTCATTACCGGCTCCCATGCGCATACGCCGCAAGTGGTCAATACCCTTTATGGGCCGGCAGGTGTGCTTCGTGCCGACACCTGGGCGCGCCTGTCGGGCAGTTACCACGGTTCTGGATGCACGCTGGCCTCCGCTGTAGCGGCAGCCATGGCCCATGGCCTGGACGTCTCTGCGGCGGTTTACGAGGCGCAGAGCTTTACCTGGCAGACGCTGGCGTCCGCCTTCCGGCCTGGCATGGGCCAGCACATTCCCGACCGCTTCTTCTGGGCCCGTTCGCCCGGCGACACTTCCGGAGCCTGAAAATGCTGCACCCCGGACTCTATCTGGTCACGCCCGACTGGCCGGACACCGACGCGCTCGTCGCTGCGGTGGCGGCCTTGTTGCCGTCGCGTCCGGCCCTCGTGCAGTACCGCAACAAGCTTGCCAGCGGCGCACTCAAGCGCGAGCAGGCCTTGCGTCTGCTTGCGGTTTGTCGCGCTGCCGGTGTGCCGCTCGTCATCAACGACGATCTCGTGCTGGCGCTTGATATCGGCGCCGACGGCGCCCACCTCGGGCGCGACGACGGTGATCCGGCTCTGGCCCGGCAGCAACTCGGCGCCGGCCGCATCCTGGGTGTGAGCTGCTACAACGAATGGCCGCGGGCCGTTGCCGGTGCGGCCGCGGGGGTCGATTACCTGGCCTTTGGCGCCATGTATCCGTCGCCGACCAAGCCTGCCGCTGCGCGGGCGCCACTGGATCTGCTGACCCGCGCAAAGTGTGAATTCGGCTTGCCGGTGGCGGCCATCGGCGGCATCACCCTTGAAAACGCGCCACCGCTGATCAATGCCGGCGCCGACCTGCTGGCCGTGATCAGCGACGTCTTCTCCGCACCCGACCCGGCCGCCCGCGCGGCGGCCTATGCCGGGTTGTTCGATCGATCCCATCAGGAACCGTCAGCATGACCAGTCGCAACGAAGAACTCTTTACCCGCGCCCAGCGCACCATTCCCGGTGGCGTGAATTCGCCGGTGCGCGCCTTCCGCTCGGTGGGCGGTACCCCGCGTTTCCTCAAGAAGGCCAGTGGCGCGCGGGTGTGGGATGCGGATGGCAAGGAATACCTGGATTACGTCGGCTCCTGGGGCCCGGCCATCCTGGGGCACGCCGATCCGGTGGTGGTCGAGGCGGTGCGTGCAGCGGCGCTCGATGGCCTGTCGTTTGGCGCGCCGACCGAGCGCGAGATCGACATGGCCGAGCGGCTGTGCGAGCTGTTGCCGAGCATGGAAATGGTGCGCCTGGTGTCGAGCGGCACCGAGGCCACCATGAGCGCGATCCGCCTGGCTCGCGGTTTTACCGGCCGTGACGCGATCGTCAAGTTCGAAGGCTGCTACCACGGCCATGCCGACAGCCTGCTGGTCAAGGCGGGGTCGGGCCTGCTCACCTTCGGCAACCCGTCGTCGGCCGGTGTGCCGGACGATTTTGCCAAGCACACCCTGGTGCTCGATTACAACAATCCGGCTGCGCTCGAGGAGATTTTCCAGGCTCGCGGCAGCGAGATCGCCTGCGTGATCATCGAGCCGATTGCCGGCAACATGAACCTCGTGAAGCCGTCCGCCGAGTTCATGCACCTGCTTCGTCGGCTGTGCACCGAGCACGGCGCGGTGCTGATTTTCGACGAGGTGATGACGGGCTTTCGCGTCGGCCCGCGCGGCGTGCAGGGGCTTTTCGGCATCACCCCGGACTTGACCACGCTGGGCAAGGTGATCGGCGGCGGCATGCCGGTGGGCGCCTTTGGTGGCCGTCGCGACATCATGCAGAAAATCGCTCCGCTGGGCGCGGTGTATCAGGCCGGCACGCTGTCGGGCAGCCCGGTCGCCGTGGCGGCGGGGCTGGCCAGCCTGGATCAGATTTCGAAGCCGGGTTTCTATGAATTGCTGACTGCCCGTACGACGCGGCTGGTGGATGGCCTCAAGGCGTCCGCCGCGAAGCACGGCGTGGGCTTTACCGCGGATTCCGTTGGCGGCATGTTCGGCCTGTATTTTGCGCAGGCCGTGCCGCAGAGCTACGCCGACGTGATGGCGTCGGACAAGGACAGCTTCAATCGCTTCTTCCACGCCATGCTGGATGCCGGCCACTACTTTGCACCTTCGGCCTTCGAGGCAGGCTTCGTGTCGGCGGCTCACGCTGAAGCCGACATCGATTCGACGATTGGCGCAGCCGATGCGTGGTTTGCTGCCAACGGACGCTGATTGAAGGCCACTGGGCGCTCCACTGCGGCGGGGCGCCTTGTGGCCTTCCGGACAGGCATCAGGCCGGCTGCGGGCCCTTTGCCGCCACGTGGTTGGCGATGCGCACGAAGTCATCCACGGACAGCCTTTCACCGCGGAGGCCCGGGTCGATGCCGAGGGCGGCAAAGTCCGCCTCGTCGAGGTAATCGCGCAAGGTGTTGCGCAGGGTCTTGCGGCGCTGGCCGAAGGCGGCGGTGACCACCTTGCCGAGCAGCGCGTAGTCCATGGCGGTGCATTCGGCGGCCGGGCGCGGCACCATCCGCACGATGCTCGACATGACCTTGGGCGCCGGGCGAAAGGCGCCGGGCGGCACGTCGAAAACTCGCCGCATGTTGAAGCGGTACTGCAGCATCACCGACAGGCGGCCGTATTCTTCGGTGCCCGGATCGCCCACCATGCGCATCACGACTTCCTTTTGCAGCATGAAGGTCATGTCCTTCACCTTGTCGGCGTAGTCGGCAAGGTGAAACAGGATGGGCGTGGAAATGTTGTAGGGCAGGTTGCCGACCACCCGCAGCGGGGCGCCGTCGGCCACCAGGCTGCCGAAATCGAACTTGAGGGCATCGCCCTCGTGGATCGTCAGCTTGTCCGGCGAGTGGGCTTCCTTGAGGCGGGCGATCAGGTCGCGGTCGATCTCGACGACGTGCAGGTGGTCGAGGCGGCTCATCAGCGGCTCGGTCATCGCGCCAAGGCCCGGGCCGATCTCGACCATGCGGTCGGCGGGATCGGGGCGGATCGCCTCGATGATCTTGTAGATGATGTTCTTGTCGGACAAGAAGTTCTGCCCGAAGCGCTTTCGCGCCTGGTGTGGTTCGCTCATGCGCGTTTCCTTATCCGTTCTTGCGCTGCCAGGCGGCAATCGCCTCCCGCACCCGCGCTATTGCCGCGAAACCCGCTTTTTCGCCTTCCAGGATCGCTTCGTGGCGCTGCTGGAAGTTGGTGGCCGGCAGGCCGCGCAGTTCGGGGCGGATCACCACGTCGGCGGCGGTGAGTTCGGCTTTGCCGAGGGCGCCGCCCATGATGGCGATGGTGTCGAGCAGCACTTCCAGGCTGCCCTGGTTTTTCTTGCCGCTGGGGCGGCCCGAGATATCGACTGCGATAACGATGTCGGCGCCCAGGCTGCGGGCTTCGCGCGCCGGAATCGGGGCGACCAGGCCGCCATCCACGTATTCGCGTCCGCCAAAGCTGACCGGCGGAAAGACGCCTGGAATGGCCGACGAGGCGCGCACCGCGGTGCCGGTGTTGCCGCTTTGAAAAATGATCGCCTCGCCGCTTTGCAGATCGGTGGCCACGGCGGCAAAGCGGCGCTTGAGGCCTTCGATGGGTTTGTTGCCCACGTGGGTGTTGATGAAGCGTTCCAGTGCCACGCCCCTGATCAGGCCCCGGTCGAAGAGGCTCCAGTCGGTTACGGATGCCTCGTCCAGCTGGATGGCCAGCTTTTGCAGTTCGAAAGGGCCATGGCCGGCAGCGTAAAGTGCGCCAACCACCGAGCCGGCACTGGTGCCGACGATGAAATCCGGCATGATCCCGCTGGTTTCGAGGGCCTTGATCACGCCGATGTGGGCAAAGCCGCGCGCTGCGCCACCACCCAGGGCCAGTGCGATCCTTGGCTTGCGGGCGACACGGGGAGCAGAGGGCTCGGGCTTTTGCGGCTGCACGCCGCAGGCCGCCAGGCCCAGCACGGATGCGCCGCCGAGCAGCAGGCGCCGGCGGGTGTTCATGTTTTTGTCTGCCCCTTGGCCATGGCAATGGCGAGCTCGACCGCGGCGAACAGGCTGCCCGGATCGGCGCGGCCGCTGCCGGCAAGATCAAGCGCGGTGCCGTGGTCGACCGAGGTGCGGATGATGGGCAGGCCGAGGGTGACATTCACGCCGCCGCCAAAACTGGCGTGCTTGAGCACCGGCAGGCCCTGGTCGTGGAACATGGCGAGCACGGCGTCGCCCTGTTCCAGGGTGTGCGGCACGAAGAGGGTGTCGGCCGGCAGCGGGCCGATCAGCTGCATGCCTTCCGCGCGCAGTTGCTCGAGCACCGGGGTGATGACTTCGATCTCTTCCGTGCCCATGTGGCCGCCCTCGCCCGCGTGAGGGTTGAGGCCGGCGACGAGGATGCGCGGCGCGGCCAGGCCGAAGCGCTGGCGCAGATCGGTGTGCAGGATGCGCAGGGTATCGGTGAGCAGCGGGCGGGTAATTGCCGCGGAAACATCCTTCAGCGGGAGGTGGGTGGTGGCAAGGGCCACGCGCAGGCCGCCGCCCACCAGCATCATCACCACCAGCGGTGTGCCAGTGGCTTCGGCGAGATATTCGGTGTGGCCGGAAAACGGCACGCCGGCGTCGCAGATGATGCCTTTGTGCACCGGCGCGGTGACCATGCCGGCAAATTCGCCGGACTTGCAGCCGGCGATGGCCCGGTCGAGCATGTCGAGCACGTAGCGGGCGTTGGCTGCATCGAGGCGGCCGGGCACGGCCTTGGTGACCATGGGGACATGGAGCACCTCGAGGGCGCCGGAGCGGCGAGCTGCGTCAGGGGCGTAGTCGACGATGTCGAGCGCCGGCTCGACGGCGTGGATGCGCGCCGCGATCATCGCGCGGTCACCCAGCACAACCAGGCGCACCGGCCATTCGCGACGTGGCAGGGCGGCACACAGGTCAGGGCCGATACCGGCCGGTTCGCCGCTGGTAATGGCGAGGATGGGGAGGGGCATGGTGGTGGGGAACGAGGAGGTCGGGAGGCAATGATCGCAGCGGATGCGCCGACGCTGCAGGGGTGGGGTTTTTTTACGCTTGTCGCGGTGGCGACGCAGCGCGCGAGGCGTGAGGCCTTCTCACCCTCATTCCTCGCGCCTTTCCGGTTTTACTGCTCTTCGAGGCGGTATTCAACGTAGGCCCGGTCGCGGAGCTGGCGCAGCCAGTCCTGGTAGGCTTCGTCGCCCTTGCGCTCGCGCAGGGCGTTGCGGGCTGCGGCGCGCTTGCGGTCGTCGGAAATATCCTGAACGCGGCGTTCTTCGACGAGGATCAGGTGCCAGCCAAAGGGTGACTGGACGGGCTGGCTGACTTCGCCGGGCTTAAGGGCATCCATCGCCTGCTCGAACTCGGGCACGGTGTCGGCCGGGTAGATCCAGCCCAGGTCGCCACCCTTGGCGGCCGAAATGTCGGCCGAGTGCTGCTTGGCGAGCTCGGCAAAGTTGGCGCCACCCTGCACGACCCGCTCGCGCAGATCGGTGAGGCGCCGGCGGGCATCGCCGTCGGAAACCACTTCGCTGGTCTTGATCAGGATGTGGCGGGCGCGGGTCTGCTGGACCTGGGTTGCCGCAGCGGACTGGCTGCCGCCCTTGCGATCCATCACCTTGACGATGTGAAAGCCGGCCGCACTCCTCAGGATGGGCGTTGTCTCGCCTGGCTTGAGGCTGGTGACCGCTTCGGCAAACACGCCCGGCAGGCGCTCGGCGCTGCGCCAGCCGAGATTGCCGCCTGAAAGTGCGTCCGGTGCATCGGAATAGCTGGCAGCCAGCTTGTCGAAGGCTTCGCCGCGGGCCACCCGGGCGGCCACGTCCTCGGCCTTGGCGCGCAGGCGGGCAAGCTGCTCGGGGCTCGCGCCCTCGGGGGCGCGGAACAGGATGTGGGCGAGGTTGTACTCTTCCTGCCCGACCACGTTTTCGGGATTGGCGAGGAAGTTATTCACCTCGGCGTCGGAAATGACGATCCGGCCTTCCACTTCGCGCTCACGCACGCGGGTCAGGAGGATCTCGTTGCGCACTTCCTCGCGGAAGCGCTCCCAGCTGATGCCGTCCCGTTCGAGGGCCTTGCGGAAGTCGGTCATCGACAGCTTGTTGTTGTCGGCGATGCGCCCGAGAGCCCGGTCGAGGGTGATGTCATCGACCCGCAGCGAGGTTTCGTTGGCGAGCTGGATCTGAAGGCGTTCCATGATCTGGCGTTCGAGCACCTGGCGTTCGAGCACGTTGGCCGGCGGCAGTGGCGTGCCCTGGCGCGAGAGCTGGCGCGTGACCTGCGCGACCCGGAGGCGCAGATCGGAACGGGTGATGACCTCGCTGTTCACGACCGCCACGATCCGATCCACTTCCATCGGTCCGTCGGCGGCAGGGGCTGAGCTGGCGAACAGGGATGCAGCCAGCAGGGTGAAAATGAGTTTCATGGTGCGGGGCTTGTCTTTCAGAAATCGTCGTCTTGGCCGACGAAAGGCGTGGAACCGTCGTTGATCTTCCCATAACCCGGCACGCTGCGCTTGAGCATGGACAGGGGACTGGAGCCGATGCTGCCGGCGCCGCTGAACTCGAGCTGGAAGAAGAAGGAGCGGTTGATGTCGTTGGTACTGGTGGTGATGTGCTGGATGACGCTGCGGAATATCCAGCAGCCGCCGTTGTACTCGAGCCCCGCAATGCCCTGGGTCAGGCGATGGTCGCGCAGGTTGCGATTGTAGCGACCGACGCCGTACCAGTTGCCCACCAGGGGCCACTGGCCGGTGATGTCGAGGTCACGAAAACCGTCTGGTGAGCCTTCCACGGTGGAATAGTTGCGCCGATAGCGCCAGCTCACGCCCAGTGATCGGGCGTAGGCGGGCTGGAAGCGCACGCCGACGTTGAAGCGCTCGGTCCAGTTGTCCCGCGGGTTGTATTGCCAGGCCGTGTCGAACTGGGTCTTGGGGGCAAAGGTGGCGCTGAAGGCGGCCAGAAAGTCGGCTTCCTTGCTGGTTCGCACGGGGGTGCTGGAGTTCAGCGCAACGCGCTGGTCGACCAGGTAGTAGCGTTGGCCGATGGCGGCCCGGATCTTCTCGGCGCCGGTATCCGGATCGATGATGCGGGTCTGGAGGGCCGTGGTGACCTGGTTGGCATTGGAGATGCGGTCGCCGCCGGTGTACACGTTTTCGGCAAAGATCTGCGCGAAGTTGAAGTCATAGAAGCCGGAGTCGAAGTTGGGGTATTTCGACTGGTCGCGGTAAGGCACGTAAAGGTAGTAGACCCTCGGTTCCAGGGTCTGGATGTAATCCTTGCCGGCGAAGTTGGTGTCGCGCTCGAAAGTGACTCCGCTATCCACCGAGACGATGGGCAGGACGCGGGTCAGGGTTTCGTCGCCAACCGAATCGCTGCGACGGGAGAGGTCGTAGCGGGTGGCGTGCAGGCCCACCTTGGGGGTGATGTAGAACGCGGAGGTCTGCAGCGGCAGCGAAAGCTGGGGGTAAAAGCTGAGACGGCGCCCCTCGGTGAGGGTCGGGTGGCTGAAATCGACGAATTCGCTGGCCAGCTGGAAGGTGGTGCCGCCAAAGACTTCCGGGCGGTTGGCGGTGAGCGTGAGCTGGGGCAGGCGCTTGTAGGGCTCGCCAACCTTCACGTTGGTCTTGGGGTCCTGCAGGGTCTGGAAGGACTGCAGCATGCCGGTGGCCGTCCACCAGCCGCCGCCCGAGTAGGCGATTGAACCCTGCCGCGGGAGGTTGACCTGTGACGTGAGGGCCAGCCGGGTACTCATGTCGATGAAGTAGCGCGGGTCGGAAACCCCGGCAAAATCAATGTTGCCGGACCAGCCGCTGCCGAAATCGTGGTTGTGGCGAACCGAGCCGGCGTAGCGGCTGCGCTGCTCGACCTGGTCGTTCGGCAGGTACTCGAGGTAGGTGATGCCCTTGTACTGCGGCGTGATGTAGCGCGTCTCGTTACGCAGCTGCGCGCCGCGCAGGCCCATGTAGCGCACCGTCAGGGTGTCGTCGTAATTGGGCGCGAGGTTGAAATAATACGGAATCGAGAGATCGACACCGGCCTTGTTCGACGTGCCGAAGGTGGGCGAGAGCACGCCCGAGCGACGTTGGTCGGCAAGCGGAAAGTCAGCCCACGGCAGGTAGCCGAGCGGCAGTCCCTTGAATACCAGTGTGCCGCCTTTGGCCTCGCCGATCTCCCGGTCGTAGTCGAGTTCGAGCTCGTTGGCGCGGAGGTACCAGTCGGGCTGATCCGGCTTGCAGCTGGTCCAGGTGCCATTGAGGAAGCGGAACTGGTTTTCCCCTTCGAGTACCAGGGAATCCGCCGAGCCATGCCCGGTGAGCGGCTGCTGCGAGCGCGGCACCGACTGGTTGGGCAGCAGATACTGCCCCGGCGGCGCCGGACGCGGCGGGCGGCTGATCACATAGCTGGGCGAATCGAAAACGCCGACCTGCTCGCCGACCTTCATGCGTGCATGGGGGCCGCTCATCGTGTCGGTGCCGCGGATGACCTGCACATCACCGGTGGCATCGACCTCGTCGGTCTGCTCGAAATAATGAAGCTTGTCACCCAGGATGCGGGTGTTGTCGCGGATGAGTTCGGCAGAGCCTTCGGCTACCGCGTCCACATCCTGGCGACCAAAAACCTTTGCGGCAAGGATTCGCGTGGAACCCGGCGGGGCCGGCGCGGGTGGCGCTGCGGTGCTGACGGGGCGTGCCGCCTGGCCGGCCGGCCGGGCGCCTGCCGCGGCCCGCGCCGGCGTGGCCGCAGCAGGCCTCGCCACGGGCGCAGGCGCTGCCGACGGCGCGCGGCCGAGCAGTGCGGACGGGACCACAAAGGGAGGAAGAACCTCGGCACCCGCACGCCCCCAGAGGGCGAACAAGGCGATGGACAAGAAGCGTAATTGCGTACGTGGTTTCATCCCGGGACTGGAACCAGCCGGCGAGCCGACCGCGTGGTTTGATAAACTGCGCGATTTTACACGAACGCATCTCAGACTCCCGTGGAACGACGCCAACAACTCCAGTCCTGGATCGCCGCCGAATTTCCCGGCCGCGCCTTCGAACTCGCCCCGGCCAGCGCCGACGCCAGCTTCCGGCGTTACTTCCGGCTTACATTCGCCGACGATCCCGTTTCGCTGATCGTCATGGATGCCCCGCCCAGCCACGAAGACTGCCGCCCCTACATCAAGGTGGCCGGGCTCTTCGGTGCCGCCGGCGCCCACGTGCCGCAGGTCATCCGGCAAAATCTCGAGGAAGGTTTCCTGCTGCTGTCCGACCTCGGCAGCACCACCTATCTGCAGGCCCTGACCAAGGACAACGCCCACAATCTTTACGCCGACGCCCTCGGTGCGCTGATCTGCATCCAGAATGCCAGCCAGCCCGGCGTGCTGCCCGAGTACGACCGCGAGATGCTGATGCGTGAGCTGGAGCTCTTTCCGGTGTGGTACGTGTCCCGCCACAAGGGCGTCACCCTCACCGAAGAGCAAACCCGGCAGCTCTACGAGATTTTCGACCACATCCTCGACGTTAACCTCGCCGAGCCCAAGGTCTTCGTCCATCGCGACTACCACAGCCGCAACCTGATGCTTTCCGCGCCCAACCCCGGCGTGCTGGATTTCCAGGACGCGGTGTATGGGCCCATGAGCTACGACCTCGCCTCGCTGTTCAAGGACGCCTACATCCACTGGGAAGAGGATTTCGTCCTCGACATGCTGGCCCGCTACTGGGAAACCGCCCGCGCCCTGGGCCTGCCGGTGCGCGAGGATTTCGCCGAATTCCACCGTGACTACGAATGGATGGGCGTGCAGCGCCACATCAAGGTGCTCGGCATCTTCGCCCGCCTCTATCACCGCGACGGCAAGGACGGCTACCTCAAGGACATGCCGCTGGTTCTCCACCACCTGCGCAAGACCTGCGAGCGCTACAACCAGCTCCGGCCGCTGATGCGCCTGCTCGAAGAGCTCGAGCCGACCGTCACCGAAGTTGGTTTCTCGTTCTGAGCGCCCCGGCCATGAAAGCGATGATCCTTGCCGCCGGCCGCGGCGAACGCATGCGCCCGCTCACCGACACCTGCCCCAAGCCGCTCCTGGTGGCGGGCGGCAAGCCGTTGATCGTCTGGCACATCGAACGCCTGGCTGCGGCAGGCATCACCGAACTCGTCATCAACCACGCCCACCTCGGGCAGATGATCGAGGACGCGCTGGGCGACGGCGGCGCCTTCGGGGTGCGCATCGCGTATTCGGCGGAAGGCAAGGCGCTGGAAACCGCCGGCGGCATCGCCCGCGCCCTGCCGCTGCTCGGCGATGCGCCCTTCCTGGTGGTGAATGGCGACGTCTTCTGCGACGCCGATCTGGCCGCCCTCTGTCGGGCGGCGGAATCCCTCCGCGCCGACGGCCCGCTTGCCCACCTGGTTCTCGTTGCCAACCCGGCCCACCATCCGGGCGGCGACTTCGGCCTTCACCCTGATGGCCTGATCCGCGACGCAGGCGGCGAGCGCCTCACTTTTGCCGGACTCGGCGCCTACCATCCGGCCCTGTTCGCCGGCCTGTCGCCCGACGAACCGGCCAAACTGGCCCCGCTGCTGCGCACCGCGATGGCGAATGAGCACGTCACCGGCGCCCGTCTCGACGGCCATTGGGTCGATGTGGGCACGCCCGAACGCCTCGCCGAACTGGACGCTCGCCTGCGCGCCGGCTGACCCACGCAACGCTGGCGCCAGTGCACCGGTCCGCCTGAAAGCCTGTTGTCTCCGAATTGATTGCGTCATGTCAAGGCGCGTTTGTGCGGTTGGCATAAAGTTGAACAAGGCTGCGGCAGAATCATTCGGCCCGGCCTGACAACTCATCAACGGGAGGCCGGAAATTAAAAACCATCATTTGCGCATCATTCTCCTGAGCGTTGCGGCGGCAATTCTATCGGCCTGCGGCGGCGGAGGCGGAGGCTCGTCGGGCCCGGCAGTGCGCGCGGCCCTGCCCCGGATTGTCGAAGACACTGTTCCCGCCGGAGAGCGCCTCGACCTGCGCAATCGCAACTATTTTCCGGCGGCAGCGGGCGACACCTGGACCTACTCCGCCGTCCAGGGCGGAGCGAGCATCGGCACCGTTACGCGCAGCGTGTCGAGCGTCAGCGGCAACGACTTCACCATCGCCGAGGCGGGCTTCGGCTCCACCGAGTACACGAACTACCGGAGCAGCACCGAAGGCCTCGTGCTAGTCGACCTGATGGGCAATTCGGTATCCGCGGCCGCCCGCGCCCTGATCGGCGAAATCCTGGAATTCGCCGAGCCGTTCTATGCGGTGGGCGGCACGCGCCGCAGCGTCCGCCAGGGGGACTGGGGCCGCGACGCAGACGGCGACGGCATCAACGAGAGCTTCCGTCTGGAACTCACCCAGCAACTGGTGGGCCTGGAAACCGTCAGCCTGCCCCTCGGCAGCGCGGAAACGGCGCATTTTCGCACCGTCATGGCGCTGACCCTGTCACCGTCCAAACCGAGCGAAACGCCCTACACGATCAACGCCACCGAGGAAACCTGGTGGGCACCGGGCATCGGGCTGATCCGCGCCGACCGCTCGGCCATCGACGCCCAGAACACGACCGTGATCGCGCCCTATTCGCTGCAGATCACCGGCGGCCAGGTTGGTGGCTCCACGCTGTTCGTGGCCCCGCCGGACGGCACCCTCACACGATCACCCTGACCCATAACGCCCTGGTCTTTGATGCGAGCACCGGCGCGATCAGCTACTCGGCGGCAGTCGGGGCCGAGCCCTTCGCGCTGGCCATGGCAGCCGACGGCAGCGCGCTTTACGTCGGCCTCAACGGCAGCGGAGATGTGGTCAAGCTGAGCCTGCCGGGCATGGCCGAGCAATGGCGCACCCGCTTGCCGCGCGCACAGCGTGCCGAATCGCCTGGTGTGCTTCTACTCCGCGCCGGGCAACGGCAGTGACGGACGCCTGGCGCTGGTGGATGCAAGCAACTTTGTGATCCAGGCCACCCCGGCCTACGTCCTGTCGAGCAAGCAGGAAGCCCCGTCGCAACTCGTCGCCGGAGCCGCCGGCCAAGTGGCCCTGCGCTTCGGTGCGACCTCCTGGCAATCCCCCGCCACGGCGCTGTGGCTCTTCAGCAGCGCCATGCTCCAGTAAGGCATCACCCGCATCCGGGCGGATTTCAAGCCGGCCGGATGCCTCTTCCGTCACCTGCATGCAGCCGCCTGCGCGAACAGGACGGCCGAGCGAACGGATTGCCACCGGGCGGCGTTCAGTCATATCCTCGGATGCTTGCCCGGCCGACCCGGGATTTCTCCCGCAACCGCATTCGACACCCCTCGCACCAGGCCACCGCCCATGCCTCTCGACATCAGCCCCTTCCAGGCCCGCCGCGCCCGCCTGCTCGCCACCATGCAGGCCGCCGGCGGTGGCGTCGCGATCATTCCGACTGCGCCGGAGCGCCTCCGCAACCGCGACACCTCCTACGCCTATCGCTTCGACAGCTACTTCTACTACCTCACCGCCTTCCGCGAGCCCGAGGCGGTGCTGGTGCTGGTGGCCGGGGACGCGCCGCGCAGCATCCTGTTCTGTCGCACCAAGGACATGGAGCGGGAGATCTGGGACGGCTACCGCTTCGGGCCCGACGCCGCGCGGGAAGCCTTCGGTTTCGACGAGGCCCGGCCGATCGCCGAACTCGACGAGCAACTCGGCCTTCTGCTGGCCAACCAGCCGGCCATCTTCCACTCGGTGGGTTACGAACCCGAATGGGACCGCCGCGTCGCCGATGCCCTCAACCGCGTCCGCGCCCAGGCCCGCACCGGCTGCCACGCCCCCGGCCAGATCCGCGACGTGCGCAGCCTCATCGACGAAATGCGCCTCGTGAAGGACGCCGCCGAGATTGCCACCATGCGCCGCGCCGCCGACATCTCGGCCGGCGCCCACCGCCGCGCCATGCGCAGCGCCCGCCCCGGCGCCTTCGAGTACGAAGTCGAAGCCGAACTGATCCACGAATTTCGCCGCCACGGCAGCCAGGCCCCGGCCTACACCTCCATCGTCGCCAGCGGCCCCGGCGCCTGCGTGCTGCACTACATCGAAAACGACCGCCAGATGCAGGACGGCGAGCTGCTCCTGATCGACGCCGGCTGCGAACTCGACGGCTACGCCTCCGACATCACCCGCAGTTTTCCGGTCAATGGGCGCTTCAGCGGGCCGCAGAAGGCCGTCTACGAACTCGTCCTGGCGGCCCAGGCTGCGGCCATCGCCGAGATCCGCCCCGGCGCCAGCTGGAACGCCGGCCACGACGCCGCCACCCGCGTGCTCACCCAGGGTTTCATCGACCTGGGCCTGATCAAAGGCAGCCTCGACGACGCCATCGAATCCGGCAGCTATCGCCAGTTCTACATGCACCGCACTGGCCACTGGCTGGGCCTCGACGTGCACGACGCCGGTGAATACAAGCTCGCCGGCGAATGGCGCACGCTTGCGGCCGGCAACGTGCTGACCGTCGAGCCCGGCGCCTACATCCGCCCCGCCGACGGCGTGCCGGAAGCCTTCTGGAACATCGGCATCCGCATCGAGGACGACGCCCTCGTCACCGACACGGGCTGCGACATCATCACCATCGCCACGCCCAAGAGCGTTGCCGATATCGAAGCCGTGATGGCTGGACGCTGAGATGGAAAAACACGACATTGCCATCGTCGGCGCCGGCCCGGTGGGGATGACCCTGGCCCTCGCGCTCAAGGATTCCGGCCTCGACGTCATCCTGCTCGACGCCCGCGCGCGCGGTGCTGCCCGCCACGACCCGCGGGTGCTGGCCCTGTCCCACGGCAGCAGGCTGACCCTGGAGCGCCTCGGCGTCTGGGCCCGACTGCCGGCAACGGCCATCGAAACCATCCATATTTCCCACCAGGGCGGCCTTGGCCGCAGCGTGCTGCGCGCCAGCGAATACGGCCAGCCCGCCCTCGGCTACGTGGTGGCTGCCGGCGATCTGGCCGCCGCGCTCGACGACGCGATCGCCGCGGCCGGCATTCCGGTGCGCGATCACGCCACGGTGAGCGGCCTCGCGGCCGGCGTCGACGACGTGCTCATCAGCCTCGCAGACGGAACCCACTTGTCGGCGCGCCTTGCCGCCTGCGCCGAAGGCGCCATCGCCGGCGGCGACGACACGGCCCTCGTCGAGCGCGACTACGGACAGTGCGCCGTCATCAGCGTCGCCACCCCGGCCACGCCCCACGGCGGCCGCGCCTGGGAGCGTTTCACCCCGCAGGGCCCGCTGGCCGTGCTGCCGTGCCGCCGCGATTGCGCCATCGTGCACACCGCCAGCCCCGCCGACGCCGAAGCGCTGATGACCCTGGACGACGAGGCCTACCTCGCCCGCCTGCAAAGCCATTTCGGCGACCGCCTGCGCTTTGCCGCCGTTGGCCCGCGAGCCTGCTATCCGCTCAAGCTGCGTTACCGCCCCAACCCGGTCGGCCAGCGCACGGTGTGGCTCGGCAACGCCGCCCAAACTTTGCACCCGGTTGCCGGCCAGGGTTACAACCTGGCCCTGCGCGACGTGTGGGCCTGCGCCCAGGTGCTGCTGAAAGCCGGAGGCGACCCGGGCGCCGCCGACACCCTCGCCACCTACGCCCGCGAACGACACCTCGACCGCCAGGGCACGATCCGCGTCACCGACGGCCTCGTGCGGCTGTTCAGCAATGCCGTGGGCCCGCTGCTCCACGCCCGCGGCGCCGGTCTGCTGGCCCTCGACCTGATCCCGCCGGCACGTCATTTCGTCGCCAAGCGCATGATGTTCGGCGCCCGCGCCTGGCCCTGACAAAAAAGCCCGGCGATCCGCCTCAATTGCGGGTCGCCGCGGCGCAGCAAAGGCCGTAGAATCCGCCCCGGCGCGCCGCCCGGCGCCCCGCCGCCACACGGGATGCCCGACCATGGCCGAAGCCGACGACCTCCAGCAACACGACGATCTCGACAGCCACCTGCGCGAGATCCAGCACCTGCTCGCCCGCCACAAGCTGGTGGAGGATCTCGTCCATCGCCAGGAAATGCCCAAGCACGACCTGGTCGAAAACCTGGTTCACAAGCAGCACATCCACGAGCTGACCCACAAGCTCGACAGCCTCCACTCGGCCGACGTCGCCCACATCCTCGAAGCGCTGCCGGTTACCGAACGCCTGTTCGTCTGGGATCTGGTCAAGGCCGAACGGGACGGCGAAATTCTCCTCGAAGTCTCCGACGCGGTGCGCGAGTCCCTCATCGAGTCGATGGACCCGGCCTCGCTGCGGGCCGCGGCCGAGCAGCTCGACGCCGACGAACTGGCCGACCTCGCCCCCGACCTGCCCCATGAGGTGATGGAAGCGGTCTACCAGGGCCTCGACCCGGAAGAGCGCGAGCAGCTGCGCGCCGCCATGTCCTACCCCGAGGATTCGGTCGGCGCACTGATGGATTTCGAGATGGTCACCGTGCGCGAGGACGTGACCCTCGAAGTCGTGCTGCGCTACCTGCGCCGCTTCGACGAACTGCCCGACCACACCGACCAGCTTTTTGTCGTCGACCGGGACGAACACCTGCGCGGCGTGCTGCCGATCAACCGGCTGCTGATCAACGACCAGGACACCGAGGTGAGCGAGATCATGCTCACCGACACCCTCACCCTCGAACCCTCGGACGAAGCCGAAACCGCCGCCCAGGCCTTCGAGCGCTACGACCTAGTGTCGGCCCCGGTGGTGGATTACCACCGCAAGCTGGTCGGACGCGTCACCGTGGCCACGGTGGTGGATTTCATCCGCGAAGAAACCGAAAGCGAGCTGCTCAACCAGGCCGGCCTGAAAGAGGGCGAAGACATTTTCGCGCCGGTATGGGATTCGGTGAAAAACCGCTGGGCCTGGCTGGCGGTCAATCTCGTCACCGCCTTCATCGCCAGCCGGGTCATCGGCGCTTTCGAAGGCTCCATCGAAAAGCTGGTCGCACTGGCCGCGCTGATGCCCATCGTCGCCGGCATCGGCGGCAACTCGGGTAACCAGACGATCACGATGATCGTGCGTGGCATCGCCATGGGCCAGGTCCAGGACGACGCCCTGACGCGCCTGCTGAAAAAGGAAATGGGCGTTGCGCTGATCAACGGCCTCGTGTGGGGCAGCCTGCTCGGTGTGCTGGCCTGGGTGCTTTACGGCAGCGCCGAGCTGGGTGCTGTCATGACTGCTGCGACCACTCTCAACCTGCTACTGGCCGCCCTGGTCGGCGTCATGGCGCCCATGATCCGCAGCCGTCTCGGCCAGGATCCGGCCGTCGGCTCCAGCGTGATCATCACCGCTGCCACCGACTCGGGCGGTTTCTTCATTTTTCTGGGGCTGGCAACAATCTTCCTGATGTAAGCCCGCACAAGGCCCGGCGAGGCCGCAAGGCGCTTGGCGCAAGGCGTCTTGCCCCTGGTGGTCAGCCATAAAAAATCCGGAACCTGTTTGGGTTCCGGATTTTTTTATGGCTGGCACGGGCTGCTGCCCGGCCGAGCCTTTGCGAGGGGGCTTCCAGAAGCCGGAACGGCGATCAATCCTTCCGGATCGGGCAACTGCTCATGCCCAGTAGCGGGTACACCGGGCAGAAGCCGGTGAGGCCGGTGGCCAGCGGCACCACGCCGATCCAGGCCCACACCGGGCCGCCGAGCGCCGCCCAGGCCACGAGGGCCACACCGGCGCCGATGCGCAAAATCTTGTCGATACCGCCTACATTCTTTTTCATGGTGGCCTCCTGGCGCATTGATCTGTTGAGTATGCGTATTTAAGCGCTCGCTGATATGCGCCGTCTGTAACCTTGGTTACACAGCGGCCTGCTCAGCCGGCTGCGACCCGGCGCAGGCCGGCGGCGTCGAGGATTTCCACCTGCTCCCGCGACAGGGCCACCAGCCCTTGTGCCGCAAAGCCCTTGAGCAGGCGGCTGACGATCTCTCGAACGCTGCCCAGTTCGTCGGCCAGCTGCTGGTGGGTGGTATGCAGGCGCTGGCCCTTGCCCAGGAGCAGGGCGGCGAGGCGCTGATCGAGCTTGCGAAAGGCCACTTCCTCGATGAGCTGCATCAGCTCGGCGATGCGTTCGGAGAATAGCTGGAAGATGAAATCGCGGAACGCCGGCTCGGCCAGCAGGGCCTGAAAATCGGCGTTCGGCAAAACCAGCAGCGTGGTTTCGGATTCGGTGACGCCGCGGGCGTTGTAGGGTGTCTGGCCGAGCAGGCAGGCCGATGAAATGACGCAGGTTTCGCCCGGCGCGACGCGGTACAGCGGTAGTTCGCGCCCGCTGGGGGCGGCCTTGAAAACCCGGATGCTGCCCGTCAGCACGAAGGGAAAGCCCTGGCAGGCCTGGCTTTCGTCGAAGACCGTCGTGCCGGCCGGCAGCCTCATGAATTGCGCCCGCTCGCCCAGGCGCAGGCGCGCCGCCCCGGGCAGCGCGGCGAGGATGGGGTAGAGGGCGACGAGGGCATCGCAGCCGGCGGGCGGGCGAGTCATGGGGCAGCGGTCAGGATTCGGCGATCTCGACGATCACCGGGGTGTGGTCGGAGGGGCGCTCGAGCTTGCGCGGCGCCTTGTCGGTGTAGCAGGCCGTGCATTTTTCGGCCAGCGGGGCGGACAGCAGCAGGTGGTCGATGCGCAGGCCGAAGTTGCGGCGGAAGGCGCCCATGCGGTAATCCCACCACGAAAAACTGCGCTCGGGCTGCTCGAACAGACGGAAGGCATCGGCGAGGCCAAGGCCGATCAGGGCCTTGAAGGCGTCGCGCTCGGGCTGGGATACGTGAATCTCGTCCTTCCAGTCGGGGTGGGCGTCGCGGTCTTCCGGGGCGACGTTGTAGTCGCCAGCCAATACCAGCCGGGGCGTGACCTGCAGTTCGGCGCGCAGCCAGGTGGTGAGCGCCTCCAGCCAGGCCATCTTGTAGGCGAATTTTTCGGAGCCGACGGCCTGGCCGTTGGGAAAGTAGCCGCACACAATGCGCACCCCGTCGAGGGTGCCGGCGATGATGCGCTTTTGCTCGTCGGCAAAGTCGGGAATGTCATGGCTCACATCGAGCAGCGGCTTCTTGCTCAGGATGGCCACGCCGTTGTAGGTTTTTTGCCCGCTGAACACGGCCTGGTAACCGGCAGCTTCGATCTCGGCCAGCGGAAAAGCCTTGTTCTCGCACTTGAGTTCCTGCAGGCACAGGGCATCCGGCTGGTTGGCCGCAAGCCAGTCGAGGACGTGGGGGAGGCGGACCTTGAGGGAGTTGACGTTCCAGGTGGCGATTTTCATGCGGTTATCGGGGTGGCTGACGTGGCGGCCAATGATAACCCTTGAATCCGCGGCTTGCGCCGGCCTCGCCACAGCCGTATTCAAACGGATGGTGCGTGTGGCAACTACCTTGCCGGCGTGTTGTGGGTTGGATGGGTCGCGGCGTGGTGGGAGGCCGCCGCCGCGACGCTATGTCTGCCGGATGTCAGGGGTAGTAGCGAGCGGTGGTGAATTCCCGTCCACCGCTGGCCTGCACCGAGATGGAGATCTGTGCGTCCCGCACGATCGTGGAGGACTGGATTCCGCGGCCCAGGCTCCAGCTGGTGGCACCCGGATCAAGGTCTAGACCCTTGAGCGTCCCGTCTGCGGAGAAGCTGAGAAATGAAACCGAGAAGCCTGCACTGGTGGGAAGGGTCCAGCTCGCCGAGATGTTGCTGGCGTTCGGCATCTCGGCGCGGGTGGCGGGGCTGAGGCTGGTGAAGCTCACAAACCATTTTTCGGGCGTGGCCGCCATCTGCGCGGCGCTCAGGGGCGGGGCTGCGAGGGAGGTGCTGGCAGGCTCGCCGATGATTCGGTTATTGCTGTCGAGGAAGGTGACCGTGTAGACGCTGTAAGCCTGGAGACGGGATTCGTCCAGGCAGAGGGCACGGCTGGCCGGCCGGTCGGCACACATGGGCAGGTGGACTTCGCTGGCGTAGGCGAGATCGTCGTCAGGGACGAACATTTCCGAAGTGTCCATGGAGGTGGATCGACCCAGCATAATCCCCTCTACCGTCTCCAGGCCGGGAATACCTGTTGAGATGCTTGGGAGCCCTGGCCCTTGCAACACGGCGCGGGATGCGCCCAGGTTGGCGGGGGAGTCGATCCAGAACTCGACGTAGCGTTGGTAAGCGTAGGCGCCGCCGGGCTGCATTGCGCGCAGGCTGACGATGTAGGGGGAGATGCCTCCGATTTGCCGGTCGCCCTGGATCAGCCAGCGACCGCCTGCATCTTTGTGGAAAGTCAGGGCGGCGGCGTGATTGTCGACGAAGGTGCTGGACACTGCCATGCGGCAACGGATGCGGAGGGTATTGCCATCGGCGCTGCGGAAGGTGATGACGGGGTTGGTGTAGGCAATGCCGGCCGGCAGGTCTTCGCTGCCCAGGAATGCCGACAGGGGTTGGCCGGAGTCCAGGAAATCACTGTCGAACAGGGCCCTCAGGGCTTCCAGCTGGCTGCCGCTGGGCAGGCCGTTCAGGAGGGCGGTGTTGAGCTGCGCCAGGACCGCGGAAATGGCGTTCAGGTCGGACGCGGCGGCCTTGACGGCGCTGCCGTCGACCGGGGGCAGGGCATCGGTGTCCGAGAGGCTGCTCAGGGTGTCGACGATGCTGTGGCCGGAAACCCGGCTGGTGATGGTGGCGAGGCCCCTGTCCTGGTCGATGCTGACCTTGAGCAGATCGAGGGCGCCGTCGAGGCCGCTGTGGTCGGCTTTGAACGGGCTGCGCAGCAGATCGAAACCGGCGGCGACGCCCATGCCGTCGAGGATCGGGCGCAGGCGGAGGGTCAGGGTGTCCCGCGAGCGATCGAGGGCCCCGGTGGTGATGGCAGAGATGTCGGTGAGTGCTGCGTCGAAAAGGCTTGCGGCTGGCGCGCCGGCAATGTTGGCGATGATCAGGTCGGTAAGCGGGGTGATGTTGATGGTCCGGCCGAGATCGTCAGAGGTGGCTGCGGCATGCAGCGTGACCGGAGTGCCGGCCGCGCTTCCGGTGGCGCGGAGAAGGAAAGGCCCCTGGAGGCCCGCGGTGTCGATGGTGAAGCTGCCGTCGGTTTGGATTGTCGTGGTTTTGCGGGTGCCGCGGCTGTCGAGCAGGGTGACCGTGCCGGCGATGGGGGCTCCGGCGGCGGCCGTACCGGAAATGGCGCTTGCGCTGGCGTTGGCAGACGATGGCGTGTTGTTTGTGGTGGCGCTCCCGTTCGATCCGCCGCCTCCGCAGGCGGTGAGGGCGAGCGCGGTGACGATGAGGCTGACAAGGGTATTGATTTTGGGTTTCATGATGTCCTCGGCATAGTGTCCGGTGACTTTAATCCATGGTGGCTGAATAAATCAACAGGTGTTTTGTGCGAAAAACTTCGGCCGTGCGAAGTTGGCCGGGAGCCTTGGGGGCTCCGGCGGGGTTACAACAGGACATTTGCAATCTGCCGGCGTGCCGCGGGCTTGCGATATCTGCGGGCGGTGAGGAAATTTTTCTCGGTAATACCGTATTCCGGGTGAGAAGATTGATGGCGTTCAATTTAAAACAACAATCGGAGACACCGACATGAACATCAAACTTTTGAATTTCCATCCCGGCGAATTGCTCAGGGCAGTGCTGGCATGGATCGCGGAAACCTCCGAAGGGAGCCGCTCCGCGCGGCTTGCCTCGCTCGGGCTTGGCGCGTCGGACCGCAGCCCGACGTGGTACGACGAGTCGTCGAACGCACAACGCTTGCGCTGAAGCGTGCGGCCCCATTCGCCCCGGCACGTGTTCGTGTCGGGGCGAAACTTTTTCAGTCGATCACCGGACCCGGCCGCGGATGCCGGGGATCAGCTCAGCGCTTTGCTGCGGGATATCCCGCGCTGTCGAGCAGCCCGTTCCAGGCGGTGGCTGCGAATCCGCTTTCCATTTCGCGGCCGACGATGAGGCTCGGGACGATGGGGTCCTTGCCGAAGCGGGTCTTGAAGGCGGCGACGTCGTCGCCGGTTTCGAGCTTTGTTTCGCTGAACGGGATGCCGCGCTTTTCGAGGAGGGCGCGGCCGTTGTCGCAGGGTTTGCCGCAATCCCGGCCGCTGTAGAGCGTGACCGGGAAGGTTTCGGCGGCCTTGCGGGTGGCAAAGGGGAGCTGCGCGTTGCCGCTGTTGGGCTGCACCTTGCGCTCCTCGAACTTCTTGACCTCCTGGGGCGGGGGCTGGTCGCTGTATTGCACGCGGCCATCCTTGTCTACCCAGCGATAGGCGGTTTGCGCCGCTACCGGGAGGGCTGCGGTGAGCAGCAAAAGAAGAAGCGGGAGGCCGGCCAGCCGGCCCGACCGGTTCGGGCTCATGACGCGGCCACCATTCCGCTGTGGCGCAAGAGAGCGTCCACCTGGGGTTCGCGGCCGCGGAAGGCCTTGAAGGATTCCAGCGCCGGACGGCTGCCGCCGACGGCGAGGATTTCGTTCCAGAAGCGCTCGCCGGTTTCCGCGTCGAGCACGCTGCCCCTGGGGCGGCCACTTTCCTCGAAGGCGGCGAAGGCGTCGGCCGAGAGCACTTCGGCCCACTTGTAGCTGTAGTAGCCCGCCGCGTAGCCGCCGGCAAAGATGTGGCTGAAGCTGTTGGGGAAGCGGTGCCAGGCGGGCGGAACCATCACCGCGACTTCCTTGCGCACTTCGGCCAGCAGATCCATCACGTGCTGGCGGGCGGGATCGAAATCCATGTGCAGCAGCAGGTCGAAGAGCGAGAACTCGAGCTGGCGCACGGTGCCCATGCCGCTCTGGAAGTTCTTGGCGGCGAGCATCTTGTCGAAAAGCGCTTTCGGCAGGGGCTCGCCGGTTTCGGCGTGGGCGGTCATCTCGCGGACCACGTCCCATTCCCAGCAGAAGTTTTCCATGAACTGGCTGGGCAGCTCCACGGCGTCCCATTCCACGCCGTGAATGCCGGAAACCGCCAGGTCGTCGACGCGGGTGAGCAGGTGGTGCAGGCCGTGGCCGGCTTCGTGGAAGAGGGTGATCACGTCGTCGTGGCTGAAGGTGGCGGGTTTGCCGCCCACCGGGCCGGGGAAGTTGCAGACGAGGTAGGCGACCGGCGTTTCGATGCCGCCCGGGATGCGCCGGCGGGTGATCGCGGAGTCCATCCAGGCGCCGCCCTTCTTGGTGTCGCGGGCGTAGAGGTCGAGGTAGAACTGGCCGATCAGCGCACCGTCGCGCTCGATGCGGAAGAAGCGCACGTCGGGGTGCCAGACGGGGCCGGTGTCGGGCTTGATGTTCACCTGGTAGAGCTTTTCGACGACGCCAAAGAGGCCCTGCAGCACCTTGGGTTCGGGCAGGTATTCCTTCACTTCCTGCTCGGAGAAGGCGTAGTGGTCGACACGGAGCTTTTCGGAAACATAGGCCACGTCCCAGGGTTCGAGCGGGTCGAGGCCGAGTTCATCCTTGGCGAAGGCCTTGAGTTCGGCGAGGTCGCGCTCGGCGAAGGGCTTGGCCTTGACGGCCAGTTCGCGCAGGAAGCCGAGCACCTGCTCGGTGGATTCGGCCATCTTGGGCACGAGGGAGACGTCGGCGTAGTGGCGGTAGCCGAGCATTTTTGCTTCTTCGGCGCGCAGGGCGAGGATCTGGTTGATCAGCGGGCCGTTGTTCCATTCGGGCTTGCTGTAGCCGTTGTCGATTTCGGCGGCGCGGGTGGCGTAGGCACGGTAGAGGGTTTCGCGCAGCGCGCGCTTGTTGGCGTATTGCAGCACCGGCAGGTAGGAGGGCATCTTGAGGCCGAACTTCCAGCCTGTGACGCCGGCCTTCTCGGCGGCTTCGCGGGCCGCGGCGATGGCGTCGGCCGGCAGGCCTTTGATCTCGGCCTCGTCGGTGACGATGTGGGCGTAGGCGTTGGTGGCGTCGAGGATGTTTTCGGAGAACTTTGCACCGAGGCTGGCCATTTCTTCCTGGATGGCCTGGAAGCGGGGTTTCTGGTCGTCGGGCAGTTCGGCGCCGGAGAGACGGAAGCCGCGCAGCTCGTTGTCGATGATGCGCTGGCGGGCCGGGCTGAGGGTGGCGAACCCGGCGCCGTTCCGAATCGTTTTATATTTTTCGAAAAGCTTAAGGTTTTGTCCTAATTCGGCGTAAAAACGTGTGACCTCCGGCAGCATGGTGTTGTAGGCCTCGCGCCATTCGGGCGTGTCCATCACGCTGTGCATGTGCGCGGCAATGCCCCAGGCGCGGCCGAGGCGCTCGCCGTCGTTCTCGATGGGCTCGACGAAGTTGTCCCAGGTGGGCGCGGCAGGGTCGTCCTGCAGGCGTTCGACGGTGGCGCCCAGGGCCTCGAGGAGGCTGCGCACGGCGGGCTCCACGTGGGCCGGCTGGATCGCGTCGAAGCGCGGCAGGCCGGAGAGTTCGAGAAGGGGCGAAGTGGTTGGGGTCGTGGTCATCGTAGTCGGGAGTGATCGGTTGAATGGTTTCATTTTGCCGAATTCTGCGCAGGGTGTCGCCTGTGCTGCGGACAGGGCGAAATGAATGGATCGGAATGTCGGAGCGAGTGGTGGACCGCAATAGGGGGCTGAAGTGACTGACAAGGCATTGAATCTGACGGAGCAGGCGTTTCTGCATGCAATTTCGCAGGAGCTCGAGCGAGGCGAGTTGCGTTTTCCCACGTCGATGGAAGTGACGATGCGGGTGCTGGAGGCGCTGGACGATCCGGACATGGACCTCGGGCGGATGTCGACGATGGTGTCGGCAGAGCCGCTGCTGGCGGCCCGCACCGTGGCGCTGGCCAACTCTGTCTGGTACAACCCGGGCGGGCGGCTGGTGGGCGATGTGCCCAAGGCGCTGGTGCGCATCGGCTTCGGCAAGTTGCGCGCGCTGGCCATGACCGTGGCCGCCGAGCAGCTGATGCACCGGGAGGTCCTCGGGCCCTTCCAGCCGCTTATCCGCAAGTTGTGGGCCCACTGCGTGGATGTGGCGGCGACGGCCTGTGTGCTGGCGCGGCGCTGTACCAAGCTCGACCGCGACGCGGCCTTCTTCGCCGGCATGGTGCACGACATCGGTCAGTTCTTTCTGCTGGCCAGGGTGTGGGAATACCCGGAAATGCTCCGCGACGAGAGCCCCTTGTCGGATCTTGTGCGGATCTGGCATGCCCCCGTCGGACGGGCCGTGCTGGCGGCGATGAACATGCCGCAGGCACTGGTGGATGCGGTGGACGATCCCGAGATGTACGGCGGGGTGTGGCCGCCGGAGAACGTCTCCGACGTGGTCTTCGTGGCCAACCTGATCGCGGAGACGCGCAATCCCTTCTCGCCGGAGCAGGAGGATTTTCGCCACGGGCTGGCGAAGGCGGCAACCTTCGGGCTGGACGATGCGCGTCTGGTCGAAGTGCTGGCCGAATCGGTCGAGGAGCGGCAGGCGCTGATGGACCTGTTCCATATCGGTTGAACCCGCGCCCTAGCTTGTGCCGGCCGTAAACAAGAACAACCCGCCGCGGCGGGTTGTTTGCTTTGGGTACGGGGGCCCGGTTTACAGGGTGTTGCCGGTGAGGTGCTCGTAGGCTTCGATGTACTTGGCCGAAGTGCGGGCGATGACTTCGTCCGGCAGTTTCGGGCCGGGCGCAACCTTGCCCCAGTCGAGGGTTTCGAGGTAGTCGCGCACGTATTGCTTGTCGTAGCTCGGCGGGCTGATGCCTTCGGCGTAGCTGTCGGCGGGCCAGAAGCGGGAGGAGTCCGGCGTCAGGGCTTCGTCGATCAGGTGCAGGGTGCCGGCGGCGTCGATGCCGAACTCGAACTTGGTGTCGGCGATGATGATGCCGCGGGTGGCGGCATGGTCGGCGGCCTGGGTGTACAGCGCGATGGCGGCGTCACGGGCTTCGACGACCAGCTGGGCGCCCGTTTTGCCGGTGCCCTTGAGCGCTTCGGCGAGGACGGCGTCGGTATGGGCCTGGGCCTGTTCGAAGCTGATGTTCTCGTCGTGGTCACCGACTTCGGCCTTGCTGGCCGGGGTGAAGATCGGGGCGGGCAGCTTTGCGCCTGCTTGAGGCCGGCCGGCAGCTTGATGCCGCAGATGGCGCCGGTGTCCTGGTAGTCCTTCCAGCCGGAGCCGATCACGTAGCCGCGCACCACGGCTTCGATGGGCAGCGGGGTGAGACGCTTGACGACCAGCGCGCGGCCGCGAACCTGTTCGCGCTCGTCGGCGGCGACGACGGTTTCGGGGTCGATGCCGGTGAGCTGGTTGGGGACGATGTGGCCGAGCCTGGCGAACCAGAAGTTGGCCATCGCGGTGAGCACTTCGCCTTTGCGGGGAATCGGATCCGGCAGGATCACGTCGAAGGCCGACAGGCGGTCGGAGGTGACGATGAGCAGCTTGTCGGCGTCGATGGCGTAGATGTCACGCACCTTTCCACGGCCGAGGAGGGTCAGGCTGCGGAGGGTGGATTCGAAGAGCGGAGTGGTCACGGTCTGGGTGTCCGACGGTCAAAACGCGATTATAAGTGAAGTGTGAGGGTGAAGAGCGCAGGGGGATTCAGTGGCCGCTCCCTTCGGCGGCTGCCAGGTGCTTTCTCATCCTGCGCGTGCCGATGGCCACGAACAGGGCGATGAGCGGGATCGCCGCCGCGGTGAGGATCTCGGGGGTGAGCGGCTCAATGTAGTGTTTTACGCCCTTGGCCATGTATTGCACGAGTTGCGAGGCGTAATAGGTGATGGCGACGACCGACAGGCCTTCGACGGTTTCCTGGAGGTGGAGCTGGAGCTTGGCGCGCCGGTTCATCTGGGCGAGGAGTTCCTGGTTCTGGCGTTCCAGTTCCACCTCGACGCGGGTGCGCAGGAGCTGGCTGTTGCGGGCGACCCGGCCGGAGAGGTCTTCCTGGCGGCGGGCCATGGTTTCGCAGGTGTGCATGGCCGGCAGCAGGCGCCGTTCCATGAACTCGTGGAAGGTGGGCAGGCCGGAGATGCGCTCCTCGCGGAGTTCGTCGATGCGCTGCATGACAAGGCTGTGGTAGGCCCGGGTCGCACCGAAGCGGAAGGTGGTACGGGCGACGGAGTGCTCGACCTCTGCGGCCATCTTGGTGAGGTCGGCGAGCACGCTGCGTTCGTCTTCCGGCGATCGGGCCGAGCCGGTGCGGTCCATCAGCTCGGCGAGCAGGCGTTCGGATGCGCCCAGCCGGCGGCCCACTTCCTTGGCCACCGGAAACGCCAGCAGGGCCATCAGGCGATAGGTTTCGATTTCGACGAGGCGCTGCAGGGTGCGGCCGGCCTGGCGGCGGGTGAGGGCGATGTCGATGACCAGAAAGCGCGAGAAGCCGCTTTCGAACAGGAAGTCGGTGAATACCCAGGCCGCACCGTCGGCGACCCGTGCGCCGACCATTTGCCGCCCGGTGGGCGAGAGCTGGGCCATCACGCTTTCCGGCGTGATCTCGGCGGCGCTGCGCAGTTCGACGTGGGTGGCGGCGATGAGCTGGCCGGGAATGCTCTGGAGCCAGGCTGCGGGCACCACGGCGAGGGCGGAGGTGGAATCGTCCAGGCCTTCGCCGGGCGCCACGGCGCGGAAAATGGTGTAGCTGGAGAATTCGTTGTGGAGCTCCCACTTGAGCTGGAAGCTGCCGAAGTCGATCAGGCTGTGGCTGCCCTCCACGTCGATGGGCCGGTCGAGGAGCTTGCCGAGGGCAATCAGGTGCTGGAGCGCGGCGCCGGGCTGCTCGCCGTCGTGGAGCAGGGCGAGGTAGCTGATGAGCTGGGGGCTTTCCAGCGGCACCGGAGGGCGGGCATGGAATTCTTCGTTGAGGGCCTGGCGCTGTGCGTGCTCGGCGAAGTGGACGGGCAGGGTCATGGTGCAATGCGCCAAGGGTGGTCGGGCGGCTATCTTGCCGTTATGGCTGCCCGGCTGGCAAGGGGAGGCGGAGCGCGGGCGCTTAGACGGGGCGCTGGAAGCTGATCGCGAGCGCTGCCAAGGCAAGCGGGAGGGCGATGCCGAGCCCGATGCTGAGGATGCGCACGCGGCGGCGGAGTTCTTCGGTGGCACGCACGAGATCGGCGTTCTGGCTGGCGAGGGCGGCGAGGAGTTCGGCGCTTTCCTGCTGGCGGGCGTCGCTTTCGGCGAGACGGGTTTCAAGGGCGGCGATGCGCGCCTCGGGGCGGGCGACGGGGTCGGCAACCGTGGAGCCGCCGGGGGTTTCCGTGTCGGCGGCCTTGCGGCTGGAAATCTGTTGCCAGAGTTTTTTTGCGCCCTTGGCGACGGTGGGGGCGTGGGTGATGACGTCGGTCCAGGGAATGGCGCTGAACAGCGCGAACCAGGGTGCTGCCATCGGGAGGGCCTTTCAGGAAGTTCGGGGCACGGAAAGTCGTGCCCCGAACTGGGACTGCTTAGCGGACGATCTGGTTCAGTGCGCCGCTCTTGTAGCCGGCGGCGATCTTGTCGAGGTTGACCGGCTTGATCTTGCTGGCGTTGCCGGCGGCACCGAAGGCTTCGAAGCGGGCCTTGCAGACCAGCTTGGCTGCTTCGCGGGCGGGCTTGAGGTAGTCGCGCGGGTCGAACTTGGAGGGGTTTTCGAACATGTACTTGCGGATCGCGCCGGTCATTGCGAGGCGGATGTCGGTGTCGATGTTGATCTTGCGCACGCCGTACTTGATGCCCTGGACGATTTCCTCGACGGGCACGCCGTAGGTTTCCTTCATGTCGCCGCCGTACTGGCGAATGATTTCGAGCAGCTCTTGCGGCACGCTGGAGGAGCCGTGCATGACCAGGTGGGTGTTGGGGATGCGGGCGTTGATGGCCTTGATGCGTTCGATGGCGAGGATGTCGCCGGTGGGCTTGCGGCTGAATTTGTAGGCGCCGTGGCTGGTGCCGATGGCGATGGCCAGGGCGTCGCAGTTGGTGAGCTTGACGAAGTCGGCGGCCTGATCGGGGTCGGTCAGCATTTGCGAGTGATCCAGCACGCCTTCGGCGCCGATGCCGTCTTCCTCGCCGGCCTGGCCGGTTTCGAGGGAGCCGAGGCAGCCCAGTTCGCCCTCGACGCTGACGCCGATGGCGTGGGACATTTCAACCACGCGGCGGGTCACGTCGACGTTGTATTCGTAGGAGGACGGGGTCTTGCCGTCTTCGAGGAGCGAGCCGTCCATCATCACCGACGAGAAGCCGGAGCGGATGGCGCCCATGCAGATGGCGGGGGACTGGCCGTGGTCCTGGTGCATGACCACCGGGATGTGCGGGTAGGCTTCGACGGCGGCGTCGATGAGGTGGCGCAGGAAGGCTTCGCCGGCGTATTTGCGGGCGCCGGCACTGGCTTGCATGATCACCGGGCTGTCGGTTTCCGCAGCGGCTTCCATGATGGCCTGGACTTGTTCGAGGTTGTTGACGTTGAACGCAGGCAGGCCATAGCCGTTTTCGGCGGCGTGGTCGAGAAGCTGGCGCATGGAAACGAGGGACATGGTTTTTCTCCGGATGGCCGGGAGCCCGGCCGGGGGTAGACATAAAACCCGGATTCTAGCGTGTCGGCATGTGCGCTGGGCGCCGGCAGGGGCAAGATTTGCCCCGCGGCGTTAGGAGTTGCACGGAGGCCTTGCCGGAAGGCCTTACACCAGGCCCGGCCTGGGCGTTTCGCCGACCCGGACGATCTTCATGGTGTTGGTGCCGCCGGCCGAGCCGATGGGTTCGCCGATGGTGAGCACGATGAGGTCGCCGTAATCGACCACGCCCTGTTCGAGCAGGATCTGTTCGGCTTCCCACAGCATGACGTCGCGGTCGGCATGGACTTGCGACATGAGCAGCGGGTAGACCTCGCGGTAGAGCGTCATCTGGTTGCGGGCCGAGACTTCGGGGGTGAGGGCGTAGATCGGCACGCCGCTGTTGAGTCGGCTCATCCACAGCGCGGTCGAGCCGGTTTGGGTGAGGGAGGCGATGGCCTTGACCTTGAGGTGGTAGGCCGTCCACATGGCGGCCATGGCGATGGACTGGTCGATGCGCGTGAAGATGCGGTCGAGGAAGTCGCGGTCCATGGTGACTTCGGCGGATTTTTCGGCCTCGAGACAGATGCGCGCCATGGATTCGACCACTTCGACCGGAAACTTGCCGGAGGCGGTTTCGGCGGACAGCATCACGGCGTCGGTGCCGTCGAGCACGGCGTTGGCCACGTCGGAGACTTCGGCGCGGGTGGGCACCGGGCTGTGGATCATGGATTCCATCATCTGGGTGGCGGTGATGGCCAGCTTGTTGCGTTCGCGGGCGAGGCGAATCATGCGTTTTTGCAGCGCCGGCACCGCGGCGTCGCCGACTTCCACGGCCAGGTCGCCGCGGGCCACCATGATGCCGTCGGAGGCGTCGAGGATTTCTTCGAGGTTGGCGACGGCCTCGGTGCGTTCGATCTTGGCGATCAGGATGGCGCTGCTGCCGGCGGCGCGCAGCAGCTGGCGGGCCATGTACATGTCGGCCGAGCTTTTCGGAAACGAGATGGCGACAAAATCGACGCCGATCTGCGCGGCCGTCTTGATGTCGTCCATATCTTTGGCGGTGAGCGCCGGTGCGGTGAGGCCGCCGCCCTGGCGGTTGATGCCCTTGTTGTTGGACAGCTCGCCACCCACCATCACGCGACAGAAAATCTCGTGGCCGAGGATGCGTTCGACGCTCAGCTTGAGGCGGCCGTCGTCAAGGAGCAGGACGTCGCCGCTCTTGACGTCGCGAGGCAGATCCTTGTAATCGAGCCCGGCGCGCTGGGCGTTGCCGAGCTCGCACTTTGCATCGAGGATGAAGGTGGCGTCTTTTTGCAGCGTGATCTTGCCGTTTTCGAACTTGCCGACGCGAATCTTGGGGCCCTGCATGTCGGCCAGGATGCCCACCGGACGGCTTGCCAGCAAGGCGGCTTCGCGGATTTGCGCCGCGCGCTGGATGTGGTCGGCCGCGGTGCCGTGGGAGAAGTTAAGGCGCACCACATCCACGCCCGCCTGCACCAGGCGTTCCAGGGTGGCGATGTCGGATGAGGCGGGGCCGAGGGTGGCGACAATCTTGGTGTGGCGGGACATGCAGTCTCCTGGGTGAGGGCGGGTGATGGCTCGGGGATTCTAATCGTGCGGGCTTGCCGTATCCGGTGCGGCGCTGGCGCCGTTGCGTCCGGTGGTCTTGGTGCGGTACATCGCCGCGTCGGCGTTGCGGGTGAGGGTTTCGATGTCCTCGCCGTGCTCGGGGTAGAGGGCGATGCCGATGCTGACCGAAACCAGCCGCTCGGTGCCTTCGAGCATGAAGGGCTGGTTGGTGGCGAGGCGGATCTTTTCGGCTACGCCGCGGGCTTCTTCCATGGAATGGATGTCGTGGAGAAGGATCATGAACTCGTCGCCGCCCTGGCGGGCCAGCAGGTCGCTGGCGCGCAGTGCCTGGCGCATGCGCGCCGCTGCGGCGATCAGCAGCTGGTCGCCGGCGGCGTGGCCCAGGGTGTCGTTGATTTCCTTGAAGCGGTCGAGGTCGAGAAAAAGCAGCGCGAAGCGCGTGTGGTGGCGCCGGGCGATCAGCAGGCTGGTGTTCATCTGGTCGAGGAACTTGGCCCGGTTGGCCAGCCCGGTGAGCGCGTCGTGGGTGGCCAGATAGTGGATGCGCTGCTCCGATGCCTTGCGCTCGGAGATGTCGGTGATGGTCAGGATGACCCCTTGCAGGCGGCCTTGGGCGTCGAAGTGGGGGGCGTCGGTGACGATGGCGGTGAGGGGCTCGCCGTCGGCCTTGACCAGCTCCTGCTCGTAGGTGGCGGTTTCGCCCGCTTGCAGCCGCCGGGACAGCGTCCGGCTGCGCGAGGGCCTCTCGCCTGGCCACAGGCTGTCGAGGCGCTTGCCGATCAGCGCGGTGTCCGGGTAGCCGAGCATCGCCGCGAGGCGCGGGTTGAGGAAGGTGAAGCGCAGCTCGGCATCGAGGGAGGCAATGCCGTCCTGGGACAGGTTGACCAGGGTGCTGTAACGCGTTTCGCTGGCTCGCAGCGAGGCGCCCGCGCGGTCGAGGGCGATGGCGCGCTTGTGCGCCGCGAAGAACGAGGCCGTGAGCAGCACGAAGAGGGCGCCGATCAGCACCACGGCGCCCTGCTCCAGCAGCACGGTTTCGCGGTCGAGGGTGAAGCCGGCGGTGCTGTCGAACACCAGGGTCCAGGTCCGATTGTCCAGTTCGAGGAGGGTGCGACGGGTGAGCTCGCTGGCGACGACGGCGCGATCCGGGTGATTGTCGAAGAGGAGGTTGTCGGGGGTCTCGCCGTGACCGTCGAAGATCCGGATGTGGATGCGGCTTTCCGATTCGCCGAGCGTGTCCGTGATCAGGTCACCCAGCCGGAAGGGGCTGAACACCCAGCCCATGAAAGCGCGCTCCCGCTGGGCAGGGGTGTCGAGGGGCGCCTCCTTGCGGAAAACCGGGAGGTACAGAAGGACGCCGGGCTGGATGTCGGTACTGGTTTCCTGCATCAGCCGAACCTTGCTGGAAAGGGCCGCCACACCGAGGTGGCGGGCCCGCTCCATGGCTTTGTGGCGGATCGGCTCGGAGAACATGTCATAGCCGAAGGCGCGCTGGTTGCGCCAGTCGAAGGGCTCGAGAAAGACGATGGCGCTGTATTCGTCGCGCGGGCCAGGCGGGCTGACCCGGTAGTCGGGAAAACCTTCGGCCCGGATGTGCTGCTCGTGGCTCGCCAGCTGGCTGGCCGGAATGTGCACCGCAAAGCCGACGCCCTGTATCCCGGCATAGTCGGCAGGCAGGCGCAGGCCCGCCACGTATTCCCGCCAGTCATAGCGGCTCACTTCCTTCGAGGCGGCGAACAGTGCTCGCGCGCCGCGCAGCACCTGGCGGTAGGCCTTGAAACGCTCGTCGATCCTGAGGGTGATCTCGGTCGTTTCGAGCAGGAAGGCGCTCGCGCGGGCCTGGTCATGCGCCTGTTCGACGCCTTTGATGGCGAAGTATCCAACCACGGTGGCCAGCACACAGGCAATGAGCGTCGGCACCACGATCGCGCGTGGCAGGCTGGACGACTGTTCCCCTGTGAATACCTTCATTCCTTGATTTTCTCCCCCGAAAAACAACTTTACAGTGGTGCTGAACGGCTTGTCACACAGGCTGAATCATAATAACGGCAGCATACCGCCCAAGTTTTACTCTTTGGCCGGACATCCCGGATGTTTGCGATAGTTCCTTATTCCGTGCTGGGCAGGCTGTCATAATTACAGCCTTCCTGGGCGTGGCGGGCCGTTCTGAATGGCCCTTCCGCCGAGGCACGCGCCTGATCTGCTAATCCAAGGACTCTCATGATTCTCGTAACCGGCGGCGCCGGCTTTATCGGTGCAAACTTCGTACTCGACTGGCTTCGCGTGAGCGACGAGCCGGTGGTCAATCTGGATGCCCTCACCTACGCGGGCAACCTGCAAAACCTCGCCTCGCTCAAGGGCGATGCGCGCCACATTTTTGTGCAGGGCGACATCTGCGACCGCGAACTGATCGACCGCCTGCTGGCCGAACACCGCCCCCGCGCCATCGTCCACTTTGCCGCCGAAAGCCACGTCGATCGCTCGATCCACGGCCCCGGCGATTTCATCCGCACCAACGTGAACGGCACCTTCACCCTGCTCGAAGCCGCCCGCGGCTACTGGAGCGCGCTCGAAGCCGACGCCAAGGCCGCCTTCCGCTTCCACCACGTCAGCACCGACGAAGTGTACGGCTCCCTCGGCCCCAACGATCCGGCCTTTACCGAGACCAAAACCTACGAGCCCAACAGCCCGTACTCGGCCAGCAAAGCCGCCTCCGACCACCTCGTGCGCGCCTGGCACCACACCTACGGCCTGCCGGTCACCACCAGCAACTGCTCCAACAACTACGGCCCCTACCACTTCCCGGAAAAGCTCATCCCGCTGATGATCGCCAACGCGCTCGCCGGCAAGCCGCTGCCCGTGTATGGCGACGGCCAGCAGATCCGCGACTGGCTGTTCGTCACCGACCACTGCAGCGCCATCCGCGCCGTGCTCGCCAGCGGCACCCCGGGCGAGGTCTACAACGTGGGCGGCTGGAACGAAAAGCCGAACATCGACATCGTGCACACCCTCTGCGCGCTGCTCGACGAACTCAAGCCCGACCCGGCCGGCAGCTACACGCGGCTCATCACCTACGTCACCGACCGCCCCGGCCACGACCGCCGCTACGCCATCGACGCCCGCAAGATCGAACGCGAACTCGGCTGGCGCCCGGCTGAAACCTTCGAAACCGGCATCCGCAAAACCGTCGAGTGGTACCTCGCCAACCAGGACTGGGTCGCCCAGGTGCTGAGCGGCGCCTACCGCGAGTGGGTCGAAAAGAACTACGCCGAGCGCAACTGAACGGAAGGCATTGCAGCCATGTAGCCACGTAGCGATGTAGGGGCGACTTCAGTCGCCCACAGCCGGTGACGCCAGGGTAGATCCTGCCTTTCACCTCCGCGGGCGACTGAAGTCGCCCCTACACGCACCCTACACGTACCCTGCAACGCCCTCACGCCCCACCCGCCAAGGCCCCCACCTCCTGCTCCCGACTTCCTACTCCCCATGAAAATCCTTCTCCTCGGCAAGAACGGCCAGGTCGGCTGGGAACTCCAGCGCAGCCTCGCGCCGCTGGGTCAGCTCGTGGCCCTCGACCACGACGGCGCGCCCGGCCTCTCCGGTGACTTCGCCCACCCGGAAAGCCTCGCCGCCACCGTGCGCAGCGTGGCCCCCGATCTCATCGTCAATGCCGCCGCCCACACCGCCGTGGACAAGGCCGAAAGCGAACCGGAGTTCGCCCGCGCCCTCAACGCGCTGGCCCCCTTTGTCCTCGCCCGCGAAGCCGCCGCCTGCGGCGCGCTGCTGGTGCATTACTCCACCGACTACGTCTTCGACGGCAGCGGCAGCGCCCCCAGGAGTGAGGACGCCCCCACCGGCCCGCTGTCGGTGTACGGCGCCACCAAGCTCGAAGGCGAAGAACTCATCCGCGCGAGCGGCTGCCGTCACCTCATCTTCCGCACCAGCTGGGTGTACGCCGCCCGCGGCGGCAACTTCGCCCGCACCATGCTCAGGCTGGCCGCCGACCGCGACCGGCTCACCGTCATCAACGACCAGCACGGCGCCCCCACCGGCGCCGAACTGCTCGCCGACGTCACCGCCCACGCCGCGCGCATGACCCTCGCCACGCCGGCGCTGGCCGGCACCTACCACCTCGTCGCCGGGGGCGAAACCACCTGGTACGACTACGCCCGCCACGTCATCGAATTCGCCCGCGCCCGGGGCGTACCGATCCAGGTCGCCCTGGACGCCATCGAACCGGTGCCCACCCACGCCTTCCCGACCCCCGCCCGGCGCCCGGCCAACTCCCGGCTCGCCACGCACAAGCTCCAGGCCGCCTTCGGCCTCGTCGTACCGCCGTGGCAGCAGGGCGTGGAACGCATGCTGAACGAGATTCTGTAAATAACCGACAAAGGCCTCCACCATGCAACGCAAAGGCATCATCCTCGCCGGCGGATCCGGCACCCGGCTGCACCCGGCCACCCTCGCCGTCTCCAAGCAGCTCATCCCGGTCTACGACAAACCGATGATCTACTACCCGCTCAGCACCCTCATGCTGGCCGGCATCCGCGACATCCTCATCATCTCCACCCCCCAGGACACCCCGCGCTTCCAGCAACTGCTGGGCGACGGCAACCAGTGGGGCCTCAACCTGCAATACGCCGTCCAGCCCAGCCCCGACGGCCTCGCCCAGGCCTTCATCATCGGCGAAGACTTCGTCGGCAACGGCCCCAGCGCGCTGATCCTCGGCGACAACCTCTTCTACGGCCACGACTTCGGCACCAGCCTGCGCAGCTCCAGCGCCCGCAATGACGGCGCCACCGTCTTCGCCTACCCGGTGCACGACCCCGAGCGCTACGGCGTCGTCGAATTCGACAAAGATGGCCGCGCCATCAGCCTCGAAGAAAAGCCCACCCAGCCCAAGAGCCGCTACGCCGTCACCGGCCTCTACTTCTACGACAACCGCGTCGTCGACGTGGCCAAAAACCTCAAGCCCGGCGTGCGCGGCGAACTCGAAATCACCGACGTCAACCGCCAGTACCTCGAATGGGACGCGCTGGACGTGCAGGTCATGGGCCGCGGCCACGCCTGGCTCGACACCGGCACCCACGAAAGCCTGCTCGAAGCCAGCCTGTTCATCCAGACCATCGAAAAGCGCCAGGGCCTCAAGATCGCCTGCCCCGAAGAAATCGCCTGGCGCGCCGGCTGGATCGACACCGAACACCTGCAAAAACTGGCCGCCCCGCTGGCCAAGAACGGCTACGGCCAATACCTGCAGCGCATCATCGAAGAGAAGGTGTTCTGATGAACGTCATCGAAACCGCCATCCCGGGCCTCCTGATCCTCGAACCCAAAGTGTTCGGCGACGCCCGCGGCTTCTTCATGGAAAGCTACAACGCCAAGGCCTTCCAGGACGCCACCGGTCTTGACGTGAACTTCGTGCAGGACAACCACTCCCGCTCGGGCAAGGGCGTGCTGCGCGGCCTGCACTACCAGATCGAACAAGCCCAGGGCAAGCTCGTGCGGGTCACCCGCGGCAGCGTCTTCGACGCGGTCGTGGATCTGCGCAAATCGTCCCCGACCTTCGGCCAGTGGGCGGGGGTGGAACTCAGCGAAGAGAACAGCCGCCAGCTGTGGATACCGCCGGGCTTTGCCCACGGTTTCCTGGTGACCAGCGACTCGGCCGATTTCCTGTACAAGACCACCGATTACTACGCCCCGCAGTTCGAGCGCAGCCTGGCCTGGAACGACCCGACGGTGGGCGTTGAATGGCCGCTGGCCGGCACCGCCCCCCTGCTGTCCGCCAAGGATGTCGCCGGCAAGCCGCTGGCCGAGTGCGAGACCTTTGCCTGATTGGCCGGTGCGCATCCAAGCGCGTACCTGACAATTATTTCTTCGTAATGCCCGAGGACGGCGCGTGATAATGCGCGCCTGTCACTCTGCCCCTGGAGCTCCGTATGTCCCGTTCGCTGATCTACCTCGTTGCCGGCGCCCGGCCCAACTTCATGAAGATCGCGCCCATCGTGCGCGCCCTGCAGGCCCGTGCCGAGCGCTTCGAGTTCCGGATCGTCCACACCGGCCAGCACTATGACCGCGAGATGAGCGACGTCTTCTTCGACGAACTGGGCATTCCCAAGCCCGACTACCACCTTGAAGCCGGCGGCGGCAGCCACGCCACCCAGACCGCCAAGATCATGGTGGCCTTCGAGGAAATCTGCCAGAACGCCCGCCCCGACTGCGTGCTGGTGGTGGGCGACGTGAATTCCACGCTGGCCTGCTCCATCGACGCCAAGAAGCTGAATATTCCCGTGGTTCACGTGGAAGCCGGCCTGCGCAGCGGCGACATGCGCATGCCCGAAGAGATCAACCGGCTGGTAACCGACAGCATTTCCGACTGGTTCTTCTGCACCGAGCCGGCCGGCGTGGCCAACCTGCTGAACGAAGGCAAGAACAAGGACGTGGTGTTCAACGTCGGCCACGTGATGGTCGACAACCTGTTGTTCCAGCGCGACAAGCTCGACGCCGCCGACAAGACCGGCATGGCCACCGAGGCCATCAAGGCCCAGTACCCGAAGTACGGCGTGGTCACGCTGCACCGCCCGTCCAACGTGGACGACGAAGCCAACCTGCGCGGCATTGCCGGCGCGCTCAGGGCGATCGCGGCCGACCTGCCGCTGATCTTCCCGGTGCACCCGCGCACCCGCGGCAACCTCGAAAAGTTCGGCCTCGACCTGGGCCCCAACGTGGTGCTGACCAAGCCCCAGTCCTACATGGAGTTTCTCAACCTGTGGAAAGACGCCTCGCTGATCCTCACCGACAGCGGCGGCCTGCAGGAAGAAACCACCGCGCTGGGCATTCCCTGCCTCACCCTGCGCGAAAACACCGAGCGCCCGGTGACCGCCGACGAAGGCAGCAATGTGCTGGTGGGTACCGACCCGGTGCGGATTCTTGAAGAAGCCGCCAAGGTGCTGGCCGGCCAGGGCAAACAGGGCCGCCGCCCGGCCCTGTGGGACGGCAAGGCCGCCGAACGCATCGTCGCCGAGCTGGATCGTCTGCTGGCCTGAGTTTCATCGGCCCAGCCAGAAAGCCGCTGCCTTGTTGCAGCGGCTTTTTTATGCCGGCGCGGGTTTGCCGGAGGGGTGCAGGGTGATGCTGACGTCGCGGATCAGGTCTTCCGGCTCGGCGGTGCCGAGGGTCAGGGCCAGTTCCAGTTCGCCGCGGATCAGGCAGTGGGCCACGCCGAGTTGCCAGCCGGCTGCGGCCGGGTCGAGGCTGCGCGCAATGCCGGCAAGCCCGACGCGTGGCCTCGCCAGGCGCAGGGCAAGGCCTGGCGGTGCGCCGGTGAGATCGATCACGTTGAGTTGTTCAAAGCACCTCAGCACCGCGGCGAGGCCGCGGGCGAGCAGGGCATCCACGGTGGCCGGATCCCTGGCCCAGGCGCGCAGTTCGAGTTCGACCCGTCCGTGGGAGCGTTCGCGGTAGCCGGCGCAGTGAGGGCCGCGGGTGCGGGCGAAGACCGGGCCGGCGGGTGTGCGAAAAACAGGCGCAGCGTGCGCTCATCCAGCAGCCAGGCGTCACCGCGGGCGAGGATGTGGCCGGGCGGGCAGTGGACTTCGGCCAGCTCGCCCACTGCGGCGGCGGGCAGCGGAAAGTCGAGGGGTTTGCCGGGGGCGGCCTTGAGCACCCCCTGCCAGCCGGAAAAGGCCGGCTCGCGGCCAGGGGCATCCCCTTCGCTGTGCTCGCAGTCGAGGCGCAGGGCGCACACGGCCAGCCGGCTTGGGGTGCCTTCCGCTGGCGCGGTGGCGGGGCCGGCCTGCACATCCTGTCCGGCATCGAGGCTGGCCTGAATGGCGGGTAAAAGCAGGTTTTCGATGGCGCCGAGCATGGTTCAGCTTTCTGTTGTGATGGGGCCCAGCACGCCGGCCTGAAGTTGCAGCCACGGCGTGTCGCCGGGCTCGTCCAGGGGCAGCCAGGGGCCGCCAGCCTTGCGGAAGAAGCTGCCGGTGACGGCGTCGGGGCGGTTCTCGTCGGCGTACCACAGGGCTTCGCCCTGCGTGACGGTGAACACCAGCCACCAGGGCCGGGCGGGCAGGCCGAGGGGCGCGGGCAGGCGCACACGAAACCATGCGGCCTCGGGTTCGGTGCCTGCCAGTTCAATATCCCAGGCCAGGAGGGGGGCTTCGACGGGGCCGGCGCTGCTGTCGGCGTGAAGGCTCAGGCGGCCCACGAGCTGCGCCCCGAGGGGCCGCAGGCGCAGCGCGACGCTGGAGAGCGCGATGTTCTTGGGCAGCGCGGCCAGTTGCACCGCGGCCGCATGCTGCGGGCTGCACAGGCGGGCGATGCGGCTTGCACCGGCGCCGGCGGGCAGGTGTTCGTGCTCACCCTGGCGGGGCTGGTCGGTGGGCTCGACGGGCGGCTCCGGCGGGGTGGTGGGCCGGGGTGGTGCTTCCAGTTCGGCCTCGAAGGCGACGATGCGGAGCAGCTCGGCGTTGGCAGCCCGGAGCAGCAGCGGCACCGCCGTGGCGTCCGGGTGGTCGCCCAGGTAGCGGTTGGCGGCGCGGGCCAGGCCGGGCACGTCGAGGGCGGCGGCCGGCAGCGGGCCGTCGGGGCTGAAAAAGGGCGGATCGTCGCCGATGGCCAGGCTGACAAGGCAGGGCTGGCGGGTAAAGCGCAGGCCTATCCGGCGGCCGGTGAGGGCGCCGGGAATCAGCACGCCGGTACGTTTTTCTGCGGCATCGCCCTCGATCAGCATCTCGGCCATCAGGCGCGAGGCGCACTGGGCTGGAAAACGCTGCTCGGTGCCGGCGGGCAGGGTGTCGAGGGGGGCCAGGGGCAGCCAGTTGCTGCCGCTGAACAGGCGCACGCGGGCGCCGGTCTTGCGCGCCGGGCTAAGGGCGCCGGCGGTCGGCGGCGAGGCGTCGAGGATCAGCCCGACGAGGGCGCGGGTCTGGCCCCAGTCGGCGCCGGCCCACAGCCACGGGGCGTCGGCCTTGCCCGCCATCGGGCCGGAATCGGCCACGAGCGCCGGGAATTCGGGCGTCAAGTTCGCTGGCGTCGGCCGCAGCGAGCTGCAGGCGGACGCGGGCCAGGCGGCGCCTGGCCGGCACCTTCAGGCTGAGTGCCAAGCCGCTGCCGGCGGCAAAGTCGCGCCCTGCGGCGGGTTTGCCGTCGGGGGCGAGGAGGGTGGCCGCGTCGCCCACGGTGGGAGGCTCAGCGGGCCACCAGGCGCGGGCCGGGTGGGTCGGCGCTGTCGTCTTCGGGGGCATCCGCGGCCAGCATTTCTTCGAGCACCTGGATGGCGCCGCTGATGCGCATCAGGGTGATGCGCAGTTCGTCCTGCTTTTTTTGCAGGTCGTTCATCACGCCAACGCCGGTTTCGTATTCGGTGCGCAGCTCCTGCAGGCGGGCTTCGATCTGGGATTTCATGGGGGGGCTCCTGGTGGTGGCGCTCAGCGAAGGAAGACGAAGACGTCGATGATGCCGGTGTGGCCGTCGAAATCTTCGAGGGCCTTGCCGATGGTGGTGCCGGCGGAGTTGACGTCGGCGCGCATGGCGTGGCCCGGCGGGGTGGCGGAGGTGAGCAGGTCGCCCCGGCGGATCGGGCCGTTTTCGCCGCTCACCTTGCAGGGTACGCGGCCGGCGAGGGCCACCGGGTATTCTCCGGGCACAGGCTGGTGCCGTGCCGGGTCGGCGCCCAGCAGCAGGCCGGGCTGGGTGGAGACGACGCCCAGCACCAGCGGGTCGCGCACCTGCCGGCTGCGCTCTATGCCGGCTCCATCGGCGGCCAGGCTGACCACGTCGCCGGCTTCGAGCGCTTCGAGGGTGGCGAAGTTTTCGGCGAGGTCGCGGTTGCCCGTCTGCACGCCGTTCCTCGACCAGATGGTGCCTTCGGCCTCGACGTCCCAGGTGTGAATGCCGCCGCTCCAGCCGGGGGTTTTGGGCACTGGCGAGAAACCGTGGGTGCCGAGATTGCCGTTGATGAACACGTTGTCCCACATTTTTACGACACGGTTGAGGGGCGCGCCGGTGGAGCGGCCGAGGATCATCAGGGCCTTGTAGTTGCCGCCGTCGTTCTCGATGGCGGCATAGCCGGCTGTGTTGCCGATGCCGGTGTGATTGTGGGTGGTTTCGGTGAAGTAGAGGTCGGAGCCGCCGGCGTGGATGGCGCCGCGCACGTCGAGTTTTCCGGCCGGGGCGTCGGTGCCGATGCCGACGCTGGCGTCGTTGAAGGCGCAGATCTTGCTACCCAGCGTCACCACGTTGTGGGTCTTGGAGCCATCGGCTTCGATGCGCAGGAAGCGGAATTCCTGGCCGGCGCCGTCGGCGCTCATGTGCAGGTTGACGCCGGCCCGGGCGGGGTCGAGGCGCTTCCAGGCGCCGTCGAAGTAGGTGTTCCAGCCCAGGTTGGACCAGGCGTTGCCCTTGGCGCCGGCATCAAGGGCGGTCAGCTCGCCCAGTTGCAGGCGGCAGGCGCCGGGTTTGTCGTTGCCCACGGCGAGGCGTTCGGTGATGGCGAGGCTGCCGCGGATGGTGTCGCCGTTGCGGCTGACCAGGGTTTTAATGCCGGCCAGGATGCCGTCGATCTCGGCCAGCAGCACGCGGGCGTTGACCTTGAGTTCGCCACGCACATCGAGGGCCTGCACGGTGACGCTGGCGGCAGGGTCGATGCGGCTGCCGTCGATGGCCTTTTCGCGGATGCCTTCGCGGGGAACCGGTGCGCCGTGGCCGCCGGCGTGGTCGTGGCGGGCGAGCTCTTCGCGGGCTTGCACCTGGGCTTCGTTCCAGTCGTCGGCGCGGATGATGTCGCCGGCGCTGCGTTTGACGTAGGGGTCGGGGCGGTCGGCCATGGTCGTGCTCCGTCAGCCCTTGGCCGGCAGGCCGGCGCGCAGTTGGTCGATCATGGCTTGTTGCTCCTTCACCGCCTGCACCAGCAGCGCGATGACGGCGGTGGTGTCGATGCCCTTCCAGCCTTCCGGTCCTGGGGAGACGGCGTCGGGCAGGGCGGCTTCGACCTCCTGGGCGATCAGGCCGACGGCCTGCCCGCCGGCCCGCCAGTCGAAGCTGACCCCGCGCAGCAGCTTGAGCTTGCCGATCGCGTCGCCGATCTCGCGGATGTTGTCCTTCAGGCGCAGGTCGGACATCACGCCGGTTTTCTCGGTCCACAGGGTCTTCGCCGCCAGCCCGCCCCGGTAGCCCGAGTTGTCGGCGTTCATCAGGCGCAGCCAGTCGTCGTTGCCGTCGTGGTCGCCAATGGCCGACAGGCGCCACTTGTCGCCCAGACGCAGCACGTCGGTCTTGAACACGCCGCCGTCGGTGTCAAAGTGCATGCGGATCTGGCCGCTGTTGGTGTCGCGGATGTACAGGTTGTCGTCCACCCCGATGTAGGCCTGGCCTTGCCAGCGGTAGAAGACGCCGTCATTGGTCAGGTGGTCGGCGACTTCCGCGCTGATGTCGATGCCGTGGCTGTAGGTGCTGCCGTTTACGTCCAGCCTGTCCCATACCGATACCCGGCGTTCGGCGCCGGCGCTGCGGTTGCCGGCCAGCATCAGCGATTTGTAGAGCTGGGTGTCGTTGCTGATCTCGGCGGTTCTGGGGTCGGGGTGGAGCTCGCCGGTCCAGGCGGAGCCGACGCGCAGCACGTTGTGGGCCGGAAAGAGATCTGCCACCGGGGTCTGCGAGCCGTCCTGGGCCTTGGCGGAAAACAGGCGTGCGCGCAACTCGCCGCCAGTGACAAAGCTGAGCGGGTGGGCGCTTTTGGTGCCGACGATCATCCCCGGCTCGGCGCCGAAGAAGCCGGTGGTGTGGCTCATCAGGCGGGCGTCGATGTCGCCGGCACGCACCGACAGCTTGGCATGGGCGCCGCCCAGCACGTCCACCACGCGGCTCCAGCCTTCGGCGTTCTCGGGGGCTTCGGTGCCCACACCCAGGTCGCCGGTGGTGGTGAGGCGGGCGCCGGAGAAATTGGCCAGCGCGGCCTTGATGTCGGCCAGCTGGCTGGTGCCGCTCACCTTGAGGGGGCCGGCAAGGGTGAGGCCCTTAAGCGTGAGCTTGCTCTCGGGGTCTATCTTGCTGCCGTCGACGGCCTTGTCGGCGATGCCCTCGCGGGGAATCCGGCTGGCGGCGTCGTCGCTGTGGTTGTGGGCGCGCAGTTCGCTGCGGGCGCGCACCTGCATTTCGTTCCAGTCGGCGGCGAGCATGATGTCGCCCGGTTCCTTCCGGACGTAGGGGTCGGGGGTATCGGCCATTAGAAGATCACCTCCCAGCTGAGCGTCATTTCCAGGTTTCCGGCCCGATTGACGAGCGGAAAGGTGACGCGGTTGTAGAGCACGGGTTCCATGCCCGGCAGGCTGACGACGATGCCGGCTTCCTGGAGGGCCTGGGGGTCGGCGCTGCCGGTGGGCGGCAGGGTGGCCACGACGCGGGCGATGACCCGCGGCTGGCCTTCGTAGTCGCCAATGGCAACGCTCGGAATGGTGGCGGGGGCGGCGTCCAGCTGGTCGCCGAGGGCGGTGTCGCCGGGCTGCACCTCGCCGCCCTGGCTGCCGACGGCGATGCGCAGTTCGGGGCCCTGGGCGGCACCGGTGAACAGCCGGGCCAGCAGGTCGCGGCCGGCGCGGGTGATGAGGTTGTCGATGCGGCGCTGCTCCACCACCCGTCCGGCGGGGTCGCGCAGTTCGATGGAGAGGCGTCCGGCGAGGCCGTTGCATTCCTTGATCGGCATGTCAGTTCACTCCTCGGTGGGGTGGGGCGAGGTGGGGGTGTGTTTCATCCGGCGTGGCTCCAGTCGAGGCGGGTGGTGTCGAAGACGAGCTGCAGCGAAAACGGGCCGTCCGCCGTGATGTGTTCTTCTTGCTGGCTGGCGGCGAGGCGGAAGTGGAGCTGGCCGTCGGTGACGCGGCTGTCTTCCTGCCAGCTCTGGTGTGTGGCTGCGCTGAAGGCTTCGCCCGGGGCTACGGTTTCGCGGCGGGTGGGCTCCGGGAAGTCCACCAGCGCACGCACGCCGGCAGCCGTGGCGCGGGCCACGTCGGCGCGCAGCAGCGGCAGGGCGCCGCGGGCTGCGGCGGCAATCACCCAGTCGTTCTTGGGTACGCGCAGGCGGATGCTGGCGGGCGGCCGGGTCATCCAGTCGAGGCTCAGGCTCAGGCGGGGGGCGTTGGCGGTGTCGCTTTCGCTGGTGTTGCCGGTGTCGGTCTTGCTGAAGGATTCGAACAGCACCGAGGCGTAGCGGGCGTCACCCTGGCCGATGCTGCCGTCGAGCAGCGCGAAGCGGGTGCCGTCCGTGTCGTCGTTGTCGGCGAAGCGGGAGGTGTGCACGGTTTCGGTGCTGTCGGCAAAGGCCGCGTCGGGCTGGGCGAAGGTGAGCAGCATCCAGCTGTTGCTGCCCGCGTGCAGGCGCGGGGTGACGACCCGCTGGTCGAGCACGCCGCAGCGCATGCCGCCGAAGGTGGAGGCGGGGTCGTCGAGGCGGTTGCCCCACAGGTAGAAGATGGCCGAGCTGACGTCGCGCTCGTTGCCGTTGCGGTCGACCAGCAGGGCCTGGCCGTTGGGGTGGGCCGCGCGCCAGGCGTGGTGGCCGGGCGAGTCGAAGCCGTCGAAGGGGGCGGTGTCGGCGGCGCTGACGGCGGGGTAGAGGACCAGGGTTTCGTCGGGCCGCAGGGTGCCGGCGTAAAGGGTGATCTCGCCGCTGTCGATGCTGCGCACGGCGGGGTAGGCGGCGGGCTGTTCGCGCACGGTGAGGCTGAGCACCGGGCGGTCGGGGTGCAGGCTGGGGTTGGGCACGCTGAAAACGCGGCGCAGGCGGGGGGCGGGTTCGGTGTGCCGGGCGGCCAGTACGGGGTTTTCGGTGAGCCAGGCTTCGACGACGGCCTTGTTGCGGTTGGGGCAGGGGGTGCTGTCCTTGCCGCCGCAGGCTGCGCAGCGCTTGCGGGTGCCAGGCGGCATGCCGAGGGCGAAGGTGCTGTCCTGGCGGCGCTGGAGGCGCGGGCAGGGTTCGGCGCCCAGGTCGGCAATGGCCAGCGAGAGCAGCGCCCGTGGCGTGGTGAGGCCGCCGGTGCGCACCCGCGCGGTGACCTGCAGGCGCTGGCGGAAGATCTCGCCGGGCTCCGGGTCGAGCACCGCCTGAAAGCGTGCCAGCGCGGCCGGGGCGGCCTCGGCGGCGGTGTCCGGATCCGGCCCTGCGATGAAGCCGGTGCTGTCGTCGGCAAGCCGGAAGCGCAGGCCGGGAAACTGGGCGGTGAGCTGCGTGGCCGGGTCGGGGGCGGGCTGGCCCTGGCGGGGGCGCCGCCATTCGGCGCCGATCAGCTCGTCCAGGGCGTCGGAAAGGGGGGCGGCGTGATCGAAGCGCACGTCCAGTTCGCCGGTGCCGGTTTTCTCGTAGCCCGCGTGGCGAACCCGCGGTGGCAGGCGCTCGACCTGCAGTAAGCGGCCCAGCCCTTCCAGGGCGCTGGGCGACTCCGGGTCGGGCTGCTGCGGGCTGGCGAGGCCGGCCCAGCGGTCGTACTGCACGCGGGTCAGGGCGTCGTCGAGCCGGGAGAGTGCGGCGGCCATGCTGTCGATGACGGCGCCCACCGCGCTGTTGCCGGGCTGCGCGGTGTAGATGCGCGGCAGCAGGCCGAGCAGGCGCTCGCGGCGCAGGCGCGGGTCAGCCATCGCCGCTCTCCACGCGCAGCGTGACATTGCGCTGCACGGGCTGTTCGCGGGTGCCCAGCCGGGCCACGCCGGCGTCGCCGTCCAGCTCTTCGGCCAGGCCGTCCCGGTCGTGGGTGACGGTGACGCGCAGGCGAACGATGGCGGATTGCGGCACCACGCCGGTTACGGCGGCGCGCACGTCGGCGTAGGTGATTTCGGCGGGTGTTTCCGGCGCGGCGCGGCGGGCGGCCTTGTCGAACACATCCTTGATGGCGCTGGTGATGCGGGCCTGCAGGCCGCTGGTGGCGCTGCCGGCAACGAGGGTGAGGGTGGTGTCCACCCACAGCGGGGTTTGCGGCGGCTCGAGGCTCAGGCGCAGCGGCAGGGCTTCGACGTAGAGGCCCATGCGCTCGCCGGGGCCGGCCAGCACGTCGCCGTTGCCCAGCAGCGAGCGGAAAGCCACCGATTCCAGCCCGGCGCCGTTCGTCCACATAAAGGGTTCCAGCAGCGGGCGCTGGCCGGTTTTCTCGCAGCCCACCACCGCGTCGTGGCCCAGCAGCAGCGAGCGGATCTTGGCGTCGCGCACGGCTTCGCCCACCTTGAGCTTGCCGAAATAATCGGCCAGCACGCCGCCGAGGTGTTTTTCGATGTCGGCGTGTTCGCGTTCGGAGAGCGCGGCATTGAGGGTGAGGGTGGCGGTGATCTGCACGAAGACCGGCGTGGCCGGGCCGCAGCGCAGCACGATGCCGGCCGGGCGCACGTCTTCGAGGCGAATCCGCACTTGTTCGAGCAGATCGGCCGGAATGTCCCGGTCGCCCAGGATCACTTCCACCTCGCCGGGCCGCCCGCCCGGGTTTTCAACCACCTGCACCTCGTTGATGCCGAGGCTGCGGGCGGCCTGCTCCAGCGCCGACACGGTGCCGGTGTTGGAGGACTGCACCAGTCGGCGGGCGCGGGCGCGCAGCTCCTCGTCGGTTTCTTCACGCTGGCGCAGCACCAGGTCGCCGGGGTTGGTCACGCTGTCGATGCCGGCGATGGGCCGCGGCAGGGTGGCCAGGGCGCCGGCCTTGACCGCCGCGCCGCCCGGCTCCACGGCCCGCACGCCCACCGCTACGCTGCGCTCGCCCTTGTCGAGCACGGCGTTGGCGGAGGTGGCAAAGAGCGGCACATCACGCCCGGCAACGAGGGTGCCCAGCGGAATGTGGATGTCCTCGGGGGCGGGCTGGCCGCGGCTGAAGTGGGCCAGGCCTTCCAGGTGGCCGCCGCGCTGGCGCTCGATGCCGAGCAGCGCCACCACGTTGTCGAGCGCCGGGCCGCTGGCGCTGTCGAGGTAGGCGTTGCGATATACCGAGTCGAGCTGCTCGTAGCACACCGCCAGCTCGCGGGCGAAGGCCTCGGCCAGGGTGCGCACCACGCTGCCTTCGTTGGCGTCGGTGAGTGCGAGGCGCCCGCCCATGCCGGAGCCGATGTCGGCCAGAAGGGCGTCCACCACTTCGGCAAAACCCTTTTTGAGGAAAACCCGTTCAAGTGCCATCGACATGCACCTCCAGGCTGGCTTCCTGTCCGGTCACCGCGCGGACGCGGGCGAGCACATCCACGCCGTCGCGCCGGGCGTCGTGGGGCGTGACACTGACCTGCAGCACTTCTTCGACCCGCGGGTCGCGCAGCAGCTCCTGGCGCACGTAGCGGCGCAGCAGTTCGAGGTTGGCCCGGTCCAGCGGCTCGCCGATCAGGTCGCGGATACGGCTGCCGTAGCGCGGGTGGGCGAGGCCGGCCAGCTCGCCCCGGTCCACCAGCAGGCGCAGGGTGAGCGCCTGGACGAGGTTTTCGAGGCCCTCGACGGTTTCGAGATCCTGCAGTCCTGCCGCCAGGTCGGCGCCTTCGCTGCCGCGGGCGAAGACGAGGCGCAGATCGGTGCCGAAGGGATCATGGGCCATCAGCGTGTCCTCACATCAGCCGGCCGGGCCCGGCGCTGGCGCCCGGCGGGCAGGGGATTCCCGGCGACACCATGGCCTGCGCCGCGAACTGGGTGAGGGCCAGGTCGACGCCCTGGGCCAGCGCCTTGCCCAGGTCGGGTGCCGCCTCGCCTGCGATTCCGTTCTGCTGCAAGAGGCCGTTGGCGATGCCTTCCAGCGGCGAGGCGAGCGGCACCGGCTGGAGCATGCCCGGCGCGGTGCTGACGAAACCGGCCACCGCGATGCCGGGCATCACCATGGTTTGGGCGCAGAACAGCGCGATGCCCTGGGCGATGGTGCCGGCGATGGCCTTGGCGAGGCCGTCGGCATCTTCGCCGCGCAGGCCCTGGGCCTGGCACTGGCTGCTGGCAAGGCCTTCGAGCTGCGACGCACCCGGCCCGCCGGCTGGCGGCGGCATCAGCTTGCCGGGGCCGGCGCTGGCGCCGCTGCCGGTGATCGGATCGGCCGCCACCGGGATGCCGGGCATCACCATCGCCTGGGAGAGAAACATCGTGAGGGCCTGGCCGGTGGTGTTGGCAATGGCGGCGGCGAGGCCGGGGATGTCCTCGCCCTGCAGGCCGGCGCCTTTCAGAAAGCCGCTGGCGGGGGATTCGATTTGCGAGGCGCCGGGTGCGGGCATGGTTTCAGGCCTTGGCTTTGACGGTGCCGGATGGAACCAGCGCCTTGCCGGTGAAATAGCACTTGTGGGATTTCTCGGTAATCACGCCGGCGCCGTCCTTGCCCAGATCGACATTGCCGGAGGCGTCCAGCGTGAAATCGGTGCATTTGATCGTGACCTTGCCCTTCACTTCGATGGCGAGATCCGCCTCGCCCAGCACTTCGACGTTGCCGTCCTTCCTGACCGTGACGACCGTTTTGCCGGCGGTCACGATGCAGGATTCTTCCTCGTCGATGGCAAAGCTGCTCACCCCGTCGGCGGTGGCAAACACGTGCCACTCCTTTTCCTTGTGGAGTGGCGGGTTGATCTTCTCGGAGTACAGCCGGCCCACCACCACCGCCCGGTTCGGGTCGCCGCCCACGTAGCACAGCAACACCAGATCGCCCACCTGCGGCGCGCTCGCCATGCCCACGTGGGGCGTGGCGATGGGCACCTTGCGCAGTTCCAGCCCGCCCTCGCGCAGCTGGACCGTGCATTCGTGGTTGTTGCCGTCGTCCGCCCCGGTGTGGGGGAAGACGCTGGTCACCACGGCCAGCTCGCCGAGCCGCAGGCTGCGCAGCTCGTCGCGGACCACCGCACGGATGATGTCGATCGGGTCGCTCACGATGGCTTTCTACTTGGGCAGTGCGTCGGCCTTGAAGCGCTTGGCGCGCTTGAGGTTCTTGGCGTCGAAATCCAGGTGGAACAGGCGGTTCAGCGTTGCGTTGTCGAGCTTGCCGGAGACCGGGATCTCGTTGATCTGCTGGAAGGCGCGCAGCCGGCCGGCAAATTCGTCGCCAAAAATCTTGCGGTCGGGAACGGCGGGCGTGGCGTAGCCGAGGGCTTCGAGAATGCTGTTGGCGTCCTGCACGTCGATGCCGGCCTTGTCGGTGGAAAAGTCCAGTTCCCACACGTTTTCCACGTTCGGGGCTTCACCAAACTTGCCTACCGACTTGGCCGGCAGCTTGTCGGTAGCCACGGCCCACAGGCGGCGGACGCCGAGGCGGTTGACGTCCAGCGACGAGACGCTGGCGCCCTTGCCGAAGTTCTGCAGCCGGAAGCTCTGGTCGAAGCCGAATTGCAGCAGGCGCAGCTTGCCGGTGCGCTCCAGCACGATGTGGCTCTCGGTGGTGGCGCCCAGCTTGGCTTCGTCGAGGGGCGCCTGTTCGATGGACAGCAGTTTGTAAAGCGCCGCGCCGATCACCTTGAGGTCTTCCGGTTCGGGCACCTTGTCGGCGATCTGCACGATCTTGTCGATGATGTTGGCCACGTCGGGAATCGGTGAGTCGGGGCTCGGGTCCTGGCCGACGGCCACCTCCAGCGAGTTGATGAATTCCTTGCTGGTGGCGGTCTTGATGAATTCGGCGGAGACCTCGACCAGCGCCTTGGCGGCGTCGCCCTGGATCAGCAGGTCGTTGGCATCGAGGGTGAAGCGCTGCAGGTAGGCGACGGCCAGGGTGAGAACGTCCATCGCCTTCATCACGCCCTTGGCGATGGCGTCGTCGCGAAATTCGCGTACCCGCACCACGCGCACCCAGCGGGGCGCCTGATCCTGGCGCTTGCTGCTTTCGAGGCCGATGCGTACGCCGTCGAGCAGGATGGCGACGGCGCGGAAGGGGTTGTCGGCGCGTCCGTCGGACGTGGCGGGAAGTGTGTCAGCCATGATCGTTATCCTTCAGAAAGGGCGGCGCCGGAGGCGGTGGGCGCTGCGGGGTTGGCGGGGGGAGTGGGCGCCTTGAGCGCCTTGAGGGATGCGGACAGGCGGTCGAGGGCGGCGATGAGGCCGCGCCACTCACCGGGGGCGAGCATCGAAACGGCGCCTTCGGCCACGTCGATGCCCATGTCGAGCACGCCGGAAACCTGCTTGAGCGGGCCGGATACATTGCGGGCGGCGCCGGCGGCATCGCCCAGGCCAAGGCCCATGCCGGCCAGCCAGGCGCCGGATGAATCGACAGCCTCGCCTACGCCGGTCACGAACTCCGGCACGCAGCCGAGCAGCGCGACCAGGGCGTCGGCGTCGAGGGCGGTGCGGCGCAGGGGCACGGCGCCCGCGCGAATCTCGCCGAGCACCCGCCCGAGGGCGTCGACGCCCTGGGCCAGCTGGGGCTGGGCGCCCAGGTCGCGGGCGATGTTGGGGATTTCCTTCGCGGTTTGCGTTTCGAGCAGGGCGGCCAGTTCGCGCACCAGCGCGGCGAGGTCGCGGACCACATCGGCCGGGGTGCTCATTTCGGGCCTCCCTTCACGATGCGTTCGATTTCGGGCGGAAGCTGAAGCTGAGTGATGTCGCCGGCAAGGCGGCCGGCGGCGTCGGCCACTTTCTTGAGCTGGTTGAGAAATTCCAGCCCGCCCGAGAAGGCCTTCATCAGCGAGCTGAGCTTGGACGGATCGAGCTGCTTGAGGAAGGCCGCGCCTTCCTGCGCATATTTGGCGAGCATGCTGCCGAGGGCGCCGGCCTTGCCGAGGGCGCTGAAAAGGCCGCCGGCCTTGCTCGGGTCGGCCGCAGCGATGCTGTTGAGCATGCCGTCGAGCTGGCCGGCGTCGAGGCTGTCCAGGTTGTTGGCCACGGCGTCGCCGAGGGCGTCCATGTCGAGGCTGTCGAGCAGCGCGGGGTTGGCCGAAAGGGCCGCGGCGAGGGAGGCCGGATCCTGCAGCACGCCGGCGGCGGCGAGGCTGCCGTCGCCCCACGCCGCGGCATCGGTGGCCACGCCGGCGTTCACGTCGGCCATGGCCGCGTCGCTGGCCTGGGGCGGCTCGATGTGTTCGCGCAGGCGCAGGCTGAAGCGGAAACGATCCCGGTAGCCGGCCAGCTGGCGAACGCGAAAATCCTCGATCACCACTTCGGTGAGGTCGGTGCCCACCACCAGATCGGCGGCGAAGGATTGTGGCTCGGCCTTGGCGTGGGCCTGGCGCAGGGTTTCGAGGGATGACAGGGCGTCGGCTCCGAAGAGCAGGCCGTCAATGACGATGGTGAGCGGCTCGCGGCCGAGATCCTGGAAGACGCTGCCCTGCTGCTCGGGAACGCGTTGCTCGACGAGGGTGCGCGCTTCTTCGGTGTGCAGATCCTGCACGCCGGTGAGCTCGATCTTGCCGATGCGCACGCTCATGGTTGGCGGCCTCCGCTTAAAAAGTCAGGCGGGTGAGGGCCCCGCGCTGGCGATCGAGCACGTGGCGCACGCCGCGCACGTGAAGCACCTGCCCCTGCCTGAGCAGAGCGGCGGCGGGGTGGCCGTCGGGCAGGCCGGTGATGGCCACGAGATCGCCGGGAAGCACCTTGGGCGCGGCAAAGACTTCAAGGCTGCCGCGCACGAGGCGCGCAGCCAGGCTCTCCGCCCAGGCCTTGGCGACGGCTTCGACGGCTTCGCCGGAGCGCAGCGCGCCTTCGCGAAGGCGCAGCGGGCGCGCGCCGAGCTTGCCGGTCTGCACCGTGCCGTCGGCCGCAACGGAGGCCTTGGCGCTGACGCCGGAAAGATCGGTACTCAGCCAGTGGGCTTTGTCGGCGCCCTTGGCGCTGGCAGCGCCTTCGCCCCACACCTCGACGCTGTCGAAGGCGGGGGCGATTTTTTGCACCGCCAGGTGGGTGATGGTTTCGCCGAACTTGAAGCGGTGGTCGGCGCTGCCTGTTTTGGGCACGGCGCAGTGAATTTTGCCGGCCCCGTCGGCAAACAGCCCGGCGCCGCACAGCGTGGCCAGTTGGCGCAGGTGGCCGAGGGCGGTGGGGCCGCGGTGCACTGCCCAGGCGGCAAGATCGGGCCCCTTGGCTACCGTGCCGGGGGTGGCGCCGGCCTTGCCGATCAGATCCTTGACGATGAAGTCGGCCGACACGCTTTCGTAGGCGCCTTCCACTTCGCTTTGCCCCAGAAGGGCGAAGGCGCCGTGGGCGAGGACGGTCTGGCCGGTGGCGCCGGCCTCGACGCAGGCCACGATGCCGGTGAACACGGCCTGCATGCCGTCGCCGGCATCGAGCTTGACCTCGACCGCATCGCCGGGGGCGGGCGGGGTGCCGTCGGCCAGCTCGATGAAGCAATGGGCGGAGGGGCCGTCCATGTCCAGGTCCACCCGCAGTTGCAGCAACTGGCGCTGCGATTCGCTGGCCGTGCTGCTGGCCAGGGCGCTGCCGATCTGCACCTTGAAGGCGGTGTGGTTGGCGGCGGCTTTCATACGTCCAGCCCCTGGCGCCGGGCGGCGTCACGCAGGAGCGCGACGAGGGCGTCTTGAAGTTGCTGCGGATCGCGGCCGGCGGCGCTGGAGGCATCGCCGAGGGCGACGGTGACGTTGAAATTGTTGTTGACGCGGGGGGTGTCAGGGCCGGCCGGGGCCGGGGTTTGGTCAGGGCTCAGCGCGGCGTCGGTGAGTTGCCAGGCCTTGTCGAGCACCGGGTCCATGGCCTGCAGCACGCGGGTCAGGGCGGGGTTGCGGGGGAGCTGGCTGGGGGCGGCGGAGGGGCTCTGGCGCGGGGTTTCGTTGGCGGCTTCGAAGGCGGCCTGGCGGGCTGGATCGCCGTGGGCCGTGCGGGTGGCCGGGGTGGTGAGGTCGGCGTGGGCGGCAGGGCGCAGGCGCCAGTGACGGGGCGTCGTTGGTGTGGCGGCAGATTGCAGGGGCTGCCGGGCGGCGGCGGAGGCCGGGCCTGGCGGATTTGCGTCGGGCGCGGGGGCCGACACCGGGTGCGGTGGCACCGGTGCGAGCTTGGGCGTGGTGGGCGTGGTGGGCGTGGGGCGGGTGAGGGGCGTGGCGGCAGGCCCTGTCTCGTCGCCTGGTAGGTGGGGGGCGGCCTGCGCCGGGGTGGCCAGCACACGGAGTTGCGGCGGGAGGGATGCCGGCGGGGGCTTGCCAGTGGCGACTCCGGCGGCAGCGATCTCCGGCGGTGGGCTGTTCGGTGTGCCGGAGTTGGCTCCGGCTGCTGCCGCAGAGCGTGTGGCGTGGCGGGCGAAAAATGCGGGCCGGCTGGCTGGCGCTGGGGCGGGTCGGGTGGCGCTGGCGTCGGCGTCGCTGGCGGCGGTGTTGTCGTGACGGGAAGGCGTAAGCCGGTTTTCTGTGACGACGCGCATGAAGCGGGGCGCGGGGGGCGCGCCGGGGGCACGGGCGGGCGCGGCTGTGCCGGTTTGCGGCGTGCTTGCCGATGCCATGTCCGGCCAGGTTTCGGGTGCGTCCGGATGCACGGCCGGGGGCGTGACGAGCGCGGTGTCGCCCTCGCGGGCGGCGATCCGGTCGAAGGCGCGGCGGGTGCCCGGGGCGGCAAAGTAGGGCGGGGCCGGGGCGGGCGCAGGGGCGGTGTCGTCGGCGGCTTCGTCGCTTGCCACGGTTTCCAGGTTCAGGTGGCGGCGGGCGTCTTCCAGGCTGCGGGCGAGCGGCTGGAGGATGCGGGCGACAAGAAGGGCGGAGTTGCCGGGGGCCGCGGTGCCGATGGGGGGCATCAGGCACGCTCCTGGGGGTCGTCGTCGATGCGGATCAGGGTGGCGTCCGGGTGCTCGGCCAGGCTGCGGCGGCCGGCGGGGCGTGGGGCGGCGGCGGGCTGGACGAGATCGAGCATGCGCAGCAGGCGGTCCACTTCGATGGCCGGGGTGGCCCAGACGCGGGCGGGCGTCCAGCCGAGGGCCTGGCACAGGCGCAGGGTGCGGGCGGCGCATTCGCGGGCGGCGGGGCCACCCTGGAGCAGGGCCTCGTCTTCGTCGTCGCAGAGGTTGAGGGCGACGGTGGCGTTGAGCAGCACGGCGGTGGCGCGGGCGTCGAGATCGTCAAGGCCGGTGGAGGAGTCAAGGGCTTGCAGGCTGGCGCGGACCATGCCGTCGAGGTAGGTGACGGGGTCGAACCAGCTTGCGTCGCCATCAGCGGCGAGGCTGGCGTTGAGCGCACTCAGGCGTTGGCGTTCGCTCCATGGGCGCAGGCGGGCGCGGGCCTCGCCGCCGCTGTCGTCGCTGGGGCCGAGGGTGAGCCATTCGCCTTCGGCCGGCGCCGGGGGCAGCGGGTCGTCACCGCCGGCGGCCCACCACAGGGCGAGAGGTGCCAGCAGGCGGCGGGTGTCGTCGGCAAGGCTGGGCGCATCCAGCACGGCATCGCACAATTGCCGGCTGTCGAGCTGCAGATCGTTGGCTCCGGAGGCGGCGGTGCACGCGCGGAGGGTGTTCAGGTGGCGGCGGTAAGTCCAGGGGGGCAGGGTGAGCGAGAGGCTGCCGGCGACGATGCCCAAGGGCCGGTGAAAGCCGCTGAACGCCAGCAGGCAGGGCGTGCCGGAGAGGTCGAACTCCAGCCGGCCCATGGCTCATTCCTCGCGAACGCGGGTGGCGCTGAAGGTGTAGGTGGTGACCACGGTGCCGCCGGCGCCAAGCCCGAAGGCCTTGTCTTCGATGTAGCAATCGTCGAAGGAGAGGGTACGCTTTGGGGAGTCGGCGGCGTCGTCTTTCTTGAGGTTGGCGACGAGCTGGAACTTGGCCTGTTTGTCGAGGTGGCCGTCGAGCTTGAAGCTGGCGGAGCGCACGGCGAGTTCGCCTTGCACGGTGCGCAGCCCGAAGCTGACGGCGACCCGCTCGTCGCTGCCCACGGCGCGAATGTCCTCGCGCTCGGTGACAACCCGGAAGGCCAGCGACTGGAGTCCTTCGATGGCTTCCCCATCGACCAGCACGCTGGAGCGGTTGGCTGAAAAAACGGTCGGCATGGCGGGCTTCTCCGTTGAGGCTTGGGTTGGCGAATCCGGTTACGGCCCGGCTTAAACCTGGACGAGGACGGTGGCGTAGATGTAGTCGATGGCGCGTACCGGGCGCACCGCCAGGTCGACCCGCACGATGCCCTGGGCGAAATCCTGCTGGCTGGAATACACGTTCACCTTGAAGGCCGGGTCGGTGCCGTCGGTGGAGGGCACGATGGCGCCTTCCTTCTGCATCTGCACCAGAAACTCGACCAGTTTTTGCTTGAGTGCGCCGCGGCCTTCCTCGTTGTTGAGGCGGCCGATGAAGAGTTCGCCGATGGTCTTGACGCCGCGCACGGCGTGGTCGGCCACCCGGCGCACGCTTATTTGGTCGTTGTCGGTGGTGAGGCCGCGCAGGACGATGACGCCGCGGCCGCGCTGGGCGACGACGGGGACGACGTTCTTGCGCAGAAGCTCTTGCTGGGATTCGACGCCGAGGGCCGGGGAGGGCTCGCCAAGGCCCGACAGGCGCTTGAAGGTGGGCGACTGGAAGTAATCGAGGCTGCCGGTCATGCCGGCCACCGCGCCCACCACGCCGGCCGGGGCGACCAGCACGAAGCGGTCGGAGACGAGCGAGGCGATGAGCTTGTCGGCCGCGGTGGCGATGGCCTTGGGCGTGGAGCCGGGCACCTGGCCAAAGCCGATGCGGCCCTGGCTGAGGGCGCTGAGGCGGTTGCAGTGGCTGATCACGTCGGCGTAGATGCCGCCGACCCGGGTGATGTCAGTGGTGTCCTGGACCGAGACCAGCACCATGTCCACGTCGGCTTCGTTTTCGAGCAGGGCCAGGGCCTGGCGGTAGGCGCCGGCGTCGGCATCGGTGGCGCCGGCAAGCGCATAGGCTGCGCCGGCGGCGGTGGTGTCGGGGCTGTCCTTGGGAATCTTGAGCTTGTCGCGCGCTTCGTCGATGCGCACGAGCTGGGACTGGACGGCGAGCACGTCACGGGCGTTGCGGATCGTGTCGGCGGCGTCGGTGGAGAGGTTGCGGTGCACTTCCTTGTAGTCGCTGCCGGCGTAGCGCACGGTGAGGTCGAAAACGCTGCGGGTTTCGTCTTCGCCGCTGTCGAGCTTCTTGCCGGTGGCAACCTGGCGCGAAGCGATGCTGACCAGGATGGCGTTGCCCCACGGGCCGGGGGCCTTGGCGACCAGGGTGAAGGCGCTGCCGGTGCCGCTGGCGGGCGGCAGCTTGACGCTGGCGAAGCTGTCGCAGGCGACCGGGCAAACCACCAGTTCGAACACGCCGTTGCCGAGGGCCTGGGCGGCTTCCGGCAGGCTGAAGGCGCTGGCGCCCCCGAAGCCGTCGATGAAGCTGCGCCAGCTGGCCGCCCGGCCGAGGCCGTCGGCGCTGTTTTCGACGATGCCCACCAAACCGAGCACGCCGGAGGGGGCGAGCTGGGGGGCGAGGACTTCCTTGACGACCTTGACTTCGACGCCCGGGATGATCAGTGCCATGGGAAGCCTCCCGATCTGTGTGTTGAGTGACGGCGATGAATGTGCTGACGATGCTGCGGCGCAAGCGGATTTGGTATGACAGGAGCCTGTCTTGTGCCGTGGAATCAGGCTTGCTTACTCAGACTAGATCGCGGCTTGCCGTTGTCAAGGACGGTTTGGTGCGGGGCAGCCGTCGGTGGGCGTGCCCGCGTCGGCGGCGGGCGGGTTGTTGCCGACGAGGGCGCAGGCCAGCGCGGCCCAGTCGGCGGGGCGGGTGCGCGCGATCATGATGCCGCGATCCCAGCCGGCCGAGGCGATGCGGCTGCCGTCCGGGGCCCACGCGAGGGCCAGCACCGGCCCGGCGTGGCGCAGCAGCGGGTCGCGCAGGGGCTGGCGGGTGGCCATGTCCCACAGGCGCAGGTGGCCGTCCTTGTCGGCGCTGGCGAGGGTCTGGCCGTCGGGCGAGAGGGCGAGTTCGAGGAGGGCGCTGGTGTCCTTGCCGAGGGCCTGGGGCTCGGCGCTGCCGGGTTGCCACAGCAGCAGGCCGGCGCGCTGGCTGGCGATGGCCAGGTGCTGGCTGTCGGCCGTCCAGGCGATGCGGTAGAGCGCGCCGGCCTGGGGCAGGCTGATCTGGCCGGCCGCTTGCAGGTCGCTGCCCTGCCACAGGCGCAGGCGGCCGTCGAAGCCGGCGCTGGCGAGCAGCCTGCCGTCGCGGGTCCAGGCCAGGTCGGCAACCGGGCCGCCGTGTTCCGGCATGGTGGCGAGCGGGGTGCCGTCGGGCAGGGACCACAGGCGGATGCGGCCGTCGCGGCCGGCGGCGGCGAGCTGGCGGCCGTCGGGGCGGATGGCGACACGGCGCAGCGGCGGGCCGGCGTCGAGGAGGCGGGCGGGCGCAGCCGCCGGCGGGTTCAGGTTCCAGAGCAGGAGGCGGCCGTCCTGGCCGGCGCTGGCCAGCTGCTGGCCGTCCGGGGTAAAGGCGAGGCTGGCGGTGATGGCGGTGTGGCCGCTCAGCGGCGGGCCGAGGGCTGCGCCGCTGGTGGCGTCGCGGAGGCGCAGGCTGGCATCTTTTTCGACCGTAGCGAGGCGGCGCCCGTCGGGGCTCCAGGCCACGGCCCAGACGGCGTCGACCACGCCGGGCAGGGTGTGGATGAAGGGGCCGCGTTGGGGCTGGGCGTGGCGGATCAGCACGTCGTCGCTGCCACCGCTGACCAGGCTGCGGCCATCCGGCGCGAAGGCCACGGCGCTGATGTCGCCGCTGTGGCCGTCGGCGCGGCGGGGGGCGATGTCGCCGGGCGGCAGGTTCCACAGCAGCAACTCGTGCTTGTCGCCGGCCGAGGCGAGGTGGCGGCCGTCGGGGCTGAAGGCGACGGCGCGCACGGCGTCGCTGTGGCCGGAGAGCGGCTCGCCGACGGGGCTGAGCCTGGCGCTGTTCCAGAGCTGCACGTGGCGGTCGGCGCTGGCGGTGGCGATGAGGGCGCCGTCGGGCGAGAAGGCGACGGCGTGGAGCACGGCCGGGTGGCTGGTGTGCTGGCGTGCTGCGCCGTCGGTGCTGCTCCACAGGATCAGGGCGCCGTCGTAGCCCACCGAGGCGAGGGTGCTGCCGTCGGGGCTGAAGGCGATCTGGGTGATGGTGTCCTGGTGGCCGACGAGCGGCGGGACGCGCAGGGCGCCGCTGTCGGCATCGCGCAGCAGCACGCGCTGGTCGGCGCCGGCGCTGGCCAGCAGGCGGCCGTCGGGCGAGAAGGCGACGCTGAGTACCGCGCCCTGGTGTTCGTCGAGGGGCCTGCCGATGGGCTGGCGGGTGGTCACGTTCCACAGCCGTACGCTGCCGTCGGCGCTGGCCGAGGCGAGGTGATGCCCGTCCGGCGCGAAGGCGAGGCCGAGCACGCGATCGGTGTGGCCGCGCAGCGTGGCGGCCAGGCTGCCGTCCGGCTGCCACAGCTTGATGCTGCCGTCCTTGCCGCCGCTGGCCGTGAGGGTGCCGTCGGGGCTGCTGGCCAGGGCGAGCACGCCTTGCTGGCCGGTCTGCGTCCAGGTTTGCGGGGCGCGCACGAGGGCGGCAAGCAGGCTGTCGTGGGCTTCGAAGCTGGGCGCGTGGGCAAAGCCGGCGGCGGCCAGTTGCAGGGCCCGGTTGAGCTTGGCACCGCTCAGCTCGGCGGACGACTGGGCGGCGAGCTGGCGCGAGATGGCTACTTCGGCGGCGTGTTCGGCGCGCTTCCAGAGCACGCTGGTGACGCCCGCGAAAAGGGTGGTGGCGACGATCGCGATGATCGTGAGGCGCAGGGTGCGGCGGTTGCGGTTGCGGTCGGATTGTGCCCGGCGCTCGGCTTCCAGGCGGGCCTCTTCGGCGGCCTGTGCGGCATCGCGGGCCTGGCGGCTGGCGTCGAGAAAACTTTGCGCGGGGGCCGCTTCGCGGCCGTACTGGCGGGCCCAGGCGGCGGTGGGCTGGCTGCGTTCGCGCCAGTCGAGGGCGAACTGGAGTTCCGGGTCGCGCCACAGGCTGGCCTGGCCGGCGGCGTGGAGTTCGGCGGCGTCGGCCAGGCGGCGCAGCATGCGGGCGGCGTCGGCTTCGCGCTCGCCCCATTCGCAGAGGCGGTCCCAGATGCGCATGAGGCTTTCGTGGGAGAGGTCGACGATGGTGTCGGCGCACAGTGCGTCGCCGGCCGGGGGCATCAGGAAGGCGGCTCCCGGCGCGCGGAAGGGGGCGAGGGTGGCGGCGAGTTCGTCGTCGCTGCTGGCGGTGATGGCGGCCAGGTCGGCGAAGCGGGTGGGGCGGCGGATGCCGCGGCTGTCGGTGCTTTTGTCGGTGAGGGCGCGAAAGGCGGCGGCGCAGCGCTTCTGGCCGGTTTCGGGGAACGTGCTGAAGATTTCTTCGGCGTGCTGGTTGAGGGCGTGGGTGAGGGTGCCGATGGCGTCGTAGTGGCGGGCCTCGATGGGGCTCGGCTCGCCGCTGGCCTGCCAGTGGGCCCAGCAGCGGGCCAGGGCGTGCTGGAGCAGCGAGAGCTGGTCGGGGTCGTCGCCCACGTCGTTGACGAGGCGGGTGAGCAGGGTGGGGGCGATGTCGGCGCCGCACACCCGCGCCGGGCCCTGGATGGCGGCGCGGCGTTCGTCGCGGCTCATGCGCGGCACGAGGTACTGGCCGCCGTTGATGGCTTCGGGCAGGCCGGCAAAGCGGGCGCAGTCGCCGAGAAAATCGGAGCGCATGGTGAGGACGATGTAGATCGGGACGTCCTGGGCGCGGGCTTCGAGCAGCAGGTTGACGAAGGCGGTGGCGGGGTCGCCGTCCTCGGCCTGGTCGGCGAGAGTGCGGTAGCGGAAGAGCTCTTCGAACTGGTCGACGATGAGCAGCAGGCAGGTGCCGGCGGGCAGTGCGGCCTGGTGCCAGGCTTCGACCAGGCCGCGGCGGCTCATGGCGAGGGTGGCTTCGAGGAGTTCGGCCTGGCTGAAGGGGCCGCTGGAGGCGGCGCTGCCGAGGGCTTCGGGCGCGGCCAGTGCGGCGGCGAGGGCGCGCAGCGGGTTGCCGCCGGGCCGGCAGCTGGCCATGCGCCAGGCGCTGCCGGCCCGGGTGAGCAGGCCCCGGTACAGGGCCGGGCGCAGGCCGTAATTGACGAGGGAGGATTTGCCGCAGCCGGAGCTGCCGATGACGGCCAGGAAGCGGCCACGGGCGAGGGTGTCCACCATTGCGTCCACCTGGGCTTCGCGGCCGAAGAAGAGAAACTCTTCGTCTTCGCGGAAGGGGCGGATGCCGGGGTAGGGCGCGCCGGGCTTTGGGTTCATGAGCTGACCCCTTCGGCGAGGGCTGTGAACAGGGGGGCGAGGGTGGCCTCGTCGAGGCCGCCCAGGGCGTCGATCACGTCGGGTTCGGAGAGGGCCTGGAGGACTTCCTTGTCGTCGCTGGCGGGGGGCGCGAGCAGCGTGAGGCTGGCGCGCAGGGGGCGCTGGCGCGGGCTGCCGCGGAGCTTGAGCAGATCGTTTTGCTGGTGGTATTTCCAGGCTTCGTCGCCGGCGCCGTAGTAGAGCAGGATGGCGTCGCAATCCTGCGCGAGCTGGAGGTTGGCCGCGCGAACCTGGGCGGCGTCACCGACGAACACGGGCAGGCTGACTGCCAGCCCGTGGCTGCGCAGCAGCTTGATGAGGGGCACGGCGGCCTTTGCGGTCGGCGGCGTCGCAGAGCAGGTGCACCTGCTGCGCGCTGCCGGCTGCGGGCGGCGGGGCCTCGACCGGGGGCGGCTTGAGGGCGGCATGGATGGCGGCCTTGGCGGTTTCGATTTCGCCGGTGACGAGGTCGGCGCCAAACTGCAGCGCGGCGTCGTTTTGCAGTGCGTCGATGAAGGCTTGCTGGGCGGGCTGGGGCGAGGCGAGGCCGGCGGGCAGCCAGATGACCCGGCGCAGGCCGGCGCTGCGGCTCTTGGCGGCGGCGCGTTCGTTCTGCAGCACGACCACCGATTGCTGGCGGTCGCCGTCGGGCACGCGGCCGACGCCGCTGCCGATGAGGTGGATGGAGAGCACACAGCGGGCCAGCAGGGCATCGACGGCGGCGAGGTGTTCGTCCTCGTCGTCGGGCAGGCGCTGGTCGGGGAGCACGGTGTAGCCGCAGCAGGCGAGTTCGGCTTCGATGCGCTCGCGGGCGTCGCGGCGGTCGCGGCTGCATTCGGCCAGGAATACGGCAGGTTTGGCGGGTGCGGCGGCGTCGTTGGCGGCGGGGTGGCTGCGCTGCAGCTCGTCGAGCTGGGCGGCGAGATCCCAGGCGAGCTTGTTGGCCTTGCGTAAAAAGGCCTGGCGGGGCTTGTCGCCGTAGGCCGGGTCGAGTTCGCGGGGGGTGTGGTCTTCGTCGAATTCGTAGAACTCGTAGCCGAGCTGCTGGCCGACCACCGGCGGCAGGCTTTGCCCGGCGTCGATGGGCAGCTTGAGCACCTTGATGACGCGGGCCTTGTTGTCCACCACCAGGCTTTGGCCGGCTTCGGCCTGCTGGCAGAAGCTGCGGATTTCCTTGGTGCACCATTCCGACTTGAGATAGCGCGGGGTGAGGATGGAGACGAAGATCGCGGTGCCGGCGAGCTGCTTGAGGATTTCGTCGGAGAAGGTGTCGTTGCCGCGCAGCTTGTCGTCGCGCCAGATGTCGGCGGGCGCGCCGAGGCGCTGGCTGAGCAGGGTTTGCAGGGTGCTGTGGAACAGGCTTACCCAGCCCGCCTGGTCGGCCGTGAGGGGCTGGTTGTCCAGGTGGGCGTAGCTGATGAAGATTTGCCGGTCGAATTTCATCGTGGTGGCGCAGCAAAGACGGGCAGCGTGATGCCGGCGGGCCGGTAGCGCTGGAGCCAGCCCAGGTAGGTGTCGGGCTGCCACAGGCACAGGCCGCTTTGGCGCAGGGCTTCGAAATCTGCCGGGGTGGGCATCGAGCGGTAATGGCGGTGTTTGCGGTCCTGGGGGGTGCCGTCGGGGCGCTGGCCGGCGGCGCAGGCCTCGATGAGCTCGAGCAGGGCCGGGATGGCGAGCGGGTAGAGCCCGGCGATCTGCTGGAGCAGGCAGCAATCCCAGGCGATGGGGCGCTCGATGACGCTGAGCAGCGGGCCGTTGTCGATGCCGGGGTCGATCCAGTAGAGGCTGCAGCCGAAGTTGCGGGTGTCGCTGATCACGGCGCGCAGCGGGGCGTGGAGGCCGGCGAATTCCGGCAGGCGGCCGGGGTGGATGTTCACCATGCCGAAGCGCGGCAGGGCGATGGCGGCGGCATCGAAAATATGGCTGAAGCGGGCGATGATGACGAGGTCCGGGGCCAGCGCGGCGAGGCGGGCGTGGGTGTCTGCGTCGAGGGCGGTGACAACTTCCAGCGGCACCTGGTGGCGCCGGGACAGGCCGGCGAAGGTGGCGTCCGGCGCGGTGTCCTGCAGGGCTTCGGGCAGGGCGTCGATGAGCGGGAAGAGCAGCTCCAGGGGCAGCGTGCGCTCGAGAAAGCGCAGTTCGACGAGTTCCGGCACGCTGTTTTCGGCATCGCGGTCTTTCTCGGACAGCCAGATGCCGGCCAGCTCATGCCCCGCCAGCCGGGGCAGCAGGCGGTTGAGAAAGTGGGCGCCGTGGAGGTCGCGCTTGGTGCAGACGAGGATGCGCATCAGCGGTCTTCCTGCTGGATGCCGATGATCTCGGCGACATCGAGGAGCTTGAGCGGCGGGTAGCGGCCCAGCTGCAGGGCGACCGGCAGGTTGATGAGATAGGAGAAGTTGCGCGGCAGCTCGACCGGGATCTGCGCGGGCGGGGTTTGGTCGCGCAGGATGCGCAGGGCCTGGGCGGCGGTGAAGCGGCCGACGTCTTCGTATTTGTTCACCACGCCGAGCAGGGCGCGGGCTTTTTGTACGGGGGCCTCGGCCGCGGCGAAAACCGGGATGCCGAGGGCCAGCGCGCCGTCGGTGAGCTGTTCGCGGCGAACGTTGAGGAAGCTGTCCGGCCCCTGGTAGATGAGGTCCACCTTCTCGTCGCGAAAGGCCGTGAGGATGGCCGGCAGCGCGCTTGCGTCCGGCGTGCCGGCCGCCGACAGCGGCAGGCTGCGCTCGATGAGCGTGAATCCGTAAGGCGGCGCGAGGGCCTGCAGTTCGTTGCGGGTGGACACCGAGTTGGCCTCGGTTTCATTGAGGATGTAGCCGACCCGCTTGAAATCCAGGTAGCTGCGGGCGGCCTTGATCTGGGTTTCCATCGGCAGCAGGTAGAGGGTGCCGGTGACGTTCTTGCGCGGCTTCGCGGCGCTTTCGATGACGCCCAGCGCGACCGGATCGGAGACGATCATGAAGATCACCGGCAGTTCGGTGAGGTGGCGTTTCGGGTCGACGCTCTTCCAGTTGCCGACGGTTTCGTAGGTGACGGTGGTACCCCAGGTGACCACCAGGTCGGGTTTCTGGTGGCGCACTTCGTCGATGAAGCCGGCGATCCGGTGCTTGTCCTGGGCGGCGTCGCGCAGCGTGAATTCGGCGGCGATCCCGTGCTGACGAAAGTAGCCCTGGAAGCCTTTGCAGGCTTCCTCGCAGCCCCGGTAGAGCAGCATCCGATGCGGTAGGGGGGCAGGGTCGGCCTGGCGGCGACGCGCTGCCGAGGGCTGCCGAGGGGAATGCGGCGAGCCGGCTTCATGGGCGAGTTTCCTTGTCGGCCAGTCAGGCATGAACACGAAGGTGGCGGCGAGAACGACGCTGCCTATGGCGGCCATCGCCCCGCCGTAGGCCATGAGGGTAAGCAGGCTGCTGGCGAGGAGCGGCCCGATGACGGCGCCGAGGCGTTCGCCGGCGCGCAGCAGAACCAGCGCGGCAGGGCCTTCGCGGCCGACCATCGACTGTAGCGCAGCTGCGCCGAGTCCGGTGCCGATACCGAGGGCGACGACGCCGGCGATCAGCGCCGGCGGCCCGCCCACGAGCCCGGCAAGCCCGCCCGCGGCAATGCTCAGGCCGCCGATGGCGACCAGCCGCCGGTTCCAGCCGAAGCGGTCGGACAGCCACGAGGCCACCGGATTGGCGGCCGTGACAAGGATGAAGTAGACCATCAACGCCCGCCCGATGGTGCTGCTGCCGTAGCCTTCCTGGCGCAGGGCGAGCGGCACGAGGTAGAACAGGAAGCCGGCCAGCACCAGCTTGACGGGGATTGCCGCGGTAAGCAGCGGCACCAGTACCGCCGGGTTCCGGAGCGTTGCCAGCAGGCGGCCGGGAGGCGCGTTGCCGGGCATGAGCGGCGGCAGCGTGTCGAGGCGCTGCACGGCGAGGGCCAGGGCGCCCAGCGCGGCGGCGCCGGCAAACACCGCGGCAGCGCCAAAGCGTTCGGCCAGCAGGCCGCCGACGGCGGAGCCGCAGATGGCGGCCGTTTGCAGTGCGCCCACGTAAAGGGCGAGGGCCCGGGTGCGCTCGCCGGCGGCCGCGGCACTCATGAAGTGCTGCTGCATGGCCATGGTGCCCACGGCGTAGCCGGCGGCGCACAGGCAGCGGGCGGCGACGAAGGCCCAGTAATCGCCGGCGAGCATCGCCCAGCCAAAGCCCAGCGTCGACAGCCCGGCGCCGACGGCAAAGGTGCGGGCTACGCCGAAGCGCTCGGCCCAGCGCCCGGCAAAAGGCGTGAGCAGCGCAAAGCTCAGCATGTAGGCGGAAATCGGCAGGCTGATGGCGGCGCTGCCGGTGTGTCCGCCGGTGTCGGCGAGGCTGGCGATGTGCAGCGGCATGAAGGCGCGGGTCAGCTCTTCGGAGAGGATCAACAGGAACACGGCCAGCCGGGCCAGGCCCAGGCGGGCGCGGCTGGCCACCGGGGCCAGTTCGCCGCTGGCGAGAATGGCGCCCAGGGCTTCGTTGAACAGCACCAGGGCGACGAGATAGACGATGGCCATGTCGATGGCCAGATCGCGCAGTTCGCGGGCCACCACGTCGGCGTCGGTGCGGGCGGCGAGTTGGGCGATGAGCCGGCCGTCGTTGCCGGCCACCGGTACTTCGATGCGGCTGCCGGTGCGGCCGGGCCGCTCCGCGCTGTAGCTGTGGCCAGGGCCTTCGAGGTGGAAGGCGAGGATTTCCGGATGGCGCTCGAGGGTGTCGTCGAAGTAGTCCTCGACGCCGTTCAGCTTGTCGAACGGAATGCCGAGGGCCAGCGCATTGCCGATGCGGCCGGCGAGCAGGCGGGCGAGGCTGTGGGCCTTGGCGTCGAGGGCCGGCGAGAGTTGTTCGGAGAAGCTTGGCAGGGCTTGCAGGCTGAGGGCGAGGCTGCTGGCGCCGGCAAGCAGCAGGGCGGCGGCGAGAAGGCGCAGGCGCAGCCCGAAGCGTTGGCGGCCAAAGCGCGCGACGGCCCGGAGCAGCAGCGGCAGGGCCGCGGCGACGCCCGCCAGCGTGAGGCCGAGGCGGGCGAGGGTGGCGTTGCGGGTGGCTTGGCGGCGGGCCTGGAGGGTGTCGGTCTTGACGGTGAACAGCACGCCGCCGGCAATCCGGCCTTCGGTGTCGGTGAGGCGTTGGCCGACGTGGAGCGGCCCGGCAGGGTCGAGATGGAACCAGGTGCCGCCCTTCCTGAGGATGGCGGCACTTGCGTCGGGCGGCGACGGGGTGGTGCCGGTGGCGAAGAGGGTGTGCCGGTTGGCCGCATCGAAAATATGGATAGCCGCGATGTCGCTGTCGTCGGCCATGAGGCTTGGCAGCATGCGTGCCAGGCCGCGCGCCTCGCCCAGCAGCAGGCCGTTGGCCGAGGCGCGGGCAAAGGCGCTGTCGACCTGGTCGGCGGCAATGCCGATGCGGGACACCGTGATGCCGACCAGCAACTCGCCTTCCTTGTGGACCAGCAGCAGGGCCTGGAGGCACAGGGCGAGGGCCTGGGCGATGAACAGAAGCAGGCCGATCCGCAGCCAGCGGGGGGCGCTCGCGGGGACTTCGGGGGCAAGGGGTGATGCCTGGCTGGCGGAGTCTGGCATCCGCGTCTCTCCTGGAGCGGGGCGTGGAGGGTTTCGCCTGCTGCAGTCCCCTCATTCCATAAGGATAGGCGACGCCATGCTGCGCCGCACGCCTGGCTGCGCGGCGGCGGTTTGCGGTGGATCAGGCCTGCGGGGTGTTGCTGCCGCCGATGGGCATGAACAGCGCGTCGACGAACTCTTTTGCACGGAAGGTTTGCAGGTCGTCGATCTGTTCGCCAACGCCGATGAAGCGCAGCGGCTTGGGGCTCTGGCGGGCGATGGCGGCCACCACGCCGCCCTTGGCGGTGCCGTCGAGCTTGGTGAGCACCAGGCCGGTGACGCCGATGGCGGCGTCGAAGGCCTTGACCTGCTGGAGCGCGTTTTGCCCGATGTTGGCGTCGAGCACCAGGAGCACTTCATGGGGCCCGGAGGGCTCGGCTTTCTGGATGACGCGGCGCACCTTGGCGATTTCTTCCATCAGGTGCAGCTGGGTGGGCAGGCGGCCGGCGGTGTCGGCCAGCACGATGTCGATGTTGCGGGCGCGGGCGGCGTTGATCGCGTCGAACACCACCGCGCCCGGATCGCCGGATTCCTGGGCGATGACGGCCACGCCGTTGCGCTCGCCCCAGGTCATGAGCTGTTCGCGGGCGGCGGCGCGGAAGGTGTCGCCGGCGGCCAGCAGCACGCTCTTGCCTTCGTTCTGGAAATGCTTGGCGAGCTTGCCGATGGAGGTGGTTTTGCCCGAGCCGTTCACCCCCGCGATCATGATGATGTAAGGCCGGTGGCCGCTGATCTCGAGGGGCTGTTCGAGCGGGGCGAGGATGGACAGCAGGCCTTCGGCCAGCGCGCTTTGCAGCTGGTCGGTGGTTTCGAGCTTGTCACGCTTCCAGCGCAGGCGCAGTTCCTTGAGCAAGTGCTGGGTGGCATCCACGCCGCAGTCGGCCATCAGCAGCGTGGTTTCGAGCTCTTCGAGGAATTCCTCGTCGATCTTGCGGCGCGAGAACAGGCTGGTCAGGCCGCCGATGCCGCCGCCGATCTGGTCGCGGGTGCGCGACAGGCCGGAGCGCAGGCGATCCATCCACGAGCGTTTTTTGTCTGGATGGGGGGCGGGTTCCGGGGTGCTTGCAGCGGGCGCCGCAGCGGGGACAACGACTGTTTCCGGCGCCGGGGTCGGCGCAGCGGGAGACTTGTCGCCACCCTTGAGTGTTTTCTTCAGGAAACCAAACATGAGGTGCCGGGTCAGAGTGAGGGTCGATCGGGACGGGCTGCGGGTGAAATGACCGCGTTACCCGGTTGGCCGGGCCGCCGGAATGTCGCTATGATGCCGCGCGGCAAGTTTGGCCGTTGGCCTTAACCTTTGAATTTTACCAGATGCTTCAAGAGCCTATGATGAATCGCAGTTTGCGCATCGGCGCCGTGGTGTGCGCCCTGTCCGCGACCTTCGCCGCTCCGGCCTGGGCCAACCCCTTCGAGAGCACGCTTCCCAACGGGATGAAGCTGATCGTCAAGGAAGACCGTCGGGCTCCGTCGGTGGTGCATATGGTCTGGTACAAGGTTGGGGCGATGGACGAGGTGGATGGCACCTCCGGCGTGGCCCACCTGCTCGAGCACATGATGTTCAAGGGCACCCGCAAGGTCGGGCCCGGCGAGTTCAACAAGCGTGTGGCCGCCGTGGGTGGCCGCGACAACGCCTTCACCAGCTACGACTACACCGCCTACTTCCAGCAGGTGCCCAAGGAGGCGCTCGGCAGGATGATGACGCTTGAGGCCGACCGCATGGCCAACCTGCAGGTGACCGACGATTCCTTCAAGAAGGAGATCGAGGTGGTCAAGGAAGAACGCCGCCTGCGCACCGACGACAAGCCCCGTTCGCTGGTGGTGGAGCAACTGATGGCCACCGCCTTCCAGGCCCACCCCTACCGCCGGCCGGTCATCGGCTGGATGAGCGATCTGGACAACATGACCGCCCAGGACGCCCGCGACTGGTACCAGCGCTGGTACGTGCCCAACAACGCCACCCTCGTGGTGGTGGGCGACGTGGATCACCAGGCTGTTTTCAAGGACGCCGCGCGCACCTACGGGGCGCTCAAGACCCGCGCGCTGCCCCCGCGCAAGCCGCTTTCCGAACCCGAACAGAGCGGCCCGCGCCGCACGGTGGTCAAGGCTCCGGCCGACCTGCCCTACGTGGCCCTGGCCTGGCGCGTGCCCACCCTGCGCGATGTAAAGGCCGATGGCGATTTCTACGCGCTGCAGGTGCTCGCCGCCGTGCTCGACGGCTACGACGGCGCCCGCCTCGCCAAGAACATCGTGCGCGGCAGCCGCGTGGCGGTTACCGCCGGCGCCGGCTACGACGGTTCGGCCCGTGGCGAATCGCTGTTCGTGCTCGACGGCGCACCGGCAGCCGGCAAGAGCGTCGCCGACGTGGAGGCCGCGCTGCTGGCTGAAGTCACCCGCATCCAGAACGAAGGCGTTTCCGAGGACGAACTGCGCCGGGTCAAGGTGCAGGCCGTGGCCGGCCAGGTTTACAAGCGCGACTCGCTGATGGGGCAGGCGATGGAAATCGGCATGGACGAGATGGTCGGTTTGTCGTGGAAGCTCGACGCCGAGATGCTCGAGCGCATCCGTGCCGTAAGCGCCGCCGAAGTTCAGGCCGTAGCCAAAAAATACTTCCGCGCCGAAACCCTCACTGTCGCCCAGCTCGACCCCCTGCCGATGAACCCGCAGGCCCGTGCCAAGGCCGCTGCCGCGCCCGCGGCACACCGTCACTGAACGCTCCAGTTTTACAGGTTGATCAATCGATGATTCCCCACCGCAAGCGTTTCGGTGTTGCCCTCGCGCTCACCGTTGCAACCCTTTTTTCAGCATCTGCCGCGCGCGCCGGGCTGGCGATCCAGACCTGGACCACGCCCGGCGGCACCAAGGTGCTTTTCGTCGAAAGCCGCGCGCTGCCCATTCTCGACGTGCAGGTGGATTTTCGCGCCGCCGGTGCCGAGGCGCCGGCAGGCAAGGCCGGAATTGCCGGCCTGACCCGCGGGCTGCTCGAGTCCGGTGCCGGAGCTCTGGATGAAGACGCCATCGCCAACCGCGTCGCCGATCTGGGTGCCCAGATCACCGGCGGCGCCGACATGGACCGCGCGTCCCTGAACCTGCGTACGCTCAGCAACCCGGCCGAACGTGACGGCGCCGTTGACCTGCTGGCCACCTTGATTCGTCAGCCGGTCTTCCCTGCCGCCGCCGTCGAGCGCGAAAAATCGCGCACCATTGCCGGACTCAAGGAAGCCGCGACCCAGCCCGATGCCATCCTGGCCCGGCGCTTCGCAGCGGCGGTCTTCCCGGATCACCCCTACGGCCGCCTGCCGACCGTCGAAAGCGTCGCGTCCCTGAGCCGCGAAGACCTCGTGGATTTCCATACGCGCTACTACACCGCCGCGCGGGCCACGATCAGCATCGTCGGCGATGTCTCCCGCGCCGATGCCGAAGCCATCGCCGGCCGCCTCACCGCCGGCCTTCCCGCCGGCGAGGCGCCGGTGGCAAGCCTCAACACCACGCTGCCGGAGCGCCAGACGATCCGCGTGCCGCACCCCTCGGCCCAGGCCCACATTGCCGTCGGCCAGCCGGGCATGCGCCGCGGCGATCCGGATTTCTTCCCCTTGCTGGTGGGCAATTACATCCTTGGCGGTGGCGGCTTCGTGTCGCGCCTGACCGCTGAAGTGCGCGAAAAGCGCGGCTACGCCTACAGCGTCTACAGCTACTTTGCCCCCCAGCGCGATGTCGGCCCCTTCCAGATCGGCCTGCAGACCAAGGGCAGCCAGGCCGACGACGCCCTGCGCGTGGTCGGCTCAACCCTCGACGACTTCCTCGCCAAGGGGCCGACGGCTGCCGAGCTGGAGGCCGCCAAGAGCAACCTGATCAACGGTTTCGCGCTGCGTCTCGACTCCAACCGCAAGATGCTCGAACAGGTGGCGGCGATCGGCAGCTTCGGTCTGCCCCTTGATTACCTCGACACCTGGCGCGACCGGGTGCGCGCCGTAAGCGCCGCGCAGATTCGCGACGCCTTCAAGCGCCACGTTGCGCCGGATCACCTGGTTACCGTGGTGGTGGGCGGCGACGGAGACAAGACCGCAGCACCGAAGAACGGATCTGCACGTTGAGCCGCATCCGCATCATCGGCGGCGACTGGCGCTCGCGCCTGATCGACGTCCGCACCGTAAAAGGCCTGCGTCCTACGCCCGACCGCGTCCGCGAAACCCTGTTCAACTGGCTGGGCCAGGATCTCGAAGGCAAGCGCTGCCTCGATCTCTTTGCCGGCAGCGGTGCGCTGGGTTTCGAGGCCGCGTCCCGCGGGGCCGAACAGGTCGTGATGATCGAATACGACCCGGTGGCCGTGGCAGCGCTGCAGGCCAATGCAAAAACCCTGCAAGCGACGCGTGTACAGCTTGTGCGGGGCGATGCGCTAAGATTCGCGCGTTCTGCCAATCAGACCTTCGACGTCGTGTTTGTCGATCCGCCCTACCGGGCGGGCTGGATTGAGCGGATAGCGCCGTTGCTGCCGGATCTCCTCAGTGCCAAAGGGGTGGTCTACGTGGAGGCGGAGTACCAAATCGACAATCTCGAGCGATTGACGCGAATCAAATACGGTACGGCCGGGCAGGTGTATTACCACCTCTTTGCCCCCGCCGCCTGACAAGCGCGCGCTTTCGGCCGACAGGGAAAGGCAGCACCATGAGGGACGGTATCGCGGTTTATCCGGGAACTTTCGATCCATTTACCCGCGGGCACGAGGACCTCGTCCGACGGGCTTCCCGGCTTTTCGAGCGGGTCATCGTCGGCGTTGCGGCGAGCGGCGGAAAAGGGCCGATTTTCAGTATGGAAGAGCGTGTGGAGATAGCCCGCGAAGTGCTGGCGGCTTATCCGAACGTCGAAGTGCAGGGTTTTTCGTGCCTGCTGATGGACTTTCTCCATCAAAATAGCGCCCGAGTCATCCTGCGCGGCCTCAGGGCGGTGTCGGATTTCGAATACGAGTTCCAGATGGCCGGCATGAACCGCAAGCTTTACGGGGATGTCGAAACCGTGTTCCTGACGCCTTCCGACGAGTACATGTTCATTTCGGCCACCATGGTGCGCGAGATTGCGCGGCTCGGTGGCGATGTCAGCAAATTTGTGCAGCCCGGCGTCTTGGCCCGGCTGCACGCAAAGATCAACAAACAGTGAGTAACGAGGAAGCAAAATGGCCTTGATGATTACCGACGAGTGCATCAACTGCGACGTCTGCGAGCCGGAATGCCCGAATGGCGCGATTTCCCAGGGTGACGAGATTTACATCATCGACCCGAACAAATGTACCGAGTGCGTCGGCCATTTCGACGAACCCCAGTGCCAGCAAGTCTGCCCGGTCGATTGCATCCCCTTCAATCCGGAGCACCCGGAAAACAAGGACGACCTGATGGAAAAATTCCTCAAGCTGACCGCCGACAAATAAATCGAGTCGCAGCCAGCCGAGGTATGAAAAAACCGGACGCACTTTTCAGTGCGTCCGGTTTTTTTTGCGCTGTTTTTTGATGGATCGCCGTGTCAGGCCGCGCGGGCAGAGCTTGTCGGAGAATTGGCCTGGGGCATGTCCAGCGCACTTTCGATGCGCCTCGCAAGACCGTCGAGCTGGCCGAGCTGGCGGACGAACAGTTCTTCGGCCTGCTGCAGCTCACGCACCCGGTCTTCCAGCGTGTCGGTGGCCTGATGGATGCGTTTGACGCTTTCGAGGCGGCGCTTCAGCTGGAGCTGGTATTCGCGGACCTGGGTTTCGAGCGGCGCCATCACGGCGCGCAGCCACTGCTCGGCGTCCCGGTTGGCCACCTCGAAGGTGCGGCGGGCTTCCACCGCCACGGTTTCGAAGAACTTCTGGGTCAGGGTGTGCTTCTCGGTGGTGACGATGGTCAGCACCGTGTTGAACTGGCTGTTGAAGGCGGCCTCGAGGCGCTCGATCTCCTTTTCGTAGCGCAGCGTGGAGAAGGCGGTTGGCGCAGCCAGCTTGAGGCCGTGCTCGACGGTGAAGCGCTTGTACATGGCGTCGAGCATTTTTGAAATTTCGCCGATCTCGTCGGTGGATTTCTTGAGATTGCCGCGCAGGTGCAGGAAAAAGCCCTTCATCGCCTCGCGCAAACCGCGGGAGAAGGCCGCGTCGAGCATGGCCTCGCGGGTGCGCCGGGTTTCGTCGCGCAGTGCGTCGAGGCCCAGGTGGCCGAACAGGTTGTTGGAAAGGTTGGAAAACACGCTGCGCACGGCGTAATACTTTTGCAGGCCCTGCTCGAACTCGTTTTTCTCGGAGCGCACCTTGCGCATCATGTATTCGATGACGTTCTGGTTCTTGCCGCGCAGGTCGGTGAGTTCCTGCAATTGTTCCTGCAGGCCGCTGAGGCGTGCGTTGAGCAGCTCGCGCGAACGGCCGACGATATCGGTCACGTCGCCGTAGGTGTTGTCGCGAACGATGTCGCGCTTGGTGGGCAGAAGCTCGGTGGACAGCGCCCGTTCCAGCTGGAGAAGGCGGCTGCGTTCGAGCAGTTCGGAGTCGTCGTTGACCTTGGCGACCAGGCCCTTTTGCGCCGATACCGGATAGACCTGAGCCGGCTCGATTTCGAGGGTGGCCGCGACGCTGGCGACCTGGCCGGCAATCTCGCGCTCGATGTCGGCTTCGCTGCGCAGGCCGTCCCACAGGCCGTCGATCTTGTTGAGGGCAACGATGCGGCCACGCTGGCGCCGGCCGGCATTGACGTGCTCGCGCCACACGGCGAGGTCGCTCTGGGTGACGCCGGTGTCGGCGGCGAGGATGAACAGCACCGCGTGGGCGTTGGGCAGCAGGTTGAGCGTGAGTTCGGGTTCCGCGCCGATGGCGTTGAGGCCCGGCGTGTCCAGGATCACCAGGCCCTGTTCGAGCAGCGGGTGCGGAAACTGGATGACGGCGTGACGCCACAGGGGGATTTCGACCTTGCCCTCGGCGTCGGGGCGAATGCCGTGATCGCCGCTCTCGTCGATGGGAAAACCCAGTTCCTCGGCTTCGGCGGTGCTGGCCATGCGCGTTTCGCCAACCTGGGCGAGCGCAGCCTGCAGGCTTTCGGCCGAGCTGGTGTCGAGGGTGCGAACCTGCCACTCCTCGGGGTAGCGTTTGAGCTCGGTGATGCTGGCGTTGGTCTTGCGGCTTTCGATCGGCAGCAGGCGGATCTCGGGCTTGTCGCCTTCCTTCCACTGCAGCTCGGTCGGGCACATGGTGGTGCGGCCGGCGCTGGAGGGCAGGATGCGGTTGCCGTAGCCGGCGAAGAACACGGCGTTGATGAGTTCGGACTTGCCACGGGAAAACTCGGCCACGAAGGCGACGATCAGCTTGTCCTCGCGCAGGCGGTCGAGCAGGTACTGCAGGCGCAGGTCGGACTGGGCGTCGCCGATCTCGTTTTCCTGCAGCCACTTGCGCAGCTCCCCGATTCCTGACGCGACGGCCCCGCGCCACTGGGTGTAGGCGGAGAAGTGTTCAGCGAGCATGTGTGCGTTTTTCACGAGCTTCATTCCTGGCAGGAGCCGCATTGCCGGCGCAATTTTCCAATATTTACAGCATAAACGGGATCGTGCCCGACCGGAATTGCTTTCAGCGCTGGCAGCGCGGGCAGTAGAAGGTGGCACGCTGCCCCATGATGCGCTTGCGGATCGGGGTGCCGCACTGCCGGCAGGGCTCGCCGTCGCGCCCATAGGCAAAATATTGCTGCTGGAAATAGCCGGGCGAGCCGTTGCTGCCGACGAAATCACGCAGCGTGCTGCCGCTGGCGGCGAGGGCGTCCTGAAGGGTTTCGCGGATGCACGTGGTGAGGCGGGCACAGCGGCGCGGCCCGAGATCGCTTACCGGCGTCGTCGGGTCGATGCCGGCGCGAAACAGGCTTTCGGAAGCGTAGATGTTGCCGATGCCGACCACCTGGGTGCCGTCCATGATGAACAGCTTGACCGGCGTCTTGCGTCCGCGGCTTGCCTTGTATAACCACGGGCCGTCGAATTCGTCGCCGAGGGGTTCGATGCCGAGCGCGGCAAGCTGCGGATGCGGCGTGTCGCCGGCCTGCCACAGCACCATTCCGAAGCGTCTTGGATCGCGCAGCCGAAGCGCCCGCAAGCCGAAGACGATATCGATGTGGTCGTGTTTCTCGGGCGGTGTGGCGGTCGGCACGATGCGCAGGCTTCCCGACATGCCGAGGTGCACAAGAAGGCTGCCGCCGGAGAACCTGAGCAGCAGGTATTTGGCCCGGCGCTCCACCGCGACGAGCTGCTGGCCGGCAAGGGTGGCGTCCAGGTCCGGCGGGATCGGCAGGCGCAGGCGGCCGTTGCGGATGATGGCGCCGGTGGCGGTAAGCCCGGTCAGTTCGGGGGCGATGCCCCGGCGGGTCGTTTCTACTTCGGGGAGTTCTGGCATGGCGAAACGGCAGAGGCTGGGAGGAGGAAAGTGCCCGGCAGGGGCTTGCTTGCTGGCCTTCCTGAAAGCGCCTAACATCGGGCGAACCCTATTGTAGCGGCGCGATCCAAGCGGGTGTGGGGCTTGCCCCTGCGTTCGTCCGGCATGCCTGAAGCACCCACTCCAGAACGTTTTGTCCGAGTCTTTGATGAAGCCAAATTTCCGCCTCGCGCGTCCGGCCCGCCTGCTTGCTGTTCTGTTTTTTACCGCCGGGCTGCCGGCGGGCGCCCATGCCCAGAGTCCTGACGCCACACCCGATGACGCGGAGCGAGCGAGCGAGGGCGTGCAGGCGGTCTATCCGGCCAACGAGCTGACGCCGCAGATCTTCTATCAACTCTTGCTTGCCGAGGTGGCCGGGGCCCGTGGTCAGAGCGTCATGGCGGCCCAGTCCTATCTCGACCTGGCCCGGCGTACCCGCGATGCGCGGATTGCCCGGCGTGCCGCCGAGATAGCCGTTTTTACGCGCCAGGCCGATCTCTCCGGCGAAGCGTCGCGGCTGTGGCTGGAACTCGATCCGGGTTCGCTGCAGGCCCAGCAGCTTGCCTCCGGCGCGGTTGCCAGCGGTGCGCGTATCGACGAGCTGCAAGCTCAGCTGGCGAAGGCCTTGTCCCAGCAGGGTGACAAGATCGGCGCGGCGCTGATGGGGCTCAACCGCGGCCTGGCCCGCATTCCCGACAAGGTCCTGATCCGCAGCCTGGTTGTCCGGCTGACCGAGCCCTATCTCGACCAGCCTGAAGCCCATTTTGCCCGCGCCAACGCGGCCTACATTGCCGGCGACCCGTCCGGAGCCACCGAAGCCCTCGACGGTGCCCTGCGCCTGCGGCCGGGCTGGGAGCAGGCGGTGATCCTGCAGGCCCAGTTGCAGCAGGAGGTCTCCCCCGGCAAGGGCCTCGAAACGCTGCGTGACTACGTGGCCCGCAACCCGGACGCCCGCGAGCCCCGCATCACCCTGGCGCGCCTGCTGGTGGCGGCAAAGCAGTTCGGTCCCGCGCGGGAGCAGTTTGAACTCCTGCTCAAGCGCAACCCGGACGATCGCGATGTTGTTCACGCCGCCGCGCTGCTGGCCATGCAGCAGGGCGACCGGGTCGCTGCCGAGCGGCATCTGCGGCATTTGCTGAGTCTTGGTTTCAGTGACCAGGACACGGTTCGCATGTATCTCGGGCAAATCTCCGAGGACGCCAAGCGCGCCGACGATGCCATCGGCTGGTATCGCGCGGTCGAGCCCGGCAGCCAGTTCGTTGGCGCTCAGGGGCGCATCGCGCGGGTGCTGGTCGGTCGCGGCAAGCTGGCCGAGGCCCGGCAGCATCTACAGAGGATCGCCCGTGAGGCGCCGGCAGATCGCGTTCAATATGTGCTGATCGAAGCCCAGCTGCTGCGTGACGCCAACCGCAATGACGACGCCTTCGAGGTGCTGGACAGCGCTTTGCGCGCCGAACCGGAAAACATCGACCTGCTCTACGAGTCCGCCCTCACCGCCGAGCGCATCGGCCGCATCGACGTCATGGAAGGGCGGCTGCGCAAGCTCATTGCCCTCAAGCCGGATCACGCCCATGCCTACAACGCGCTCGGCTACTCGCTGGCTGATCGCAATCAACGTCTCGACGAGGCCGAGGCGCTGATCCGCAAGGGCCTGGCCCTCACGCCGGACGACCCCTTCATCATCGACAGCCTGGGCTGGACCCTGTTCCGCCGGGGCAACACGGGCGCGGCGCTGGAGCAGCTTCAAAAGGCGTATGGCTTGCGTCCCGATCCGGAGATCGCCGCTCACCTGGGCGAGGTATTGTGGGCGCTCGGCCGACGCGACGAAGCCGCCAGACTCTGGCGCGACGCCGCCAAGGCGAACCCCGACAGCAGCGTGCTCGTCGATGTGATCAAGAAGTTCAAGCCCTGATCCCTGATCCCCGCTCCGTGAGATTCCTGATATTGGCTTTTGCCCTCGGCATGGCGGGCTGCGCCGTTTCCGAACTTCGCCCTCCCGCCGCCGAAAGGCCGGTAGCCGCCGAGTTGCCGCGCTTCGCCCTTGAAGGCCGGCTCCAGGTGCGTGACGGCGAGCGTACGGCGGCCGTCGGCATCGATTGGCAGCACGAAGCCTCCCGCGACGACTGGCTATTTACCGGCCCTCTCGGCCAGGGGCTCGCGCGCATCGAGGGCGATGCCGCCGGCGCGCGCATGACCCTTGCCGACGGGCGTCGATCGGAAGCGGCGTCGGCCGGCGAGCTGGCCGAATCCCTGTTCGGCGTCGAGGCGCCGTTTGCGCGCCTGCCGCGCTGGGTGACCGCCCGACCGGATGCCGGCGCCCGGGTACGTGAGCTGGATGTCCTGGGTCGCCTGCGTAGCGTCGTCGACCAGGGCTGGACCATCGAATACACCGAATACGCGGACGAGTCCCCCGGCTCCCTGCCGCGCAAGATCGACATTCACCGCGGCGATACCCGGCTGCGCCTGATCGTCGATGCCTGGAACCCTTGACCCTTGCCCATGACGCTCCCCGAACTCGATCCCGCCTTGGCGTTGCGCCTGCCAGCGCCGGCCAAGATCAACCTTTTCCTGCACATCGTCGGGCGCCGCCCGGATGGCTACCATTTGCTGCAGACGGCCTTCCGCCTGCTCGACTGGGGCGACGAGATCACCCTGGCCCGGCGCGACGACGGCGTCATCGTGCGCACCACCGACGTGCCGGGCGTGCCACCCGAATCCGACCTCGTCGTGCGGGCCGCCCGCGCGCTGCAGGCGGCCACCGGTAGCCCCTTCGGCGCCGATATCGGTGTTCTCAAACGGATTCCGATGGGCGGCGGGCTGGGCGGCGGCAGTTCGGATGCGGCCACCGTGCTGATCGCCCTGAACCGTCTCTGGGGCTGCGACTTGTCCCGCCCCCGCCTGCAGGAAATCGGCCTGAAGCTCGGTGCCGACGTGCCCTTCTTCATCTTCGGCGAGACCGCTTTTGCCGAGGGTGTCGGCGAGGACCTGCAGTCCATGAGCGTGCCGCCGGCCTGGTATGTGATGGTCGCGCCGGACGTCGCGGTGCCCACGGCTGAAATCTTTTCTGAAAAAGGGTTGACGCGTGATAGCGAAATCCTAATAATGCGGGCCTTCGCGATGCACACAACGCGAAACGACATGCAGGCAACGGTCTGCAAGAAGTTTCCCGAAGTGGCTGAAGCGCTAAGCTGGTTGTCTTTATATGGGGCAGCAAGAATGAGCGGTTCAGGTGCCTGCATATTCGCACCCTTCGATTCGAAGGAAAAAGCGGAGCAGGTTGCAGGCTTGGCCCCGCAGGGCTGGAAGGTCTGGGTAGCCGAAGGGCTGGACAGGCATCCACTGAAGGCTTGGGTTGTGTAGGTAGCGAAAACGATTATTGGGGAGTCGCCAAGTTGGTCAAGGCACCGGATTTTGATTCCGGCATTCGAAGGTTCGAATCCTTCTTCCCCAGCCAAATTCAGCGGGCAGGCCAAAAACCTGCCCGTTTTGTTTTATGATTTTCATTTTGCAGTAACGAGAGGTGATCATGGCTTCGGGCAGCCTGATGGTTTTCACCGGCAACGCCAATCCCAAGCTGGCCGCAGACGTAGTTCGCCGCCTTGGGAAATCTCTGGGTTCCGCCACTGTCGGGCGGTTCTCTGATGGCGAAGTCAATGTCGAACTTCTCGAGAACGTACGCGGCAAGGATGTCTTCGTCCTCCAGCCGACCTGCGTTCCCACCAACGATAACATCATGGAATTGCTGATCATGGTGGATGCGCTGAAGCGGGCTTCCGCCGGTCGCATCACCGCAGCGATTCCCTACTTCGGCTATGCCCGTCAGGATCGCCGTCCCCGTTCAGCCCGCGTGCCCATCACCGCCAAGGTGGTGGCCAACATGCTCCAGGCTGCCGGTGTCCAGCGAGTCCTCACCGTCGATCTTCACGCCGACCAGATTCAGGGCTTCTTCGACATTCCGGTAGACAACATCTACGCCGCCCCCGTGCTGCTGGATGACCTGGAGAAGCAGAAGTACGACAACCTGATGGTTGTCTCGCCCGACGTGGGCGGTGTGGTGCGTGCCCGTGCCTTTGCCAAGCGTCTCGAGTGCGACCTGGCGATCATCGACAAGCGTCGTCCCAAGGCCAACGTGTCCGAGGTGATGAACATCATCGGTGAAGTCGAAGGCCGTACCTGCGTGATCATGGACGACATCGTCGACACCGCGGGCACCCTCTGCAAGGCCGCCCAGGCGCTCAAGGAAAACGGTGCCAAGCGCGTGATGGCCTATTGCACCCATGCGGTGCTGTCCGGCCCGGCGATCAGCCGCATCAACGAATCCGACCTCGACGAGCTGGTGGTGACCGATACCATTCCGCTGTCCGACGAGGCCCGTGCCTGCAAGCGCATCCGCACTGTCTCCATCGGCGAGCTGCTTGCCGACACGATCCTGCGGATCAGTAACGAAGAGTCGGTCAGCTCGCTGTTCAACGAGTAAGCCGCAAAAGCATTCGAGCCGGTGGGTGAAAACCTTCCGGCTTTTTTCAGCCCGTCTGGTCGCGGACGGGTCACTTAACTGGAGTTCCAAGAATGACCCTTAAATTCAATGCCAAGACGCGCGTTCTGCAGGGCACGAGTGCGAGCCGCCGCCTGCGTCGCGCGGGTAGCGTTCCCGCCATCGTTTACGGTTCCGGTGCCCCGGTCCAGATCGAAGTCGATCACAACGAGATCTACCACGCCCTGCGTAACGAAGCTTTTCACGCTTCCGTGCTGAGCATGGTTCTCGACGGCGCCACCCAGACCGTCATTCTGCGCGACACCCAATGGCACCCGTACAAGCAGCAAGTGCTGCACATGGACTTCCAGCGCGTTGACGCCACCCACAAGATCCACGTGAAGGTGCCGCTGCACTTCGTGAACGCCGACATCGCCCCGGGCGTCAAGCTCGACGGCGGCATGGTCGCTCACCAGATCACCGAGCTGGATGTCGAGTGCCTGCCGTCCGCGCTGCCCGAGTTCATCGAAGTCGACCTGAAGAACCTGGCCAGCGGCCAGTCGGTTCACGTTTCCAACCTGAACCTGCCGAGCGGCGTGAAGGCCCTGACCCACGGTGAAGACCCGGTCGTCGCCAGCATCCTGGCGCTTCGTGGTGGCGAAGCCGCTGCCGAAGAAACCCCGGCTGCCTGATAGCCTGACGGGTTTGCAGGGCGTTTGAGACGATGAGCCCGCTTGCACCGAAGCTCATCGTCGGCCTTGGCAACCCCGGCGCGGAGTACGCTGAAACCCGGCATAACGCCGGGTTTTGGTTTTGTGAGCGCCTGGCCCGCGAGCTGGGTGCCTCATTCAGCAAGGAAGCACGCTTTCACGGCCTTGCCGCCAATGCCCGCGGCGATGGCGTGTGGCTGCTGATGCCACAGACTTTCATGAACCGCTCCGGCCAGTCGGTAGCTGCTCTGGCGCGTTTCTATCGCATCACTCCGGCGGAGATCCTCGTCGTACATGACGAGCTCGACATTCCGCCCGGCCAGTTGCGCCTCAAGTTCGGCGGCGGACTCGGCGGTCACAATGGCCTTAAAGACATCACCGCCCACATGGGCACCCAGGATTTCTGGCGCCTGCGGGTTGGCATCGGCCATCCCGGCGACCGCAACGAAGTGGTGAATTTCGTTCTCAAGCGGCCCGGCCGCGAGGAGTCCGACCTCATCGACGATTCCCTCGATCGCGCGCTCCAGGCCTGGCCCCTGATGGCAAAGGCCGACTGGAACGCCGCGACCCAGCGCCTCAATACCCGCCCGGCACTCCCCAAGCCGGCGCGTTGATCCGCTCCTCCGCCGGCTTTTGCGCTCAGCCTGCGCGGCCAACACCTCAAGGGACCTCGCCGGATTGTCGTTAACCCGGCCACGACCAGCACGGCATGTGTCGCGCGATGTCGCCTTGAGGATACAAAAATGCGCAGACTTGTCGATACGCCGATCTGGCTGCGCCTGACCGGCGCGATCTGGCTGATGCTGGCGATTGCCTGGATGGGCATGATTGCCTGGGAAACCCGTGTCAACCGGACTACCGCCATCGCCCAGGCCGAGGATTTCGCTCACAGCATTCACGAAATGACCATGGCCGGCCTGACCGGCATGATGATCACCGGCACGATCGGGCAGCGGGAAGTCTTTCTCGACCAGATCACGCAGCTGTCGGTCATCAAGGATCTGCGGGTGATTCGCACAGAGGCGGTGAGCCGGCAGTTTGGGGCGGGCAACCGCGCCATGCCGGTACTCGATGCCGACGAGCAGGCGGCGCTGAGCAGCCGGCAGGATGTGCTGCGTGTCGAGCACGATGCGGCAAACGGTGAATACCTGCGGGTCGTTAAGCCGGCCCTGGCCGCCGAGAACTACCTCGGCAAGAACTGCATTGCGTGTCACCAGGTTCCGGCGGGCACGCCGCTCGGCCTTGTCAGCATGAAGATCTCCCTCGAGAAGATGAATGAGGCGGTCGATGACTTCATGTGGAAGAGCATCGTCAGCGCGTTCGTGCTGTCCTTGCCGCTGATTGGCTTCGTGATCATCTTTATCCGCCGCTTCGTGGCCATGCCGCTTGCCGCGATGAATCGCAGCCTTGCCGAAATCGCCAAGGGGGAAGGCGATCTGACCCGTCGCCTGCCCGTGGCGGGGCGCGACGAGATCGGCCGGATGGCGAGCGCTTTCAATGAGATGCTGGGCACCATCGGCCGGCTTGTACGCCAGGTGGGCGAATCCGCGGCGCAGGTGACCGGCTCGGCACAGCAGTTGTCGGCCAGTGCTGACCGGGTGGCGGACGGCTCGCGTCGCCAGCATGACCAGACCGAGCACGCCGCGACCTCGGTGGACCGCATGGCGGCCAACATCGCCCAGGTTGCGGCCAGCGCCGAGCGCGTGCATCAACGTTCGCAGGAAAGTCTGCGCCGTGCCGAAGACGGCAGTTCGACGCTCGTTTCGCTGGTTGCCGAGGTCGGTCATGCCGAAGACGCGGTGCGCCAGATGGCAAATTCCGTCGAGCAGTTTGTCGAATCCACGACAGCCATCACAAGCATGACCCGGGAAGTGCGTGAAATTGCCGAGCAGACGAATCTGCTGGCGCTCAATGCCGCCATCGAGGCCGCCCGCGCCGGGGAACAGGGCCGCGGCTTCGCGGTGGTGGCGGACGAAGTGCGAAAGCTTGCCGAGAAATCCGCCCGGTCGGCCGGAGACATCGATGCCGTCACGGCCCAGCTGAGCCGACAGTCGGTGGCCGTGCGCGCGGCGATCCACCAGGGGCTGGCCCACCTGGCCTCCAGCCGCGATGCGGTGAGCACGGTGTCCGGTGCCATCGCGTCGGCCAACGAATCGGTGGCCGCGGTTGGCCTTGGCCTCGACGAGATCGCCGAGGCGACCGAGCAGCAGCGGGGTGCCAGCGCCGCGGTTGCGTCGAGCATCGAGGCGATTGCCTCGATGGCTCGGGACAGCAACGCAGCGGTCGAGTCCACTGCCAGTGCGGCCCGGGACATGGAGAGCCTGGCCAGCCAGCTGCAGCAGACCGTCGCCCGTTTTCGGGTTTGAGTGGCGCGCCGCGACTGAATTGGGGCGCGGCGGGGCTGGCGCAAAGCGCTAGAATGGCAGATTGGTAATAATCAATTTGTTGAACACGGAGTCCGCCGAAATGCCCCAGTACCGTTCCCGCACCTCCACCGCCGGTCGCAACATGGCCGGCGCCCGCGCCCTGTGGCGCGCCACCGGCATGAAGGATGGCGATTTCGAAAAGCCGATCATCGCCGTGGTGAACAGCTTCACCCAGTTCGTGCCCGGCCACGTGCACCTCAAGGATCTCGGTCAGCTGGTTGCGCGGGAGATCGAGAAGGCCGGCGGCGTGGCCAAGGAATTCAACACCATCGCCATCGACGACGGCATCGCCATGGGCCATGGCGGCATGCTCTACAGCCTGCCCAGCCGTGACCTGATCGCCGACAGCGTCGAGTACATGTGCAATGGCCACACCGCCGACGCGATGGTGTGCATCTCCAACTGCGACAAGATCACCCCGGGCATGCTGATGGCCGCGCTGCGCCTCAACATTCCGGCGATCTTCGTCTCCGGCGGGCCGATGGAGGCGGGCAAGGTCAAGTGGGAAGCCAAGGTGATCTCCCTCGACCTCGTCGATGCAATGGTCAAGGCGGCCGACAGCAGTTGCTCCGACGAGGAAGTTGACGCCATCGAGCGTTCGGCCTGTCCGACCTGCGGTTCCTGTTCCGGCATGTTTACCGCCAACTCGATGAACTGTCTGACCGAAGCGCTGGGCTTGTCGCTGCCGGGCAACGGCACCGTGCTGGCGACCCACGCCGACCGCGAGCAGCTCTTCAAGCGCGCCGGCCAGACCATCGTCGGCCTTGCGCGCCGCTATTACGAGCAGGACGACGAGTCGGTGCTGCCGCGCTCCATCGCCAGCTTCAAGGCCTTTGAAAACGCCATCAGTCTCGATGTGGCGATGGGGGGCTCGACCAATACCGTGCTGCACCTTCTGGCCGCGGCCAAGGAAGCCGGTGTCGATTTCACGATGAAGGACATCGATCGCATCTCGCGCAAGGTGCCCTGCCTGTGCAAGGTGGCGCCGGCCGTGGCCGATGTGCACATCGAAGACGTGCACCGCGCCGGCGGCATCATGGCCATCCTGGGCGAACTCGCCCGCGCCGGCTTGCTGCACACCGATCTGCCCACCGTTCACACCAAGACCATGGCCGAAGCCCTGGCCTCGTGGGATGTGATGCAGGCTCATGATTCCGGCGTCTTCAACTTCTACAAGGCGGCGCCCGGCGGCGTGCCGACGCAGGTGGCCTTCAGCCAGGATCGTCGCTGGAACGAGCTGGACATGGACCGCAGCCACGGCGTGATCCGTGACAAGGCCAATGCCTTCAGCCAGGACGGCGGCCTCGCCGTGCTCTACGGCAACATCGCCGAAAAGGGCTGCATCGTGAAGACCGCCGGTGTCGATGAGTCGATCTGGAAGTTCACCGGCGCGCCCGCGTGTTCGAAAGCCAGGAAGATTCGGTCGCCGCAATCCTTGCCGACCAGATTGTTGCCGGCGACGTGGTGGTGATTCGCTACGAAGGCCCGAAGGGCGGCCCCGGCATGCAGGAAATGCTCTATCCGACCAGTTATCTCAAGTCCAAGGGCCTCGGAAAATCCTGCGCATTGCTCACCGACGGGCGTTTCTCGGGCGGAACTTCCGGCCTGTCCATCGGCCACGCCTCGCCGGAAGCCGGCTGTGGCGGCGCCATTGGCCTGGTGGAAGAAGGCGACATCATCGAGATCGACATTCCCAACCGCCGCATCCACCTGGCGGTCAGCGAGGCGGACCTCGCCACGCGCCGTGCTGCACAGGACGCACGGGGCTGGAAGCCGGCCAACCGGGTTCGTCACGTGTCTGCCGCGCTGCAGGCTTACGCAGCGCTGACCACCAGTGCCGATACCGGCGCCGTGCGGGATGTGACCCAGGTTCAGTGTTGATTGCTGTTGTTGTGTCGTAAAAGGAGCCTGGCGATTGCCGGGCTCTTTTTTTTGGGTGGCGGCGTCCTGGGATCTCCTTGTGCTCCGGGTGCTGCAGGGCGGTGGCGGGCATGATCGCTTTTCGCTTTGGGCGCAGTGCCGAATATTTTATCGGCTGGTACGGCCCCGAGGCGCGCGAGGCCAAGGCTGGCAACTTCCTGCTGTGGCACGCGGCACGTGCCATGCGTTCTCAGGGCTGCGAGGGCTTCGATCTGGGCGGCTATTCCTCGGCCGATGGCTACGGCCGCTTCAAGCAGGACATGCGCGGCGCCGAGTACCGCCTGATCGGTGAGCGGCTGGCCTTCTGATCGGGCTTTCTGCGGGCTGGGGGCGTGGCGCTCAGCCGACGGAGAACAGGTAGATGAAGGAGGCGAGGACGAGGATCAGCGTCAGCGCAAGACCGCCGCCGGTGAGCACGATCGGCGTGTAGCTGACGATGGCGAAATGCCGGCCGCAAGCCCTGCAGCGAAAATAGTCGGTGAAGTTGATTCCGGCGAACTTGTGCGGGTGCATCTGTGACGGTCGCACGTTCTCGCTCTTGCAGTGGACGCAGCGGGGCTTGGAGCCTTTTATGAGCCGGACTTCGCGGGCCGGCTTGCGTTTTTCGAGGTATTGCGAGCGGTGTTTTACCGGAGGCGCCTCGCTGTCGGGCGCGTCGGGCTTGAGCTTGGCCAGCTTGCGATTGGTTTGGGCGCGCCGGTAAAAGAAGAACGCCAGGCCAGCGGCCATGATGGCCAGCACAGCCAGCAGGCCGACTTTCAGGAAGGGGCCGAGAATTGCCCATGCGCCGGCCGCACTGAGGGCCGCCGGTGTCTCCGTGGATGCTCCGGCGCCGTTCTGCCGTTTGCTCGCCCCTGTTTGCTCGCCGCGCAGTTCCTTCAGCTTTTCCTGGCCGTGCCAGGCAGCCTGGACGGGTGTCATGCCGGCGCGGGCCAGAAGGACTGCGTCATCGAAGACGAAACCGGCATCCCACCAGGCAAGCCGATCCTGCGGCGAGAAACCTTCCCGTTTCCAGGCTGCGGGGTCGGAGTGGTCCAGGTCGGCCATCATGGTCCGGCTGCTCCGGGCCGAGTCACGCCATATCCGGGCCTCATCGGCGTCGAAGCCCTTGTCCGACCAGCTGCGTGCCACCAGGGGCAAGAAGCCTGCCTGCTGCCAGTTCATGGCTTCCTGGGGCGCGAACTTGTAGTCCTGCCATTCCCGCGCCTCTGCCGGCTTCATGCCGGTGTCTTCCCAGAGGGTGACCTTGGGGGGCGCGGGCAGGGCTGTATCAACCGCGGCGGCCTGCGGCGGCCGATTTTCCGGGGCGCTCAGGGCGTGAGTCGGTGCAGCAAGGAGGGCGAGGGCGGCAAGTGCCGGCAGCAGGTTTTTCATGGGTGGGAAGATTCAATCAGAGCGGCCTGGAACGAATCGGGAACATATCCGGGGCTGCGGGAAAAGTCATATTTTTTGTCGGACGATCGTGAATTATCCGGTCAAGAACAGCAATTTCCGTTGCTGCTGCCGGCCCCCGGATGTGATTGCGGAGCATGTCAATATCGTCGTGGCGCGTCTGGCGGAGATTGTGGCTTGCGGCGGGGGTGGCGAGGGCGGGCGAATCTGTTATGCCGCGGAGCACGGGCGTGCATGTCGCAGGTTCGCAATTCAACCATGGAAAAGGGTATCGTGAAAGACCCGCCGACGCGGGTCCAGGGCGCGTGGTGTCGGGTGGAGATCATTGAATGCATGAGATGTCACTGGCGGAAGGAATTCGCCAGATTGTCGAGGATGCAGGCCGCGCCCAGGGTTTTCGCAAGGTGAGAACCGTGGTGCTGGAGATCGGCCAGCTTGCGTCGGTTGAGCCCGAGGCGCTTGGTTTTTGCTTCGAGCTGGTGATGCAGGGCGGTATCGCCGAAGGCGCCCGGCTGCAGATCGAGGCGGTGCCCGGCTGCGGCTGGTGCCCTGCCTGCGCCGCCACGGTGGCAATCAACACCTTGTATGATCCGTGCCCGCGCTGCGGCGCTTATCAGGTGCAGGCCACCGGCGGCACCGAAATGCGGGTCCGAGAGCTGGAAATAGAATGAAGGTGGTGTGAGATGTGCAATGTGTGCGGCTGCGGAGCCGGAGAAACCCGCATCGAGGGCCAGGCCCTGGATAAGCTCGATGAGCACGCGCAGGGCCACAAATGGGTGCCGGCCGCACGCGCGGCCACGTCCATCGTCATGCCGACGGCACCTGGCACAGCCACGACCACGCCCCGGCCGACGAGAGCCTGCATTACGGGCAGGGCCCGGCCGGCGCCGACGTGCCCGGCATGAGCCAGGCCCGGATGGTGAAGATAGAGCAGGACATCCTCGCCAAGAACGACGGCTACGCGGCGGGCAACCGGAGCTGGCTGCAGGATCGCGGAATTCTCGCGCTGAACCTGGTCTCCAGCCCCGGCTCGGGCAAGACGAGCCTGCTGGTGCGCACCATCGAAGCCCTGCAGGCCCGCGTGCCGGTGGCGGTCATCGAGGGCGACCAGCAAACCAGCTTCGACGCCGAGCGCATCCGCGCGACCGGCGCGCCGGCGCTGCAGATCAACACTGGCAAGGGCTGCCACCTCGACGCCCGGATGGTGGGTCATGCCCTTGAAAAAATGGTGCCGCCAGACAACAGCCTGTTGCTCATCGAGAACGTCGGCAACCTCGTCTGCCCGGCCGCCTTCGACCTGGGTGAAGCCGCCAAGGTGGTTGTGCTGTCGGTCACCGAAGGCGAGGACAAGCCCCTCAAATACCCCGACATGTTTGCTGCCGCGAGCCTGATGCTGATCAACAAGATCGACCTGCTGCCCTACCTGAGTTTCGACCTGGACAAGACCATCGAGTTTGCGCTGCGGGTCAATCCGCGGCTGCAGGTGATCCAGGTTTCCGCCACCACCGGCGCGGGCTTCGACGCCTGGCTGGGCTGGATCGATGCCCGCCTTGCCGCTTTGCGTGTCGCGCGTGACGAGACGATCTCCACCTTGCGCGCCCGCGTCAAAGCCCTCGAAGCGGCGCTGGATGCCGCACGTGCCGCGAAAGCCTGAACCGCCCATGCTGATTGTTGTTGATCCGACCCGTGTTGCCCGCCGCCTGCGCGTGCGTGGCGTGGTCCAGGGCGTGGGTTTCCGGCCTTTTGTGTATCGTTTTGCCAACTCGCTCGGCCTTGTCGGCTGGGTGCGTAACGATGGCGGCGGAGTGGAGATCGAGATTGAAGGCAGCGAGCCGCTGGTGGATGCCTTCACGCAGTGCCTCGCCAGCGAGGCGCCACCGCTGGCGCGAGTGGATTCCATCGAGCCCGAGGTGATTCCGCCCGACCACGCGCGCCGGGATTTCGTGATCCTGCCGAGCGCCGAAGGTGCGGTTGCCACGGCCATCGGCCCCGACGTGGGGGTTTGCCACGCCTGCCTCACCGAACTTTTCAATAGTGACGACCGGCGCTGGCGCTACCCCTTCATCAACTGCACCCATTGCGGCCCGCGCTACACCATCACGCGCAGCCTGCCCTACGACCGGGCGCGCACCAGCATGGCCAGCTTTGTGTTGTGCCCCGGCTGCGCTGCCGAATACGCCCACCCGGGCGACCGCCGCTTCCATGCCGAACCCAACGCCTGTCCGGTGTGCGGCCCGCAACTGAGCCTCTTCGAGGCCCACGGCGTGCCGGCCATTGCCCGCGACCCGCTGGCCGAAACCCTGCGCCGCCTGCAGCTTGGCGAGATTGTCGCAATCAAGGGCCTGGGGGGCTTTCACCTCGCCTGCGACGCCGCCAATCCCGAGGCGGTGGCCCGCCTGCGCCAGCGCAAGGGCCGCCCTCACCAGCCTCTCGCACTGATGCTTGCCAGCAGCGCCAGCGTGGCCGGCCGGGCCCGGCTGTCGGCGCCCGAAGCCGCCGCGCTCGAAAGCGCCGAGCGGCCCATCGTACTGCTCGACAAGCTGGAGGGCTTCGATGCGGCCTTTCCCGGCGTCGCCCCCGACCTCGACGAAGTCGGCGTCATGCTGCCCTACACGCCTATCCATTACCTGCTCTTTCACGAGGCCGCCGGGCGCCCGGCGGGCACCGAATGGCTTGCCCAGGCGCAGCCGCTGGCGCTCGTGATGACCAGCGCCAACCCCAATGGCGAGCCGCTGGTGCAGCGCAACGACGAAGCCCTCGAGCGCCTTTCCGAAATTGCCGACGTGCTGCTGATGCACAACCGCGACATCGTCGTGCGCTGCGACGACTCGGTGCTGCGCCTGCGCCCCGACCTGCCCGCCGCGGCCGGCGAGGCCACCGGCGCCGGTGTGCAGTTTTTGCGCCGGGCCCGTGGCTTTACGCCGCTGGCGATGCCGCTGGACGACGACGGCCCGGCGGTGCTGGCCTTCGGTGCCCATTTCAAGGCCACCCTGTGCCTGGCCCGCGGCAGCGAAGCCTTTTTGTCCCAGCACATCGGGGGCCTCGACAGCCCGGCTGCCTGCACTGCACTGGATGAAGCCGCCGCCCACCTGCAGAGCATCCTGTCGGTGCGCCCGGCGGCCGTCGCCCACGACGCCCACCCCGACTATTACTCGACCCGCGCCGCGCTGGACATGGCCGACGCGTTCGACCTGCCGTCCGTCGCCGTCCAGCACCACCACGCCCACATCGCCGCGGTGTGCGCCGAGCATCGCCTCGACGGCCCGGTGATCGGCCTGGCTGCGGACGGGGTGGGGCTCGGCACCGACGGCCTGCCCTGGGGCGGCGAACTGCTTTACGTGGATGGCGCCGAGTTTCGTCGTCTCGGCCACCTCAGCCCGCTGCCGCTGCCCGGCGGCGACCGTGCCGCCCGCGAGCCCTGGCGCATGGCCTGCGGCGTGCTCCACGCGCTGGGCCGCGGCGAAGACGCGCTCCTCCGCTTTGCCGACCGACCCGGTGTCGAGCAGGTTTTATCGATGCTCGTGCGCGGCACCCGCTGCCCGCCCACTACCGGCCTCGGGCGCTGGTTCGATGCCGCCGCCGGCCTGCTCGGCGTTTGCTACACGATGAGCTTCGAAGGCCAGGCCGCGATGCGCCTCGAAACCCTGGCCCGCCGCTTCGGCGAAAGCCTGCCGCTGTCTGGCGGCTACTACATCGATGCACCGCGGGCGGACGGCATGGCGGTGCTCAACTTCTACCCGCTCCTGATGCAGCTGGTCGACGAGCAGGACGCCGCTCGCGGTGCCGCCCACTTCCATGCCACGCTGATCGAGGGGCTGGTCCGCTGGGTTGCCAATGCTGCGCAGGCCACCGGCATCCGCCGCGTGGCCCTGTCCGGCGGTTGCCTGCACAACCGGCTGCTTGCCGTCGGTCTGCGTTCCAGGCTGTCGGCGCGTGGCCTGGCGGTTTTCGAAGCCCAGCACGTTCCGCCCGGTGACGGCGGCATCGCCCTCGGGCAGGCCTGGGTTGCCCGGGCCGAGCTGCGCAGGGGGCTGTTGTGACGCGGGTTGGCAAGAAGTCGCTGCACACGGCCGCCACCGTGCGCCGGCTGGAAGATATTCCCAACATCGGCAAGGCTGTCGCCAAGGACTTGCGCGGCCTTGGAATCACCGCGCCGGGGGCACTTTGCGGGCGCGATCCCTACGCGCTTTACGCCCAGCTCAACGCCGCCACCGGCATGCGCGTCGATCCCTGCATGCTCGACACCTTCATCGCCGCCACCCGCTTCATGGCCGGTGAGCCGGCCCGGCCATGGTGGGCCTATACCGCCGAACGCAAGGCGCGCCTCGGCCAGAAATAGCAGAAGGACAGAAGGAGCCCCTCATGTGCCTCGCCATCCCGACCCGTGTCATCGCACTTCTCCCTGACGGCCAGGCCGTGGTCGAACTGGGGGGCGTGAGAAAAACAATCTCCGTCGAACTGGTCGACGGCCTGGCCGTGGGCGATTACGTGATCGTCCACGTCGGCTACGCGCTCACCCGGCTCGACCCGGAAGAAGCGGAGCAGACCCTTGCGCTGATGCGTGAAGCCGGCATCGATACCGCCGGGGTGGCCGGATGAAATACGTGGATGATTTTCGCGATGGCGAGATCGCCCGCGGACTTGCCGCCGCCATCGCCCGCGAAGTCGAGCCCGGCCGGCGCTACGCCTTCATGGAGTTCTGCGGTGGCCACACCCACGCCATCTCCCGCTACGGCGTCACCGACCTGCTGCCGCCCGCGGTGCGCATGATCCACGGCCCCGGCTGCCCGGTCTGCGTGCTGCCCATCGGCCGCATCGACCAGGCGATCCAGCTGGCCCTGGACGAGGGCGTCACCGTTTGCAGCTATGGCGACACCCTGCGCGTGCCGGCCTCGGAGGGCCTGTCGATGCTGCGCGCCCGGGCCCGGGGCGCCGACATCCGCATGATCTACTCGGCCGCCGACGCGCTGGCGCTGGCGCAACGGGAGCCGGAGCGGCAGGTGGTGTTCTTCGCCATCGGCTTTGAAACCACGACGCCGCCCACCGCGCTGGTGATTCGCCAGGCGGCGAAGCTCGGCCTGAAGAATTTCAGCGTGTTGTGCTGCCACGTGCTCACGCCGCCGGCCATCACCGCAATCCTGGATTCGCCGGAAGTGCGTGATCTCGGCATCGTGCCCCTGGATGGCTTCATCGGTCCGGCCCATGTCAGCACGGTGATCGGCACCCGGCCTTACGCCGGCTTTGCCGCTGGATACCGCAAGCCGGTGGTGATCGCCGGCTTCGAGCCCCTCGACGTGATGCAGGCCATCCGCATGCTGGTGCGTCAGGTGAATGAAGGCCGGGCCGAGGTCGAGAACGAATTCACCCGGGCCGTCACCGCGGAGGGCAACCTCAAGGCCCAGGCGCTGATGGCCGAGGTGCTCGAGTTGCGCAGCGAGTTTGAATGGCGCGGCCTTGGCGTGCTGCCCAATTCCGCGCTGAAGATCCGCGAGGGTTTTGCAGCCTTCGATGCCGAGGCACGCTTCGGGCTCCGCTATCGGCCGGTGCCCGATCACAAATCCTGCGATTGCGGCGCGATCCTGCGCGGCGTCAAGCAGCCCCTCGACTGCAAGCTCTTCGGCACGGTGTGCACCCCCGAAACGCCGATGGGTTCGTGCATGGTGTCGTCCGAAGGCGCCTGCGCCGCCCATTACACCTATGGGCGTTTTCGCGACATTCCAGTCACGGTGGCGTGACATGGGAAACGGCGCGCCGACCGAGACCACGCCTGTGACATGAAAAAAACCTACATCCGCGCCCTCGACCTTCGTCACGGCAGCGTTGATCTTTCCCACGGCGGCGGTGGGCGGGCGATGGTTCAGCTGATCGGCGAAGTGTTCGGCCGTGCCTTCGACAACGAATGGCTGCGTCGTGGCGACGATGGCGCGGTACTGCCGGCGCCCGCCCCCGGCGAACGCCTGGTGATGGCCACCGACGCCCACGTGGTGTCGCCACTGTTCTTTCCCGGCGGCGACATCGGTTGCCTGTGCGTCCACGGCACCATCAACGATGTGGCCGTGATGGGCGCGCGGCCGCTGTATCTTGCCGCCAGCTTCATCCTTGAAGAGGGTTTTCCGCTGGCCGAGCTGGCCCGCATCGTTGCCAGCATGGCCGCCGCGGCCAAGGCGGCCGGCGTGCCGGTGGTGACCGGCGACACCAAGGTCGTCGAAAAGGGCAAGGGCGATGGAATCTTCATCACCACCACCGGCATCGGCGCGCTGCCGGCCGGGCGCGAGCTTTCGGGGGCCAACGCGCGGCCTGGCGACACGGTGATCGTGTCCGGTTCTCTGGGCGAGCACGGCATGGCGATCATGGCCCGGCGCGAGAACCTGGCCTTCGAATCGGAAATCCGCTCCGATACGGCCGCGCTGCACGGGCTGGTTGGCGCGGCCCTCGCCGCGGTGCCGCAAACCCGCGTGCTGCGCGACCCGACCCGTGGCGGGCTGGCGGCTACGCTCAACGAGATCGCCCAGCAATCGGGCGTCGGCATCGTCCTCGACGAAGCGGCGATTCCCGTCGACCCGCAGGTGGCTGCCGCCTGCGAATTTCTCGGCCTTGATCCGCTCAACATCGCCAACGAGGGCAAGCTCGTTGCCATCTGCCCGGCGGCTGCGGCGGATGCCCTTGTCGCTGCGCTACGGGCACATCCGCTGGGTGCCCGCGCAGCCCGCATTGGCGAAGTCATCGCCGACGAGCACCGTTTCGTGCAGATGAAAACTGCCTTTGGCGGCCGCCGCATGGTGGATTGGCTGGCCGGCGAGCAACTGCCGCGGATCTGCTGAACGAAGAAGCCCCGCCGGCAGAGGTCGGCGGGGCTTCTTGGCGGGCCGTGCAATCAGGTTTTCAGGGATTGCCCCGCGGCGCGTCCGGCCGGTTGCCGGGTTCCCCCCGGTCGTGGCGCGGCGGAAGGGCAATGTCCCGCTGAGGGCGTGGCGCTTCGATGCGCTGGGGCGCCATCGGCATGGCGGGGGCTGCGCTGGGCGGTGGGGCCATGTTGGGGCGGGGCTGGACGGCTTCCTGCTGACGGGGCGCGTCCATCCTTTCCGAGCGGTTCGGGAAGAAGTGGCGATCCGTCTCCGGGCGCGGCTGGAAGACTGGGGCTCCACCGACGGACGGGGCCGGAGCTGGCGCGACATTGGCGCCACCTCCACCGCGGTTCGGCTCGCGCTCCTGGCGGGGCGGTGGTGGATAGGGCTGCTGGGGTGACTGGCCCTGGGGCGGCGCCACCCGGTCCTGCCGCGGCGGAAACGGGCGATCACGATCCGGCGTGAAGGGGCGACCCTGGTCCGGAGGGAAGGCACGTTCGCGGCCCTCACGCTGCGGGTACGGCTGCTGCCAGCCGCCCCACTGCGGTGGCGGTGCCGGCATGACCCGCGGCTGTGGCGGTGGCGGGCGACGCCAGCGGTGATCGTCGTACCAGGGCTGGTTGCGGTAGTGGTTGCCCCAGTAGTCCCCGATGGCGAAGGAGATCAGCGGAATTCCGATGACCGAGCCGTATTGCGGCACCGGCAGCACGTTGCCCCGCCAGGGATAGGACAGGCTGCGGCCGAAAACCCAGCCGCGCAGGCCATCGTAGAGGATCACATCGCACCAGTCGTAGCTTGGCAGGCAGCCTGCAAGCTCGACGCCCAGGCCCGGATGGAGCGTGGCGACGATCGGATAATCGAGATCGGGGCCGGCGTACATCTGGACGGGCGTGTTGATGTAGATCTGCTGGGCCTCTGCGGCCGCAGGCACGATCAGGGCTGCCGCGCCGGCGATCGTGAGGACTGCGGCTGCCTTGAGGCGGAGAAGGGTAGGGCGGAGGGGCATGACACGCTCCCGGCAGGGCTGGTCGGCCGCCCGACGGGCAGCGCAGGCTGTCATCTTAGAGCCTCGCGCGGGTGGCGTCTGCGCGTGTCTGTAAGCGCAGGTTTCCGCGTATGCGCAGCATTTGCTGAGTTTTCTTGAGCGCCGGTAAAGCCGGCTGTCTGGCCGCCGTTGAAAGAGGCATGTTCCTGCCCGTCACCGGAGACCGCCATGAGAATCGCTGCTGCCAGCCTGGACTTTGCTGCTACTCACGCAAGCACCAGCAAGTTTGAAGTGGAGGAGCGCCTGCAGGCGTGGGTGGGGCCGCGCCCGCGTGACGCGGCTGCGCCCTTGCCCGCCCGCAGCGTGGTGCTGTCAGATGCGGGACGCCAGGCCTTGAGCCTTGAGCAGGCCGATTCGTCAGCCGCCAGCGCGCCGGTTGGCGATGACGAAATGGCTGCGGACCCCCGGATGGAACTGCTCAAATCCATCGTCGAAATGATGACCGGGCGGCGCATCCGCGTGATGTCCGCCGCCGAGCTTGCTGTCGACGCTGCGTCGCAGCCGGCCGCACCCGATGCCGCAGCCCAGGAAGCCGCCGCGCGGCAGCCGGATTTCGGTATCGAATACGATCGCCGCGAGACGCGGGAAAGCACCGAGGAGACGCACTTCGAGGCGAGAGGCACGATTCGCACCGCCGATGGCCGGATGATCGACTTCAGCGTCGGGCTGTCCATGCAGCGCAGCGAAACGGTGACGAGCAGCGTCAGCCTGCGCGCGGGCAATGCGGTGAGCAAGGATCCCTTGGTGATCAACTTTGGCGGCAGTGCGGCGAGTCTGGGCAATCAGCGCTTCAGCTTCGATCTGCTGGGCGACGGCAACAAGGTGGATGTGCCGCTCCTGGGGCAGGGCAGCGGATTCCTGGTGCTCGACGCGCTTGGGGCCGGCAAGGTGGAATCCGGCCGTCAGCTTTTCGGGCCGGCCAGCGGTGATGGCTTTGCCGATCTGGCGCAGTACGACAGCGATGCCAATGGCTGGATCGACGAGGCCGACCCGGTGCTTGGCCGGCTCGGTGTCTGGACGCCAGACGCACAGGGTGGCGGGGCCGTGGTCGGACTGGATGCGGCCGGCGTTGGTGCGCTCTACCTCGGGCGGACGGCGACGCCGTTCACGCTCAAGGACGGTGGCGAGGAACTGGGGGCGATCCGCAGCTCCGGCGTCTTCGTGGGCGAGGACGGCCGGGTTGGAACGCTGCAGCAGGTGGACCTGAAAGTCTGATCAGGTCGGCATCGAGGCTGTCCTGGCGAGGAAGCCCTGGGGCACGGGGGCCGGGCGGCGGGCCGCGTAGTCGAAGAACAGGATGCCGGTCTTTCCGCGGGCGACCTCGCGCCCGGTGGCTTTGTCGCTGGCCCGCCAGGCAAGGTCACAGCCGTATTTGTTGAAGTCGTCGGGGGTCATCTCGAAGGTCAGGGTCTCCCCGTGGAAGGCCTCGGATTTGTACTGCAGGGCCATGTCCGCCACCACGATGCCAACTCCGTCCACGTCCAGCTCGTCGTAGCCGAGCGAGCGGAAGAAGCGCACGCGGGCTTCGGACAGGAGCGCGATCAGCGCCGCGTTGTCGAGGTGTTGGGCCTTGTTGATATGGGTGATGTAGATCGGCACTTCGGTGGAAAACACGAACTGCGCGGGAAGTTCTATGAGCACACGGGCCATGGGGCGGGATCCTTGCCTGAAACCTGAAAGCACGGATTATTGCACTTCAGCCGCGCTCGCTAGATTTTGCCGATGGGGCGGGAGAGGCGGTGCGCTGCTTGCTGACGCGTGCATGCTCTAAAATGAGCCTTTGATTCGTGCATCACGGCGCCTGCCATGCCTCCTTCGTCGAGCGATAGCCTCGCCCTTGTCCTGCTGGCTTTCGTGCTCGGCCTGAAACACGGTTTCGACGCCGACCATCTTGCAGCCATCGACGGCCTGACCCGATTCAACGCGCATGCGAACCCGCGTTGGGCGCGCTTCTGCGGCGTCCTGTTTTCGATTGGTCATGGTGCTGTAGTCATGCTGATCGCGCTGGGCGCGAGCCTGCTGTCGCAGGGCTGGACTGCGCCGCCGTGGCTCGAGCTTTCCGGCGCCTGGATTTCGATCGTATTCCTGACCCTTCTCGGCCTGCTCAACCTGCGCGCGGTGCTTGCCGCCGGAGAGCAGGACGTTGTGCGCCCGGTCGGCCTGCGGGGGAGCTGGCTGGGCCGCCTCGGACGGGTTGCCCATCCGGGGGGCGTAGCCCAGGTCGGCGCGCTGTTCGCGCTGTCCTTCGATACCGTGAGCCAGGCGGCCCTGTTTGCGGCCACCGGCGTGCAGAGCGGGGGTTGGCTGCATGCGGTGGGCCTCGGGCTGGCCTTCATGCTCGGCATGTTGCTGGCGGATGGCGCCAATGGTTTGTGGGTCGCCCGACTGATTGCCCGCGCCGACAAGATTGCCCGCGTCGCATCGAGGGTGATGGCCCTGGCCGTGGCCGGCATGAGCCTGCTGGTGGCCGCCTATGGTGCAGCACGCCTCGCTTTGCCCGGACTTGAAGCCTGGGGCGAGGGCAAGGAACTGGCGCTGGGCTTCGCCCTGATCGGCGTGATCTTCACGAGTTTTCTTGTGGGGATGCGCCTGGCCGGCAGGCGTGGCCCCCACGCGCCGGTGGCGGGGTGAGGCTCGTGTGTCCCGGAAAACTTCCCGTTCACTGCCCGGGTTCGATTCGGTACGATCTGCCTCCCCCTGCCTTGATCGATCTTAAGGCTGGATACTGCGCGAGCCGGCACATTGCGTCGATAGCGTGACGTCGACGGCTGCGTCAGCCCTATCCTCTAACTGGAAGAGTTTTTGTGACCACCGACACCCGCCTTGCTGACATCCACATCGCTTTGCCACGGCTGGCGCGTATCGCCCTGTGATGAGCGACAGGGGGCTGCTCTACGCGATCGGTGCGTCAATCCTGGCCCACGGCCTCATGCTGGGTCTCGGCGGCGGTCTGCGTGCGCCAGCGCCTGATGCGCCGCGTCTGCTCGAAGCCCGCCTGGTCCGCGAGATCGTCCCTGAAAAGAAGGTCGAAGCGCCCCGGCCCGAAGCGCATCCGACGCGGGCCGAACCTCCCGCGCCGGCGCGTCATGCAAGTGCCCGCACGCGCCCCGAACCGGTTCAGCCGCAGCAGCGCCTAGTCAGCGATGCGCGCAGCGAGCGCCCCGCGCCGGCCGTCGCAACGGCGTCGGCGCCATCTGCGCCTGCCGCGATTCAGCCGGCTTCAGATCCCGGACCGGTTGCGCCGGCGGCCGCCCCGCCGGGCCAGGCAGACGCACCCACCAGTTATTCACCGCCAAGCTTCGGTGCCCGCTACCTCGACAATCCCAAGCCGGGCTATCCGCTGATCGCGCGTCGGCGCGGCCTCGAAGGCACCGTACGCCTCGATGTCCGCGTCTCTGCAGAAGGTATCCCGATTTCCGTCAGGGTGCGCGAGAGTGGCGGCCACGAATCCCTCGACGACGCGGCGTCCACCGCAGTCTGGCATTGGCGTTTCGTGCCGGCACGGCGCGGCGGCGAGCCGGTCGAGGCGTCGGTCGTCGTTCCCGTCCGTTTTCGGCTGGGTACGGATGAGGCGGGTTGAAACGCTTTTCTTCAAACACGGTGGAGGCCGCATTCCGCCAATGGAGCTTTTCATGTCACTTCCCCTCTGGCTGGGTTTTCTGGCCACCGTGCTGGTTGTTGCGCTATCGCCTGGCCCAGGGGCTGCCCTCAGCATGAGCGTGGGCTTGCAGCATGGTTATCGTCATGCCCTCACGGCGATTCTCGGCCTGCAAGCTGCGCTGCTCATGCAGCTTGCCCTAGCCTGGATTTTGCGTAAAGAGGGCGAGTGACACGATAAGCATTTGATAGAATTGGAGTTATCTAGAAACCAGTTCGTAAAAAATGACTACCGGCACTCGCCCAGTGGCAGATTCTACCCCGGCTCAGCTCCGATTTCCGCCTGCCGCGGGCTTCACGGTCCGCGCCGACTTCACCGGCGGAGAGGTTTCCTCGGACCTGGGCGCCCTGGTACTGAGTGCGGTGGATGCGCGTATCGGCCTCATCGAGCGCCTGACCCAGGCGATCAGGGATTCTCGCGATCCGCGCTATATCACCCATTCGCTGCGCGACCTGCTGACGCAGCGCGTCTTTCAGATGGCCTCCGGCTACGAAGACGGCAACGATGCCAACGCCCTGCGCCATGACCCGCTGTTCAAACTGGCGGCGGGACGGGCGCCGCTGGATGCCGACACGGCGCTGGCCTGCGGCGCCACCCACTCCCGCCTGGAAGGCTCGCTGCGGCGCAGCGACATCTACCGCCTGGCCCGCGCCCTGGTCGAGCAGTTCATCGCCGGGTATGAACACGCCCCGTGCAGCATCACGCTGGACATGGACCATACCGACGACGCCACCTACGGCCAACAGGCGCTGTCCTTCTACAACCACCATTACGGCCACCATTGTTACCTGCCCCTGCTGGTGTTCGAGGCCCACTCGGGCGCCCTCGTCACCGCCGTGCTGCGTCCGGGCAAAACCCCCTGCGGCGCCGAGAACGCCATGATCATGAAGCGGGTGCTCGACCTGTTGCGTCGGCACTGGCCCACAACCCATATCCTGCTGCGCGGCGACGGCCACTTCTCCAATCCGGAATTGATGGCCTTGATCCTGGCTGATGGGAATGCCGACTTTATCTTCGGCCTGACCGGCAACAAGGTTCTGACACGCCGGGCTGAGGGTTTGATGACGAACGTTCGCGGGCATCTTGCCCTGTATCAGACCCTGGCCGCCCGCGGCTTGGGACCCAAGGTAGCCGCCGTGCGCCACTTCGGCGAGTTCGACTACCAGGCCGCCTCCTGGCCGCAGGCCTTCCGTGTGGTGCTCAAGGCCGAAGTCCTGGCCGGCTGTGGCGTAACGCTGCCCAAGGACAATCAGCGCTATGTGGTCACCACCTTGCGCGCCCCTTCGCCCCGGACGCTCTACCAGCAGGAGTACTGTGCCCGCGGCCAGGCGGAAAACCTGATCAAACAAGTGAAGTGCGACCTGAAATCCGACCGCACCTCGGCCGGAAGCTTCCTCGCCAACTTCGGCCGACTCCTGCTGACCGCCGGGGCCTATGTCTTGCACCAGCAATTGCGCCACCTCGGCTTGCAAGGGACGCCCCTGGCAACGGCCCAGCCCAGGACGGTCATGCTCATGCTGTTCAAGATCGCCGCCCGGGTCAAACAGTACAAGGATCGGGTGCTATTGCATCTGCCCAGCGCCTGTCCGGTCAAGGATCTGCTGGTGCTCGTCTGTCAGCGCCTCTACTCACCGAACCGGGTGCGGCCCATGCCCCGTTCCCCATGGCCCGCCCCGTCTGGCCCACGAGATCGTGCCTCCCACCCAGCCCATCCACTACGACCCAAGCTTCACCCCATCAGCGGGGGAAAGGGGAGCTATCGCTTGAAATTGAAAAAATCTCCGCGGAACGCTGGATGAGGCTCTTTACGAAATTCATGCAACATCCAGGCTAGTGGCGGCGGGCCTTGGCGCACTGCTCGCGGCATCGGAGCCGGCCTTTCTGGCCCTCAAGCTGGCGGGCGCGGGCTACCTTGTGTGGCTGGGGATAAAAAAATGGCGGGAGTTGCCGGCCGAAAACGGGCTTGTGCCTGCTTCAAGCGCCCGCGGCGGTTTTTTCCTTCAGGGCGTGCTGGTCAATCTCGGTAATCCGAAGGCCATTGTTTTCATCGCCGCCCTCGTGCCTCCGTTCATTGATTCCGGCCTGCCACGCCTGCCCCAGTTTCTGGTGATTGGCGCCACGATGTGCTGCGTCGATGTCCTGGTGATGTCCGGTTACGCGCTGCTAGCCGGCCGCTTTCGCGGTGTTGCCCGCGGCAATCGCGCGGTGCGCCTGCAGAACCGTCTTTTCGGCGGAGTTTTCGTCGCCGCCGGGCTCGCCCTGACCGCGACTTCCCGTCACTGAGTGGCAGTCAGTCCGGCGCTAACGCGAGCTGATCGAGATCCTCTGCAGAAAGCCCCAGCTCTGCCTCCACCTGCCCCTCCCAGTCCGTCCAGTCGGGCGATGCGCCGTCGCGTAGGCGCCTTCCTGCTGCCAGCAGCAGGCTGATACGTCGGCTGTCGCCCCCCAGACGGGATGCCAGGCGTGGATCGTGATGCGCTCGGATCGCTTCGCACACTTCAAGGGGCAGCTTCCAGTTGCGCGCCACAAGATAGCCCGCCGCCGCGTGATCCATGCCGGTGATTGCGTCGAGTGCACGGGCGCCAGCCTCGATTGCCGTTCCGGAATTACGCAGAACGCCGACGTGTTCGGGCGCGCGGCGCAGCACAACGGCAATCCCCGCGTCCTGCATCAGTGCTGCCAGGTAGGCCGTGTCGGCAAGTGATTTGAAGCGCGTTGCCCGTGCCGCACGGTAGCAGTGATCGGCCGCACTGGCACAGGCTGCCCAGACGAGCTCAAGCGCTGCCGCATCCTTGCCATCTCCTTGGCTCCTGAGTGCCACGCTGGCGGCGGCTGCCAGCGTCCGCGTGCGCCCCAGCATTGAAATGGCTTCGAGGGCCGAGCGAGGCACGCTGCGGGGCCTGAAGACAGGGGAGTTGGCGATACGCAAAAGTGCGCCGGTGATTGCGGGGTCCTGGCTCACGGCGTGAGCCAGCTCCTTCGGCCCCGCGTCATCGTTCGCAGCCGCCGCCTGCAATCGCAGAAAGCCCGGTCCTGGTGCGGGCAGTACGACTCCGCTGGCAAGAACCGCTTCGAGCAGCAAATCATTGTTCATGCGTTGGTTTCTCCTTGCACAGAACTTGGTTGAGTCGATTAAAGCACAGTCTTTGAAAAGTATTTGTCGAATGTGTTTGACAATGTCGATATCAATGTCTAGACTGCGCAGCTTCTCGCTTGGAGGGGTTCCCGAGCGGTCAAAGGGATCAGACTGTAAATCTGACGGCTCTGCCTTCGAAGGTTCGAATCCTTCCCCCTCCACCAACGATTTTGGCTGTTTGCTCCGTCCGTGTGGCGTGAGTGGTGATTGTGAGTCGTGCGTTGTAAAGCGGGTGTAGCTCAATGGTAGAGCAGAAGCCTTCCAAGCTTATGACGAGGGTTCGATTCCCTTCACCCGCTCCAGTTTGCGTGTGTGAGGCCCATGTAGCTCAGTGGCAGAGCACTCCCTTGGTAAGGGAGAGGTCGGCAGTTCAATCCTGCCCATGGGCACCAGCAATGGCTGGTGCAACGGCTTGGAGTTAGTGTTCCGATTTCCTGATTTTTTGCGGGGTTGATGATATGGCTAAGGAAAAATTTGCACGGACGAAGCCGCACGTAAACGTCGGCACGATTGGTCACGTTGACCACGGCAAGACCACGCTGACGGCAGCGATCACGACCGTGCTGTCGCGCAAGTTTGGTGGCGAGGCCAAGGCCTACGACCAGATCGACGCGGCGCCGGAAGAAAAGGCACGCGGCATCACCATCAACACTGCGCACGTCGAATACGAAACCGAAAATCGTCACTACGCGCACGTTGACTGCCCGGGTCACGCCGACTACGTCAAGAACATGATTACCGGTGCCGCACAGATGGACGGAGCGATTCTGGTGTGCTCCGCCGCTGACGGCCCGATGCCCCAGACTCGCGAGCACATCCTGCTTGCCCGTCAGGTTGGTGTGCCGTATGTGCTGGTGTACATGAACAAGTGCGACATGGTTGACGATGCCGAACTGCTCGAACTCGTCGAAATGGAACTGCGCGAGCTGCTCTCCAAGTACGACTTCCCGGGCGACGACACCCCGATCATTCACGGCTCTGCCCTGAAGGCCCTTGAAGGCGACCAGTCCGAAATCGGCGAACCCTCCATCTTCCGCCTGGCTGCAGCGCTGGACAGCTACATCCCGACGCCTGAGCGCGCCGTGGATCTGCCCTTCCTGCTGCCGGTCGAAGACGTGTTTTCGATCTCGGGACGCGGCACGGTGGTGACTGGCCGTATCGAGCGCGGCATCGTCAAGGTTGGCGAGGAAAGTGAAATCGTCGGCATCAAGCCCACGGTGAAGACCACCTTGCACCGGTGTTGAAATGTTCCGCAAACTGCTTGATCAAGGTCAGGCGGGTGACAACGTTGGCGTTCTGCTGCGTGGCACCAAGCGTGAAGACGTCGAGCGTGGCCAGGTGCTGTGCAAGCCGGGTTCCGTCAAGCCGCACACCCATTTCACCGGCGAGGTGTATGTCCTCTCCAAGGAAGAAGGCGGCCGTCACACCCCGTTCTTCAACAACTACCGTCCGCAGTTCTACTTCCGTACCACGGACGTGACCGGTTCCATCAGTCTGCCGGAAGGCACCGAGATGGTCATGCCGGGCGACAACATCTCGATGACGGTAAAGCTGATTGCGCCGATCGCGATGGAAGAAGGTCTGCGTTTCGCCATCCGTGAAGGCGGTCGTACCGTCGGCGCCGGTGTCGTTGCCAAGGTTATCGAGTAATATCGATAGTCGTACTCGGGACGCCTCGCTCCCCGCGAGGCGGCCTGTAGTCTCTGCTGCAGGGGTATAGCTCAACTGGCAGAGCGTCGGTCTCCAAAACCGAAGGTTGGGGGTTCGATTCCCTCTGCCCCTGCCACGCTTCAATCGGAATTACGTTTTAATGGCCGACAAAATCAAGTTTGCGCTAGCACTGGTTATTCTGGTGGCTGGCGTTGTGGGCTTCTATCTGCTCTCCGAGCAAGCGATGGTTCTCCGCGTTCTCTCTGTGCTCGCGGGTGTTTCGCTGTGCGCTGCTGTGGCCTGGAAAACCGAGCCCGGGCAGCGGTTTGCCATCTTTGCAAACGATACCGTTGCCGAAACCAAAAAGGTCTCATGGCCGTCGCGCAAGGAAACCTTCCAGACAACCGGAATTGTTTTTGCGTTCGTCGTGATCATGGCGGTCTTCTTGTGGGTAACCGACAAGACGCTCGAATGGGCTCTTTATGATCTGATTCTGGGCTGGAAAAAATCATGAGCAAGCGTTGGTACGTAGTTCACGCCTATTCCGGCTTCGAAAAGTCGGTCCAGCGCGCGCTCGTCGAGCGAATTGCGCGTGATGGCATGCAGGATTTGTTTGGTCAGATTCTCGTTCCGGTCGAAGAAGTGATCGAGATGAAGAACGGCCAGAAAAGCATCACTGAACGCAAGTTCTTCCCCGGCTACGTGCTGGTGGAAATGGAGATGAACGACGATACGTGGCATCTCATCAAGTCAACCCGAAAGTTACCGGTTTTGTAGGTGGTACTGCGAACAAGCCGACCCCGATTTCCGAAAAGGAAGTCGACAAGATCATGCAGCAGATGAAGGATGGCGTCGATAAGCCGCGTCCGAAGGTGCTCTTCGAGGTTGGCGAGATGGTTCGGGTCAAGGAAGGTCCATTTACCGACTTCAATGGTTCCGTCGAAGACGTGAACTACGAAAAGAGCAAGATCCGCGTCTCGGTTACGATTTTCGGTCGTGCTACGCCGGTTGAGCTGGATTTCGGTCAGGTCGAGAAAACCTGATCGCCGTGGGGTGCGATTAGGCACCCCGTTTTGCGCCCGATAGGGCAAAGAGGAGCGCGGCGTAAAAGTCGTGCGCTAGAACTCAAAAAGGAGTTGCCTAATGGCAAAGAAGATTATTGGTTACGTCAAGCTGCAGGTTCCTGCCGGCAAGGCCAACCCCAGTCCCCCGATCGGTCCGGCTCTTGGTCAGCGCGGCCTGAACATCATGCAGTTCTGTAAGGAGTTCAATGCCCAGACTCAAGGGCTTGAACCCGGTTTGCCGATTCCGGTCGTGATCACTGCGTTTGCGGACAAGAGCTTCACCTTCATCATGAAGACGCCGCCCGCAACCATCTTGATCAAGAAGGCCGCCGGTATCCAGAAGGGCTCCCCGAAGCCCCATACCGACAAGGTCGGCAAGATCACCAAGGCTCAGTGCGAAGAAATCGCCAAAGCCAAGATGAAGGATCTCACCGCAGCGGACCTCGACGCCGCAGCTCGTACCATCGCTGGCTCCGCACGCAGCATGGGCATCACCGTGGAAGGCATGTAATCATGGCGAAATTGTCCAAGCGCGTTCAGGCCCTGCGTGCCAAAGTTGATCGCAACAAGGTTTATCCCCTGACCGATGCACTGTCGCTGGTCAAGGAGTGCGCAACCGCCAAGTTCGACGAGTCCATCGATGTGGCCGTCAATCTCGGCGTCGATGCCAAGAAATCCGACCAGCTGGTTCGCGGTTCCGTGGTTCTGCCGGCCGGTACCGGCAAGTCGGTTCGTGTTGCCGTGTTCGCCCAGGGCGACAAGGCTGAAGCAGCCCGCGCTGCAGGCGCAGATGTCGTCGGTTTTGACGATCTGGCCGAGCAGGTCAAGGGCGGCACCATCGATTTCGACCTGTGCATCGCCACTCCGGACGCCATGCGCGTCGTGGGCGCGCTGGGTCAGATCCTTGGTCCCCGTGGCCTGATGCCGAACCCGAAAGTCGGCACCGTTACCATGGATGTCACCACCGCGGTGAAGAATGCCAAGGCCGGTCAGGTTCAGTACCGTACCGACAAGGGCGGTTTGATTCACGCTACCGTGGGTCGTGCGTCTTTCTCCGTCGAAGCGCTTCAGCAGAACGTTGCGGCCCTGATCGATGCCTTGGTCAAGGCCAAGCCGGCTGCTTCCAAGGGCGTGTATCTGCGCAAGGTTGCCGTGTCGTCCACGATGGGCGCCGGCGTCCGCGTGGAACCCGCTACCGCAAGCGGTCAGCAGTAAGAACTTTGGGCCGGATGGCTGGCGTAAAAGCAAGCCATCCGGATCGTCAAAGACCGCAGGTGCGGCCAGGCGCAAGCCTTGTCGCTTAATCAACGAAAACCTGCGTAGACGGTGTCCCAGACAGGATTTCCGCGTTTCGTTTTTGAACGGAGCGCAAAGCTCCTGATCCAGGTCGCCGTAGGTGCGATGAAGGTTTTCATCGCGTGTTGACTTGATAGGAGGAAAGACCTTGAGTCTGAATCTCGACGACAAAAAAGCCGTAGTGGCCGAGGTGTCGGCGCAAGTAGCGAACGCCCAGACAATCGTCGTGGCACAGTACGCAGGGATTGAGGTAGGCAACCTCACCGTGCTGCGTGCCAAGGCTCGTGATGCTGGCGTTTATCTGCGTGTGCTGAAGAATACCCTGGCACGCCGTGCAGTGGCTGATACGCCGTTCGCAGGCTTGGCGGAAGAAATGACCGGCCCGCTGATTTACAGCATTTCGGCCGATCCGGTATCTGCAGCGAAGGTTTTGAGCGATTTCGCCAAAACCAACGACAAGCTGGTGCTGAAGGCTGGCTGTTACGCAGGGAAGGTTCTCGACAAGGCTGGTGTGCAAGCCCTGGCGTCGATTCCGAGCCGCGAAGAGCTGCTTTCCACGCTGCTGGGCGTCATGCAGGCTCCGGTATCGAGCTTTGCTGGTGCGATGGCTGCGTTGGCCAAAAAACGTGAAGAAGAAGCCGCAGCCGCCTAATTGGTCGGTTCCTGGTAACTCGTACGAAATTAGATTTGGAGTATTTTGAGATGGCAATTACCAAAGACGACATCCTCGAAGCCGTTGGCGCAATGACGGTGATGGACCTGAACGACCTGGTCAAGGCGTTCGAAGAGAAGTTCGGCGTTTCCGCCGCTTCGATGGCTGTGGCTGCTCCTGGCGCCGCTGCTGCTGCTGTGGTTGAAGAGCAGACCGAATTCACCGTCATGCTGCTGGCTGCCGGCGACAAGAAGGTTGAAGTCATCAAGGTCGTTCGTGCAGTAACCGGCCTGGGCCTCAAGGAAGCCAAGGATCTGGTTGACGGCGCTCCGAAGGCTGTCAAGGAAGGCATTTCCAAGGCTGATGCCGATGCGCTCAAGAAGCAACTTGAAGACGCAGGCGCCAAGGTCGAAGTCAAGTAATTCCAGCTTCCTACAGAGGGCTGATGCCATTTCGGCATCGGCCCTTTTGTGCTTTCTGTTTTCTGCTGTTTATAAAAGTCTGGACATAGACGACAAAAAAGAGCGTTCGATGCAGATTAAAGCGCGGAACGCGTTGAATCAAGTGTCCGAAATGCTGTCTTTTGTCTTCTGACGTCCGACTTCTCTGACCCGGAGCATCTATGGCGTACTCCTACACCGAGAAAAAGCGCATCCGTAAAAGCTTCGCCAAGCGCGCAGCCGTAAAGAATGTGCCTTATCTGCTGGCCACTCAACTTGAATCCTACGCGTCCTTTCTGCAGGCGGAAACTCTGCCTGCAGCTCGGGCAAACCAGGGCCTTCAGGCTGCCTTCAATTCCATTTTTCCGATTTCCAGCCATAGCGGCAACGCTCGGCTGGAATTCGTGCAATTTAACCTCGGTGAGCCGGCCTTCGATGTGAAGGAGTGTCAGCAGCGTGGCCTGACCTTCGCATCACCCTTGCGCGCTCGTGTCCGTCTGGTAATCCTGGATAAGGAAGCTGCCAAGGAGACCATCAAGGAAGTCAAGGAGCAGGAAGTGTACATGGGCGAGATTCCGCTCATGACCAACAACGGCTCCTTCGTGGTTAACGGCACCGAGCGGGTAATCGTTTCGCAGCTGCACCGGTCTCCTGGCGTGTTCTTCGAACATGACCGCGGCAAGACCCACTCATCCGGAAAGCTGCTGTTCTCGGCACGGATCATTCCCTACCGCGGCTCTTGGCTGGACTTCGAGTTCGACCCGAAGGATTACCTGTATTTCCGCGTCGACCGTCGCCGCAAAATGCCGGTCACCATCCTGCTGAAGGCTATCGGGATGACGCCGGAAGAAATCCTGTCGACTTTCCACGACTTCGAGAACTTCACGCTCGAAGAGGATGGCGCCCAGTTTGCACTTGTGCCCGATCGCCTGCGCGGCGAAATGGCCAAGTTCGACGTGGTCGACGCGTCCGGCAAGGTCATTGTGACCAAGGACAAGCGGATTACCGCCAAGCATATCCGCGAGCTGGCCACTGCCGGCATCGAGATGGTGTCCGTCGCCGACGATTTCCTGCTGGGACGCGTTCTCGCCACCAATGTGGTGAGTCCTGACGGTGAGCTCGTTGCTCGCGCCAACGAGGAGATCACCGAGGACGTCCTTGACAAGCTCCGCGAAGCGGGTGTCACCACGTTCACGACGCTCTACCTGAACGATCTGGATCGCGGTTCCCACATTTCCCAGACCCTGCGAGTCGACGAAACCGCCGATCAGTGGGCTGCGCGGGTTGCGATTTACCGCATGATGCGTCCGGGCGAGCCGCCTACGGAAGATGCTGTCGAAGCCCTGTTCCAGGGGCTGTTCTATTTGCCGGAGCGCTACGACCTGTCGGTCGTCGGTCGCATGAAGTTCAATCGTCGAGCCTATCCCGAGAAGCTCGACGACAAGGCTCCCGATTGGCAGAAGCGTCTGTACGCGACCGTTGGTCCGAAGGGTGGCGAAGGTCCGGGTACGCTGTCCAATGACGACGTGCTTGCCGTTGTCGGCGTGCTCGTCGAGTTGCGCAATGGCCGTGGTGAAATCGACGACATCGACCACCTTGGTAACCGGCGCGTCCGTTCGGTGGGCGAACTGGCTGAAAACCAGTTCCGTGCCGGTTTGGTGCGTGTCGAACGGGCCGTGAAGGAGCGTCTTGGTCAGGCCGAGAGCGACAACCTGATGCCGCACGACCTGATCAATGCCAAGCCGATCAGCGCCGCAATCAAGGAGTTCTTCGGTTCCAGCCAGCTGTCCCAGTTCATGGACCAGACCAACCCGCTGGCGGAGATCACCCACAAGCGCCGTGTTTCGGCTCTTGGACCGGGCGGTTTGACCCGTGAGCGTGCAGGCTTTGAAGTCCGCGACGTCCATCCGACCCACTACGGTCGCGTGTGTCCTATCGAGACGCCGGAAGGTCCGAACATTGGTCTGATCAACTCGCTGGCGCTGTTTGCCCGCACCAACCAGTACGGTTTCCTCGAGACGCCGTACCGGAAGGTTACTGACGGTTCCGTCACCGAGCAGATCGACTTTTTGTCGGCGATCGAAGAAGGCCAGTACGTCATCGCCCAGGCGAACGCCGAAGTGGATGCCACCGGCAAGCTGACCGGTGATCTGGTTTCCTGCCGTAACAAGGGTGAATTCACGCTTGCGACCGCGGATACCGTTCAGTACATGGACATCGCGCCTGGCCAGATCGTATCGGTGGCTGCGTCCCTGATTCCGTTCCTTGAGCACGATGACGCGAACCGCGCGCTGATGGGCGCGAACATGCAGCGTCAGGCCGTGCCCTGTCTGCGTCCTGAAAAGCCTTTCGTCGGTACCGGCATCGAGCGTACCGTGGCGGTCGACTCGGGCACCGCCGAGCAGGCCCTTCGCGGCGGTGTTGTGGACTATGTCGACGCCAACCGCATCGTGATCCGCGTGCATGACGCGGAAACGGTTGCTGGCGAGGTCGGTGTCGATATCTACAACCTGATCAAGTACACCCGTTCGAACCAGAACACGAACATCAACCAGCGTCCGGTCGTCAAGGTTGGCGACGTGGTGTCCCGTGGCGACGTGATCGCCGACGGTGCCTCCACCGACATGGGTGAGCTTGCTCTGGGTCAGAACATGCTGGTCGCCTACATGACGTGGAACGGCTACAACTTCGAAGACTCGATCCTGATCTCCGAACGTGTGGTGGCTGACGACCGTTTCACTTCGATCCACATCGAAGAGCTGACCGTCGTTGCCCGTGACACCAAGCTCGGACCTGAGGAAATCACCCGCGACATCGCGTCGCTCGGTGAAGCCCAGCTGTCCCGTCTTGATGAGTCCGGCATCGTCTATATCGGCGCCGAAGTAGAGGCAGGCGACGTGCTCGTGGGCAAGGTTACGCCCAAGGGCGAAACCCAGCTGACGCCTGAAGAGAAGCTGCTGCGCGCCATCTTCGGCGAGAAGGCTTCCGACGTTAAGGACACCTCGCTGCGCGTGCCTTCCGGCATGAACGGCATCGTGATCGACGTTCAGGTGTTCACCCGTGAGGGCATCGAGCGAGACAAGCGTGCCCAGTCGATCATCGACGACATGCTGCGTGGCTTCAAGACCGACCTCGCCGACCAGATGCGGATCGTGGAGCGTGACGCTTTCGAACGTATCGAGCGGATGATCTCGGGTCAGCCGGCCAATGGCGGTCCCCGCCGTCTCGCCAAGGGCACGCCGATCACCAAGGAATACCTGGAAGGCCTCGAGCACTACACGTGGTTCGATATCCGCATGGCCGACGAGACCCTCGCCGCCCAGATGGAGTCGGTTCGCGAGTCCCTCGAAAAGACACGCAAGGACTTCGACCTGGCTTTCGAAGCCAAGAAGAAGAAGCTTACCCAGGGCGATGAGCTGCCCCCGGGTGTGCAGAAGATGGTCAAGGTCTACCTGGCGGTCAAGCGTCGCCTTCAGCCTGGCGACAAGATGGCCGGTCGTCACGGTAACAAGGGTGTGGTTTCCAAGATCGTTCCTGTCGAAGACATGCCTTACATGGAAGACGGTACGCCGATGGACATCGTGCTGAACCCCTTGGGCGTTCCGTCGCGGATGAACATCGGCCAGGTGCTCGAAACCCACCTGGGCTGGGCTGCGAAGGGTCTTGGCAACAAGATCGACAAGATGATGCGTGCCAAGGCGACAGCCGATGAAGTGCGCGGCTTCCTGGAAGAGATCTATAACGGTAGTGGCAAGCCCGAACAGCTGAACGAGTTCAACGACACCGAAGTCCTCGAATTGGCGCAGAACCTGCGCAAGGGCGTGCCTTTCGCAACGCCGGTTTTCGATGGGGCCAAGGAGTCCGAGATTCAGGGCATGCTCGAACTGGCGGGTCTGCCGTCCGGCGGTCAGGTGAATCTGGTTGATGGCCGCACGGGCGAACCTTTCGAGCGTCAGGTTACCGTTGGTTACAAGCATGTGCTGAAGCTGCACCACTTGGTCGATGACAAGATGCATGCGCGTTCTACCGGCCCGTACTCCCTTGTTACCCAGCAGCCGTTGGGAGGCAAGGCCCAGTTCGGCGGTCAGCGTTTCGGGGAAATGGAAGTCTGGGCGCTGGAAGCCTACGGTGCCGCCTACACGCTGCAGGAAATGCTCACGGTCAAGTCGGATGACGTTACCGGCCGGACCAAAGTGTACGAAAACATCGTCAAGGGCGAGCACAAGATCGACGCCGGCATGCCGGAATCCTTCAACGTGCTGGTCAAGGAAATTCGCTCTCTGGCCATCGACATCGACCTGGACCGCTACTGAGCGGCAGGTTCGACGATGCGTGCCCATACTGGATGGAGTGATTGATGAAAAGTTTGCTCGCTGATCTATTCAAGCAAAGCCTGCCGAACGAGGAAGAGTTCGACGCCATCACGATTAGTCTGGCGTCCCCGGAGACGATCCGGTCCTGGTCCTATGGCGAAGTAAAGAAGCCCGAAACCATCAACTACCGGACCTTCAAGCCGGAACGCGATGGTCTCTTCTGCGCGAAGATTTTCGGACCGGTCAAGGACTACGAGTGCCTGTGCGGCAAGTACAAGCGCCTGAAGCACCGTGGTGTGATCTGCGAAAAGTGCGGTGTCGAAGTGACGCTGTCGAAAGTTCGCCGCGAACGCATGGCGCACATCGAGCTGGCCTCGGTCGTTGCCCACATCTGGTTCCTGAAGAGCCTGCCGAGCCGCCTCGGCATGGTGCTCGACATGACCCTGCGCGACATCGAACGCGTACTGTATTTTGAAGCCTACGTGGTCACCGACCCCGGCATGACGCCGATGAACCGCGCCCAGATCCTGTCGGAAGACGACTATCTGGCCAAGGTCGAGGAATACGGTGACGACTTCATCGCGCTGATGGGCGCTGAGGGCATCCGCGAGATGCTGCGCAGCCTTGATCTGCCGCACGAAGTCGAGAAGCTGCGTTCCGAGCTCGAGACCACTGGTTCGGAAGCCAAGATCAAGAAGATTTCCAAGCGCCTGAAAGTGCTGGAAGCCTTCCAGTCCTCCGGTATCAAGCCGGACTGGATGATCCTGGAAGTCCTTCCGGTTCTGCCGCCGGACTTGCGTCCGCTCGTTCCGCTGGATGGTGGTCGTTTTGCCACCTCTGACCTGAACGATCTGTACCGTCGCGTAATCAACCGCAACAACCGCCTGAAGCGCCTGCTCGAACTGAAGGCGCCGGAAATCATCGTCCGCAACGAAAAGCGGATGCTGCAGGAGTCGGTCGATTCTCTGCTCGATAACGGTCGTCGCGGCAAAGCCATGACGGGCGCCAACAAGCGCCCGCTCAAGTCCCTTGCCGACATGATCAAGGGCAAGGGCGGCCGCTTCCGTCAGAACCTGCTCGGTAAGCGGGTTGACTACTCCGGCCGTTCGGTTATCACCGTGGGTCCGCAGCTCAAGCTGCACCAGTGCGGCCTGCCGAAGCTGATGGCGCTTGAACTCTTCAAGCCCTTCATCTTCAACAAGCTTGAACTGATGGGGCTCGCAACGACCATCAAGCAGGCCAAGAAGATGGTCGAGAGCCAGGAGCCGGTGGTTTGGGACATCCTCGAAGAGGTGATCCGCGAGCATCCGGTCATGTTGAACCGTGCGCCGACCCTGCACCGTCTGGGTATCCAGGCTTTCGAGCCGGTCCTCATCGAAGGCAAGGCCATTCAGTTGCACCCGCTGGTCTGCGTTGCGTTCAACGCCGACTTCGACGGCGACCAGATGGCTGTTCACGTTCCGCTGTCCCTGGAAGCGCAGATGGAAGCCCGCACGCTGATGCTCGCCTCCAACAACGTGCTGTCCCCGGCGAACGGCGAGCCGATCATCGTGCCTTCCCAGGATATCGTGCTGGGCCTGTATTACGCGACCCGTGAAGGCGTGAACGCCAAGGGCGAAGGCATGGCTTTTGCCGACGTCGGCGAAGTCAAGCGTGCCTACGAATCCGGCCAGGTTTCGCTGCACGCCAAGGTGATCGTGCGTCTGAAGGAATACGAACTTTCGGAGGACGGGGAAGCCATCGAGAAGATCACCCGTCATGAGACGACCGTCGGGCGTGCGATCCTTTCTGAGATTCTGCCGGCGGGACTTCCCTTCAGCGTGCTGCAGAAGCCGATGAAGAAGAAGGAAATCTCCAAGCTGATCAATGCGTCCTACCGCCGCTGCGGCCTCAAGGCCACGGTCGTGTTTGCCGACAAGCTGATGCAGGCCGGTTTCGGTCTCGCAACGCGTGCGGGCATCTCGATTGCCGTGAAAGACATGCTGGTGCCGGAACTCAAGCACCCGCTGATTCACGCTGCCGAGCAGGAAGTTAAGGAGATCGCCCAGCAGTACACCTCCGGTCTTGTGACCGACGGCGAACGCTATAACAAGGTCGTCGATATCTGGGGTCGTGCCGGTGACCAGGTCGCGAAAGCGATGATGGACCAGCTCGGCCAGGAAGATGTTGTCAATCGCCATGGCGATACCGTCAAGCAGGAGTCCTTCAACTCCATTTACATGATGGCTGACTCCGGTGCCCGGGGTTCCGCAGCCCAGATTCGTCAGCTGGCCGGTATGCGCGGTCTGATGGCGAAGCCGGACGGATCGATCATCGAGACGCCGATCACGACCAACTTCCGCGAAGGTCTGAACGTTCTCCAGTACTTCATCTCGACCCACGGCGCCCGTAAGGGCCTGGCAGATACGGCACTGAAGACCGCGAACTCGGGTTACCTGACGCGTCGTCTGGTGGATGTGACCCAGGATCTGGTCGTCATTGAGGATGACTGCGGTACCAAGAGCGGCTTCCTGATGAAGGCGCTGGTTGAAGGTGGTGAAGTTGTCGAGCCGTTGCGTGACCGTATCCTTGGCCGCGTGCTTGTGGACGACGTCGTTCATCCGGAGAGCCAGGCGACCCTCATCGAAGCGGGCACCATGCTCGACGAGGATATGGTCGACATGATCGAGGCCGAAGGGATTGACGAAGTGCGCGTGCGCACGCCGCTATCCTGCGAAACCCGTTATGGCCTGTGCGCCAAATGTTACGGCCGCGATCTTGGTCGTGGTTCGCTGGTCAATGCCGGCGAGGCTGTCGGCGTCATTGCCGCCCAGTCGATTGGCGAGCCGGGTACCCAGCTCACCATGCGTACCTTCCACGTTGGTGGTGCCGCGTCCCGGGCTGCCGCTGCGAGCGATGTCGAGGCGAAGTCTGCCGGCATCATCCGCTTTACCCAGAACATGCGTTACGTTGCCAACGCGAAGGGCGAGAAGATCGTGATTTCCCGATCCGCCGAGGTCGTGGTTGTCGACGACCTGGGTCGTGAGCGCGAACGTCACAAGATCCCCTACGGTGCGACGCTGGCGGTGGATGAAGGTGTATCCATCAAGGCTGGTACGCAGCTTGCCACGTGGGACCCGCACACCCGTCCGATCATCACCGAGTACGCCGGTATTGTGAAGTTCGAGAACGTGGAGGAGGGCGTCACCGTCGCGAAGCAGATCGACGAAGTGACTGGCTTGTCCACGCTCGTCGTCATCGATGCGAAGCGTCGTGGTGCGAGCACTTCGAAGGGCGTGCGTCCCCAGGTCAAGTTGTTCACAGAGACCGGGGAAGAGGTGCGGATTGCAGGTACTGAGCACGCCGTGTCCATCACCTTCCAGGTCGGCTCACTGATTACCGTCAAGGACGGCCAGCAGGTCTCTGTGGGCGATGTGCTGGCACGTATTCCCCAGGAGTCCGCAAAGACTCGCGACATTACCGGTGGTCTGCCGCGTGTGGCCGAGCTGTTTGAAGCGCGTGCTCCGAAGGATGCAGGCGTTCTGGCTGAAGTTACGGGTACTGTCTCCTTCGGCAAGGACACCAAGGGCAAGCAGCGTCTCGTGATCACCGAGCCGGATGGCACGGTTCACGAGTTCCTGATTCCCAAAGACAAGCACGTCATGGTGCACGACGGCCAGGTGGTGAATAAGGGCGAACTGATTGTGGACGGCCCCGCCGATCCGCACGACATCCTGCGGCTGCAGGGCGTCGAGGCGCTTGCCCGTTACATCATTGACGAAGTGCAGGATGTCTATCGACTGCAGGGCGTGAAGATCAACGACAAGCACATCGAGGTGATCGTTCGCCAGATGTTGCGTCGCGTGGTCATCACTGATCCGGGCGATACGGGCTTCATCCGTGAAGAGCAGGTCGAGCGTGCAGAAGTGCTCGACGAGAACGACAAGGTCAATGCCGAAGGAAAGTTGCCCGCCAGCTACAGCTTCCTGCTGTTGGGTATCACCAAGGCATCCCTGTCGACCGACTCCTTCATCTCCGCAGCATCCTTCCAGGAGACCACTCGCGTGTTGACCGAAGCAGCAATTCTCGGCAAGCGCGATGAGCTCCGCGGTCTGAAGGAAAACGTAATCGTCGGCCGTCTGATTCCGGCGGGTACCGGTCTTGCTTACCATCGAAATCGCAAGTCCCAGATGATGGGCGAGGATCTCGGTGAAGGGCATGCCTGGGCTCCGCGGACAGAAAGTTCGGAAACCGAAAACGCGCAGTAAGCCGGTTGACGAAAGCTTGACGAGGAAGATATACTCCGGCCTCTTTTTGCGGACTGGCCAATCGTAGTCAGTCGCAGCCGGAATAACCATCTGCGGCAGTCCGTGTGGGCTGTCGCGGTGTTTTGGGAAATTCTTAGCTATGCCAACAATTAATCAACTCGTTCGTAAGGGCCGGCAGGCGCCTGTTTCCAAGAGCAAGGTTCCCGCTCTCGAGGCATGCCCGCAAAAGCGGGGCGTCTGCACCCGTGTTTACACCACGACTCCGAAGAAGCCGAACTCAGCGCTGCGTAAAGTGGCCAAGGTTCGCCTGACTAACGGTTTCGAGGTTATCTCGTACATCGGCGGTGAAGGTCACAACCTTCAGGAGCACTCTGTTGTTCTCATTCGCGGTGGCCGGGTCAAGGACTTGCCGGGTGTGCGTTACCACATCGTTCGCGGCAGTCTCGATCTGCAAGGTGTCAAGGATCGGAAGCAGTCCCGTTCCAAGTACGGTGCCAAGCGCCCGAAGAAGTCTTAATTGTCGGCATTCAGAGAATAGCGAGAGTCAAATATGCCCCGTCGTCGTGACGTACCAAAGCGCGAAGTTCTGCCCGATCCGAAGTTCGGTAGCCAGGACGTGTCCAAATTTATTAACGCGATCATGCAAAGCGGCAAGAAGTCTGTCGCTGAGCGTATCGTTTATGGCGCATTCGAGACTATTGTTGCCAAAGGCAATGGCAAGGATCCGCTTGAGGTCTTTTCCGCTGCACTGAACAACGTGCGCCCGGTTGTTGAAGTTAAGAGCCGCCGTGTTGGCGGTGCCAACTATCAGGTTCCGGTTGAAGTGCGCCCTGCCCGCCGTATGGCGCTGTCGATGCGCTGGTTGCGCGAAGCTGCCCGCAAGCGTTCGGAGAAGTCGATGGCTCAGCGCCTTGCCGGTGAGTTGCTGGAGGCTGCAGAAGGTCGCGGTTCCGCGATGAAGAAGCGCGAAGAAGTGCACCGCATGGCGGAGGCCAACAAGGCGTTCTCGCACTACCGCTTCTGATTTTCAGGCGTAATCGAAGTCGGGCCCTGAAAGGGGCTCGATTTATTTGTAAAGCATCAGTACGAGGCCGTTGCATTAAAGGCTTCGCAAACTCAGGAAGGCAAGGTTAGGACTGTGGCACGCAAGACTCCTATCGAGCGCTATCGCAATATCGGTATCTCCGCACACATCGACGCCGGGAAGACGACAACCACCGAGCGGATCCTTTTTTATACGGGCGTCAGCCACAAGCTGGGTGAAGTGCACGACGGTGCGGCGACGACCGACTGGATGGCTCAGGAGCAGGAGCGTGGTATCACCATTACTTCGGCTGCTGTGACCTGTTTCTGGAAGGGGATGGATCAGTCCTATCCGGAGCATCGCTTTAATATCATCGACACTCCGGGACACGTCGACTTCACCATTGAAGTTGAGCGCTCGATGCGTGTGCTTGATGGTGCCTGCATGGTTTACTGTGCAGTGGGCGGTGTTCAGCCTCAGTCTGAAACCGTGTGGCGCCAGGCTACGAAGTACAAGGTTCCGCGTCTTGCCTTCGTGAACAAGATGGACCGTTCCGGCGCCAACTTCTACAAGGTCGTCGAGCAGATGAAGACCCGGTTGAGCGCCAACCCGGTTCCCGTCGTGCTGCCGATCGGCGCCGAGGATACCTTCGTCGGTGTCATCGATCTGCTGAAAATGAAGGCCATTTTCTGGGATGAAGCCTCCCAGGGCATGAAGTTCGATTTCCGTGAAATTCCCGAGTAGCTTGTCGGTGTTGCGGAAGAGTGGCGTGAAAAGATGGTCGAGGCCGCGGCTGAGGCTTCTGAAGAATTGATGGACAAGTATCTCGAGGGCGGCTCGCTCTCCGAGGAAGATGTCATTGCGGGCATTCGTGCGCGCACGTTGGCTTGCGAAATCCAGCCGATGCTCTGCGGTACAGCCTTCAAGAATAAGGGTGTGCAGCGGATGCTGGATGCCGTTATTCAGTACCTGCCTTCGCCGGTTGATATTCCGCCTGTCGCCGGTGTGGATGACGATGAAAAGGAAGTTGTTCGGCACGCTCTCGATAGCGAGAAGTTTTCCGCTCTCGCGTTCAAGCTGATGACCGACCCCTTTGTTGGCCAGTTGACGTTTATCCGAGTTTATTCCGGTGTGCTTGAGTCCGGCTCTACCGTTCTGAACTCGATCAAGGGCAAAAAGGAACGTATCGGTCGTCTGCTGCAAATGCACGCGAACGATCGCGAAGAAATCAAGGAAGTGCTGGCCGGCGATATCGCAGCCTGCGTTGGTCTCAAGGATGTAACCACTGGCGAAACCCTGTGTGATCCGTCGGCGCCTATCATTCTTGAGCGGATGATCTTCCCTGATCCGGTTATCCACGTGGCTGTTGAGCCGAAGACGAAGGCTGACCAGGAAAAAATGGGTCTTGCTCTCGGCCGTCTTGCTGCCGAAGATCCGTCTTTCCGCGTTCGTACCGATGAGGAATCCGGCCAGACCATTATTTCTGGTATGGGCGAACTGCACCTTGAAATCATCGTTGATCGCATGAAGCGTGAGTTCAACGTTGAGGCTAACGTTGGTGCTCCGCAGGTCGCGTATCGCGAAGCAATTCGGAAGACGGTCGAGCAAGAAGGCAAGTTCGTCAAGCAATCTGGCGGCCGCGGTCAGTTTGGGCATGTCTGGATCCGACTTGAGCCGAATGAAACCGGCAAGGGTTACGAGTTCGTCGATGCGATCAAGGGCGGTGTGGTTCCTCGCGAATATATTCCCGCTGTGGATAAGGGGCTTCAGGAAACTCTGCCGAATGGCGTGCTTGCTGGCTTCCCCGTCGTGGATGTGAAGGTGACCTTGTTCGATGGTTCCTACCATGATGTGGACTCGAACGAAAACGCCTTCAAGATGGCCGCGTCGATGGCTTTCAAGGATGCAATGCGCAAGGCGAGTCCGGTTCTGCTCGAGCCCATGATGGCTGTTGTGGTTGAAACGCCAGAGGATTACATGGGCAATGTCATGGGGGATCTCTCGGGTCGTCGTGGCATCGTTCAGGGTATGGATGATCTTCCTGGTGGTATCAAAGAGATCAAGTCCGAGGTGCCGCTGGCTGAAATGTTCGGCTACGCGACCCAGTTGCGTTCCCTGTCGCAGGGGCGGGCTACGTACTCGATGGAGTTCAAGCATTACAGTGAAGCGCCCAAGAACGTCGCAGAAGCTGTGATCAACAAGAAATAATCGTCACTACAACTTAGGAAGCTGAAAAATGGCTAAGGAAAAATTTGCACGGACGAAGCCGCACGTAAACGTCGGCACGATTGGTCACGTTGACCACGGCAAGACCACGCTGACGGCAGCGATCACGACCGTACTGTCGCGCAAGTTTGGCGGCGAGGCTAAGGCCTACGACCAGATCGACGCGGCGCCGGAAGAGAAGGCACGCGGCATCACCATTAACACTGCGCACGTCGAATACGAAACCGAAAATCGTCACTACGCGCACGTTGACTGCCCGGGTCACGCCGACTACGTCAAGAACATGATTACCGGCGCCGCGCAGATGGACGGAGCGATTCTGGTGTGTTCCGCCGCTGACGGCCCGATGCCCCAGACCCGCGAGCACATTCTGCTTGCCCGTCAGGTTGGCGTGCCGTACGTGCTGGTGTACATGAACAAGTGCGACATGGTTGACGATGCCGAGCTGCTCGAACTCGTCGAAATGGAACTGCGCGAGCTGCTCTCCAAGTACGACTTCCCGGGCGACGACACCCCGATCATTCACGGCTCCGCGCTGAAGGCCCTCGAAGGCGACCAGTCCGAAATCGGCGAACCCTCGATCTTCCGCCTGGCTGCAGCGCTGGACAGCTACATCCCGACGCCTGAGCGCGCCGTGGATCTGCCCTTCCTGCTTCCGATCGAAGACGTGTTCTCCATCTCCGGTCGCGGCACGGTGGTGACCGGTCGTATCGAGCGCGGCATCGTCAAGGTTGGCGAAGAAATTGAAATCGTCGGCATCAAGGACACGGTCAAGACCACGTGTACCGGTGTTGAAATGTTCCGCAAGCTGCTTGATCAGGGTCAGGCTGGCGACAACGTCGGCGTGCTGCTGCGCGGCACCAAGCGTGAAGACGTCGAGCGCGGCCAGGTGCTGTGCAAGCCGGGTTCCATCAAGCCGCACACCCACTTCACCGGCGAGGTGTACATTCTCTCCAAGGAAGAAGGCGGTCGTCACACCCCGTTCTTCAACAACTACCGTCCGCAGTTCTACTTCCGTACCACGGACGTGACCGGTTCCATCAGTCTGCCGGAAGGCACCGAGATGGTCATGCCGGGCGACAACATCTCGATGACGGTAAAGCTGATTGCGCCGATCGCGATGGAAGAAGGTCTGCGTTTCGCCATCCGTGAAGGCGGTCGTACGGTCGGCGCCGGTGTCGTTGCCAAGGTTATCGAGTAATATGTGTCCGGGTGCGGCACATGGTGTGCCGCACCGACTGCTCTTTGGGAAAAAGCATGCAAAATCAGAAAATCCGTATCCGTCTCAAGGCTTTTGATTACAAGCTGATTGATCAGTCGGCTCTTGAGATTGTTGATACCGCGAAGCGTACCGGTGCTGTTGTTCGCGGTCCTGTGCCGCTGCCCACCCGTATCGAGCGTTTCGACTTGCTTCGCTCGCCGCACGTGAATAAGACGTCGCGCGATCAGTTCGAGATTCGTACCCATCTTCGTCTGATGGATATCGTTGATCCGACTGATAAGACTGTTGATGCGCTGATGAAGCTGGACCTTCCCGCTGGCGTTGACGTAGAAATCAAGCTGCAGTAACGCAAAACTATTGCGCTTTGAGCACAAGGGCCGATATAATCCGGCCCTTGTGCTTTCGGGCGCAGTTTGTATTGACAATCGGTCCTGGTCAATCGCAACCAGGGTAAGGAGAATAAAATGAGTCTAGGCCTTGTCGGGCGCAAGGTGGGCATGACTCGCATTTTTGCCGAGGATGGTCAATCCATTCCGGTAACTGTGCTGGATGTGTCCAATAACCGTGTGACCCAGATCAAAACGGCTGAAACGGATGGCTATTCGGCTGTCCAGGTGACCTTCGGTGTTCGTCGCGCCAGTCGCGTGAACAAAGCTGCCGCTGGTCATCTTGCCAAGGCTGGCGTTGAAGCCGGTCATGTCCTCAAAGAATTTCGTGTCGACGTCGAGGGTCTGTCTTCTCTGAAGGCCGGCGACGTTGTTGGCGTTGATATCTTTGCGGTCGGTCAAAAAGTCGATGTGAGTGGCGTTTCTCTTGGTAAGGGTTACGCCGGTACGATCAAGCGCCATAATTTTGCTTCCGGTCGTCAGACTCACGGTAACTCCCGTAGTCACAATGTTCCTGGTTCTATTGGTATGGCGCAGGATCCCGGTCGTGTTTTTCCGGGCAAGCGCATGACCGGGCATCTGGGCGCGGCTAAGTGCACGGTGCAGAACCTTGAAGTGGTTCGCGTAGATGTAGAGCGCGGCCTTTTGTTGATCAAGGGCGGTGTGCCTGGTCATGATGGCGGCGATGTTGTTGTTCGTCCCGCCGTCAAGGCCGGCAACTGACGGGAGGCGAGATGGAACTGAAGCTGTTGAACGAACAGGGACAGGCATCTGCCACCCTGGAGGCGTCCGATGCGCTGTTTGGCCGTGAATACAACGAAGCCTTGATTCATCAGGTTGTTGTTGCTTATCAGGCCAATGCCCGCTCCGGAAATCGTGCCCAAAAGGGTCGCGATGAGGTCTCCCATACGACCCACAAGCCTTGGCGTCAAAAGGGTACTGGTCGTGCTCGCTCGGGTATGAGTTCGAGTCCGATCTGGCGTGGAGGCGGTCGTGCTTTCCCGAATCGCCCTGATGAGAATTTCTCTCATAAGGTTAACCGGAAAATGTACCGCGCCGGCGTTGCTGCAATTATGTCGCAGCTTGTCCGTGAAGGTCGTTTGTCGGTTGTTGAGGGTTTTGTCGTTGATGCACCGAAGACCAAGTTGCTTGCCCAGAAATTGAAGGGTATGGGGCTGGAGTCTGTTCTGGTTATCACTGATTCCTTTGACGAAAACCTATACCTGTCGTCCCGCAATCTTCCGAACGTGCTCGTTCTTGAAGTGAGCGAAGCCGATCCGGTTTCCCTGGTGCGTTTCCCTAATGTGCTCGTCACTAAGGGTGCTGTCGCCAAGATGGAGGAAATGTGGCAATGAGCGCATTTAAAGAAGAGCGTCTGATGCAGGTGCTGCTCGCTCCACAGATCTCTGAGAAGGCGACCTATATCGCCGACAAGAACGAGCAAGTTGTTTTTCGTGTTGCTAGTGATGCGACGAAGCCGGAAGTAAAGGCTGCAGTCGAGCTTCTCTTTAAGGTGGAAGTGAAGGCTGTTCAAGTCTCGAACGTCAAGGGCAAGGAAAAACGCTTTGGCAAGATGACTGGGCGTCGCAAGGGCTGGAAGAAGGCCTACGTGTGCCTTAAGCCTGGCCAAGAAATCAACTTTGCGGCCGGGGAGTAAGCAATATGGCACTCGTTAAAGTCAAGCCGACGTCCGCAGGTCGCCGCGCGGTAGTCAAGGTTGTCAGCCCGGGGTTGCACAAGGGTGCGCCTGTGGCGTCGTTGGTCGAGAAGCAGTCGAAAACTGCCGGCCGTAATAATAATGGTCACATCACCACGCGGCATAAGGGTGGTGGGCATAAGCAGCACTACCGTGTTGTCGATTTTCGTCGTAACAAAGACGGTATTGTGGCGAAGGTTGAGCGCCTGGAGTACGACCCTAATCGCTCGGCAAATATCGCGCTGCTGTGTTACGCCGATGGTGAGCGTCGCTATATCATCGCGTCCAAAGGCTTGGTTGTTGGCCAGACCGTGGTAAGTGGTTCGGAAGCTCCGATCAAGGCGGGTAATGCTCTGCCGATCCGGAATATTCCTGTTGGTACGACTCTGCATTGTGTCGAGATGATTCCCGGCAAGGGAGCCCAGTTGGCACGTGCGGCTGGCACCTCGGTTCAACTGCTGGCCCGAGAGGGTATCTACGCTCAGGTTCGTTTGCGCTCGGGCGAAATCCGTCGCGTGCACATCGAGTGTCGTGCGACGGTTGGTGAAGTTGGCAACGAAGAGCATAGCCTGCGCAAGATTGGTAAGGCGGGTGCAAATCGTTGGCGTGGCATTCGACCGACTGTTCGCGGTACCGCGATGAACCCGGTCGATCACCCGCACGGTGGTGGCGAAGGCCGTACCGGTGAGGGCCGCGTGCCCGTCAGCCCGTGGGGTCAGCCGACCAAGGGTTATCGGACCCGTAGTGTCAAGCGTACCGACTCCATGATTGTTCAGCGTCGGCACAAGCGATAAGAGGTAACACATGGCACGTTCTATTAAGAAAGGCCCCTTTATCGACGCTCACCTTCTCAAGAAGGTGGATGCCGCACGGGGCTCGAATGACAAGCGTCCGATCAAGACTTGGTCGCGACGCTCTACAGTTCTGCCGGATTTCGTCGGTTTGACCATTGCTGTTCATAACGGTCGCCAGCACATTCCGGTGTATGTTTCAGAAAATATGGTTGGTCACAAGCTCGGCGAATTTGCGCTGACCCGGACGTTCAAGGGTCACGCAGCGAGCAAGAAGGCCAAGCGCTAAGGAGGAATGACGATGGAAACTAAAGCCATTCTCCGCGGCGTTCGCCTGTCGGAACAAAAGGGTCGACTTGTTGCGGACCTCGTTCGTGGCAAGACCGTTGAGCAAGCTCTCAACATCTTGACCTTCAGCCCCAAGAAGGGCGCGAAGATCATCAAGAAAGTGGTTGAGTCAGCTATCGCCAATGCCGAGCACAACGATGGTGCTGATATTGATGCTCTGCGCGTCAAGACGATCTACGTTGAGCAAGGTACGACGTTGAAGCGCTTCACCGCCCGTGCAAAGGGCCGTGGAAATCGCATCAGCAAGCCGACCTGCCATATTTATGTGACGGTCGGAGAGTAAGGGGATCCTATGGGACAGAAAATCCATCCGACTGGCTTTCGCCTGGCGGTAACGCGTAACTGGGGCTCGCGCTGGTTCGCTACGGGTAGCGATTTCGCCACGATGCTCAACGAGGACCTGAAGGTCCGTGCGCATTTGAAGAAAAAGCTTGCCCACGCTTCCGTTAGCCGTGTGGTCATCGAACGCCCTGCAAAAAACGCCCGTATTACCGTTTTCAGCGCCCGTCCGGGTGTTGTTATTGGCAAGAAGGGTGAAGACATCGAAAAGCTGAAGGCCGAACTCCAAAGCATCATGGGCGTTCCGGTTCATGTGAATATCGAAGAAGTTCGCAAGCCCGAGACCGATGCGCAGTTGATCGCTGATTCCATTTCTCAGCAGCTCGTCAAGCGGATCATGTTCCGTCGTGCGATGAAGCGTGCTATGCAGAATGCAATGCGCCTTGGTGCGCAGGGTATCAAGATCATGAGTTCCGGGCGTCTGAACGGTGCTGAGATTGCCCGTACGGAATGGTATCGGGAAGGGCGAGTGCCTTTGCACACTTTGCGTGCAGACATCGATTATGGTGTTTCTGAAGCGCATACGACCTATGGTGTTATCGGCATCAAGGTGTGGGTGTACAAGGGTGAGGCGCTTGCTCGTAACGAGCAGCCCGCGGCGACGGATAACGAAGGCGACAATCGTCGCGGTCGTCGTCGCAATGAGGGTGCCGACAACAAGCCGGGTGCCAAGCGGCCCGCACGCCGTACTGGCGGCGAGCAGGCTGACGGCGCAAAACGGATCAAGAAAGAAGCAGGAGTGAATGATGCTGCAGCCGTCGAGAAGGAAGTATCGTAAGGAGCAGAAGGGCCGCAACAAGGGTCTCGCCACCCGCGGCGCCAAGGTAAGCTTTGGCGAGTACGGTCTGAAGGCGGTTGGGCGTGGTCGTCTTACTGCTCGTCAGATCGAGTCTGCTCGTCGTGCGATGACTCGCCACATCAAGCGTGGTGGTCGTATTTGGATTCGCGTTTTCCCGGATAAGCCTATCTCGCAAAAGCCGGCGGAAGTGCGTATGGGTAACGGTAAGGGTAGCCCTGAGTATTGGGTGGCTGAGATCCAGCCGGGCAAGGTTCTTTACGAAATGGATGGTGTTGATGAGGCACTGGCTCGCGAGGCGTTTCGCCTGGCTGCGGCCAAGCTGCCGATCGAGACCGTCTTCGTTGTCCGGATGGTGGGGTAAAACATGAAAGCTTCGGAATTGCGGGCGAAAGATGCCAGCCAACTGAATGCAGAACTGCTTGAGCTTCTGAAGGCGCAGTTCAGCCTTCGCATGCAGATCGCGACGCAGCAGTTGAGCAATACTTCGCAACTCGGCAAAGTTCGTAAGGATATTGCTCGTGTGAGGACCATTCTTCGCGAGAAGGTGGGTGCGAAATGAACGATCAGGCAAAGAAAAACAAGCGCGTTGAAGTTGGTCGCGTTGTGAGTGACAAGATGACCAACACCGTTACGGTGCTGGTGGAGCGTCGCGTGAAGCATCCGTTGTATGGCAAGGTGATCACGCGCACTGCTAAATACCATGCTGACGTTCAGGCTGGTGTTGCGAAGGAGGGTGATCTCGTCGAAATCGAAGAGTGTCGTCCGATCTCCAAGACCAAAACCTGGCGTGTCACGAAGGTTCTTGAGCAGGTTGTGGCTGTTTAAGTAGTTTTGTTGTATAAATGGCTTGCCAAGTGATTGGCAAGCCATTATTATTGCCGTCTTTGCTCTTGCACGGTTCCTGTGCAAGTCCAATCAACCCGAACGGGATCCAAGACTGGCCACGCTTAGTGTGTCAAGTTGGAGAGTTTAAATGATCCAAATGCAAACGATGCTGGACGTCGCCGATAATACCGGCGCACGTTATGTGATGTGCATCAAGGTGTTGGGCGGCTCCAAGCGTCGCTACGCCGGGGTGGGTGACATCATCAAGGTGAGTATCAAAGATGCGGCCCCGCGTGGTCGTGTCAAAAAAGGTGACGTGTATAGCGCCGTGGTGGTTCGTACCGCCAAGGGTGTGCGTCGTCCGGATGGCTCGCTGATCAAGTTTGATCGCAATGCAGCGGTCCTGCTTAATAACAAGGGCGAGCCGATTGGTACGCGCATCTTCGGGCCGGTGACGCGTGAGTTGCGCACCGAGAAGTTCATGAAGATCGTATCCCTGGCGCCCGAAGTTCTTTAAGGAGTAGTTGTGAATAAGATTCGCAAAGGCGACGAAGTTGCCGTCCTTACGGGCAAGGATAAGGGTAAGCGCGGTACCGTGCTGCGAGCTGATGCCGACTTCGTTGTGGTTGAAGGCATTAACCGCGTCAAGAAGCATGTCCGTCCGAATCCGATGAAGGGCCAGGTTGGCGGCATTGTCGAGAAGGAAATGCCGATTCAGGCTTCTAACGTGGCAGTGTTTAATTCAGCTACACAGAAGCCCGGTCGCGTGGGCTTCAAGGTGCTTGAAGATGGTCGCAAGGTGCGCGTCTTCAAGTCCAGTGGCGAAGTAGTGGATGCGTAAGGGATAGTCATGGCGCGCCTGCAAGAATTCTATAAAGAGACCATTTCGCCGGAGCTTCTTCAAAAGTTCGGTTACAAGTCGGTCATGCAAGTACCGCGGATCACCAAGATCACCCTGAACATGGGTGTTGGTGAAGCTGTGGGTGACAAGAAAGTGCTCGACTACGCTGTGGGTGATCTGCAGAAGGTTGCGGGTCAGAAGCCGGTCACAACCAAGGCCAAGAAGTCGATTGCTGGCTTCAAGATTCGTGATGGCTACCCGATCGGTTGCATGGTTACGCTTCGCGGACCGCGCATGTACGAGTTTCTGGATCGCTTGGTGACTATTGCCATGCCGCGTATTCGCGACTTCCGCGGTATTGCTGGCAAGGGTTTTGATGGTCGGGGTAATTACAACCTCGGCGTCAAGGAGCAGATTATTTTCCCGGAAATCGAGTACGACAAGATCGACGCGCTGCGCGGGATGAATATCAGCATCACTACGACTGCGAAGTCGGACGACGAGGCGCGCGCACTGCTCGCAGCGTTTAAGTTCCCTTTTAAGAACTGAGGGTTTTATGGCGAAACTGTCCCTGATCAATCGCGAAGAGAAGCGTGCAAAGACTGTTGCGAAATTCGCAGCAAAGCGCGCTGCTCTGTTCGAGCAGATCAACAACGCCAAGCTGTCGGACGAGGAGCGTATGGCTGCACGTCTTAAGCTGCAGCAATTGCCGCGTAACGCGAGTCCGAGCCGTCAGCGTAATCGCTGCGAGCAAACCGGTCGTCCGCGTGGTGTTTTCCGTAAATTCGGTCTGTGCCGTAACAAGCTGCGCGAAGTTGCCTTCCGCGGTGAAGTTCCTGGCATGACCAAGGCAAGCTGGTAAGGGGTCGAAGATGAGCATGTCTGATCCGATCGCCGATATGCTGACGCGGATTCGTAACGCGCAGCAGGCGCAAAAGAGCTCTGTCGCGATGCCTTCCTCCAAGCTGAAGGTGGCGATTGCAAAGGTTCTGAAGAGCGAAGGTTACATTGATGACTTCGCTGTCAATCAAAACGATGGCAAGCCTGAATTGGGTCTGTCGCTGAAGTATTACGCAGGTCGTCCGGTTATCGAGCGCATTGAGCGCGTTAGCCGTCCTGGTCTTCGCGTGTACAAGGGCTGCGACGATTTGCCTCGTGTAATGAACGGCTTGGGTGTGGCAATTGTTTCGACCCCCAAGGGTGTGATGACCGACCGCGCTGCGCGCGCTGCCAGTGCTGGCGGCGAAGTGCTCTGCATCGTGGCTTAAGGGAGAGTTGATATGTCCCGTGTAGCCAAGAATCCGGTTGTTTTGCCCGCAGGTGTTGATGTAAGCATTGATGCTTCGCAAATTGTCGTTAAAGGGCCTCTCGGTTCGCTTGTGCAGACTTTGCATCCGTCTGTGAAAATTGAGCGCGGCGAAGCCGGTGTTCAATGTACGGCAATTGAAGGCGCTGTTAATAGCAAGGCCATGTCCGGGACGATGCGTGCCCTGGTCAATAACATGGTTACTGGCGTTTCGAAGGGTTTTGAGCGGAAGCTTAACCTGGTGGGCGTTGGCTATCGTGCTCAGGCTCAAGGCGACAAATTGAACCTGACGCTGGGTTTCTCTCACCCGGTTGTGCATCAGATGCCGGCAGGTGTGAAGGTGGAGACACCGACCCAGACCGAAATTGTTATTAAGGGTGTCGACAAGCAAGCTGTCGGCAAGGTTGCTGCTGAAGTCCGCGCCTATCGAGCTCCGGAGCCCTACAAGGGCAAGGGTGTCCGCTATGCAGATGAAGTGGTTGTCTTGAAAGAAACCAAGAAGAAGTAAGGGCGGATCATGATCACCAAGAAGGAAACGCGTTTGCGCCGGTCACGGAAAACCCGTGCCAAGATTGCGGAAATGAAGGCAGTCCGTCTGTCCGTGTTCCGTTCGAACAGCCACATCTATGCGCAGGTTATTGCGGGTTGTGGTTCCAAGGTTTTGGCTGCCGCTTCTACCGTGGAGGCCGAAGTTCGGTCCCAGGTGTCGAACGGTGGCAACAAGGCGGCCGCCGAGCTGGTCGGCAAGCTGATTGCAGAGCGCGCCAAGGCGGCGGGTATCGAGGCGGTTGCTTTTGATCGCTCCGGTTTCCAGTATCACGGCCGCGTCAAAGCGCTTGCCGAAGCCGCCCGCGAAGGCGGATTGAAGTTCTAAGCGAGGTTTAGCATGGCTAAGCAGCAAACTAAGAAAGTGCAGGCCTCGGACGAGCGCGATGACGGCCTGCGCGAAAAGATGGTTTCCATCAATCGCGTAACCAAAGTTGTGAAGGGCGGCCGGATCCTCGGTTTTGCAGCTCTTACGGTGGTTGGCGATGGTGACGGCAGCATTGGTATGGGCAAGGGCAAGTCCCGGGAAGTGCCTGTTGCTGTTCAGAAGGCGATGGAAGAAGCTCGTCGCAAAATGAACAAGGTTTCACTGAAGAACGGCACCTTGCATCATTCGGTGACTGGCAAGCACGGTGCATCCTTTGTGCTTATGCAGCCGGCTCCGACGGGTACCGGGATTATCGCAGGCGGCGCGATGCGCGCCGTTTTCGAAGTTATGGGCGTTACCGATATCATCGCGAAGTCCATTGGTTCGACGAATCCCTACAACGTCGTTCGTGCGACGCTGAATGGGCTTATGGCCACCAACGCTCCTTCGGTTATTGCTGCCAAGCGCGGCAAGACTGTTGAAGAGATTCAGGGGTAAGTCATGTCCGATAAGAAATTGAAGGTCACGCTTGTGAAGAGCGTTATCGGTACGAAGCAATCCCATCGTGCAACCGTTCGCGGTCTTGGACTTCGCCGACTCCACCACACGGTGGAACTGCAGGACACTCCTGCAGTGCGTGGCATGATTACCAAGGTCGCTTACCTCGTTAAGTGTGAGGCTTAAATGCGCCTGAATGCCATTAAACCTGCAGCGGGCGCAAAGCACGCTGCTAAGCGAGTGGGTCGTGGAATCGGTAGCGGTCTGGGTAAGACTGCCGGCCGCGGTCATAAGGGTCAAAAGTCCCGTACTGGTGGATTCCACAAAGTCGGCTTCGAGGGCGGTCAGATGCCCATGCAGCGCCGTCTGCCGAAGCGTGGTTTTGTTTCGCTGACACGTGCGCGTATTGCTGAAGTTCGTCTTTCGGAGCTTGAGGCTCTGCCGGTGGATGATGTTGATTTGCTCGTTCTTCAGCAAGCGGGCATTGTTGCCGCGGACGCTTTGGCTGCGAAGGTTGTTCTTTCGGGCGCTATCGGCCGCAAGGTTAACCTGCGCGGTGTCGGTGTGACGAAGGGTGCCAAGGCGGCCATCGAGGCTGTCGGCGGTACTGTCGAGTCTGCTGAGTAAGGCGTAACGTGGCTAATCAACCGTCCGCGCTTGCGGCGCCGGGAAAGTTTGGGGATCTCAAGCGTCGCTTGATGTTCTTGCTTGGCGCACTGATCGTTTATCGGATCGGTGCGCACATTCCGGTCCCCGGTATCGATCCGATAGCATTGGCGGATCTGTTCAAGAGCCAGAAGGGTGGCATCCTCGGGGTGTTCAACTTGTTTTCTGGCGGTGCTCTTTCTCGTTTCACTATCTTCGCTCTTGGGATCATGCCTTACATTTCGGCATCGATCATCATGCAGTTGCTGACAGTTGCTTCACCGCAGCTCGAGGCTATCAAGAAGGAAGGCGAGGCGGGGCGTCGCAAGATCACTCAGTACACGCGTTACGGGACGCTGGCTCTTGCTCTTTTTCAGGGCTTAGGCATTGCGGTTGCTCTTGAGTCTCAGCAGGGCTTGGTTCTTGATCCCGGCATGATGTTCCGGTTTGTTACGGTTTCTACGCTGGTGACAGGAACGATGTTCCTGATGTGGCTTGGTGAGCAGATCACCGAGCGCGGTCTGGGTAACGGTATTTCCATCATCATTTTCGCTGGTATCGCTGCTGGATTGCCCAATTCGCTTGGTGGTTTGTTCGAGCTTGTGCGTACCGGTGCGATGCATCCTTTTACTGCGCTCGTTATTTGCGTGCTTGTAGTGATAGTGACTGGCGTCGTCGTGTTCGTCGAGCGCGGTCAGCGAAAGATTTTGGTGAACTACGCCAAGCGACAAGTGGGCAATAAAATCTATGGTGGTCAGAGTTCTCACTTGCCGTTGAAGTTGAACATGGCTGGTGTTATCCCTCCGATTTTTGCGTCGAGCATAATTTTGTTTCCTGCGACCCTCGCTCAGTGGTTCGGGTCGTCGGAAAGCATGACTTGGCTCAAGGATTTGGGATCTACACTTGCTCCCGGCCAACCTATTTACGTGATTCTCTATGCAGCGGCTATCGTGTTTTTTTGTTTCTTCTACACGGCATTGGTCTTCAATTCGAAGGAAACTGCCGACAATCTGAAGAAGAGCGGTGCTTTTGTTCCGGGAATCCGGCCTGGTGAGCAGACGGCTCGTTACATCGACAAGATCCTCATGCGGCTGACGTTGGCTGGAGCTGTTTATATCACCCTGGTCTGCCTGCTGCCCGAGTTTCTGATCCTGAAGTGGAATGTGCCGTTTTACTTTGGCGGAACATCCTTGCTGATCATCGTGGTGGTGACGATGGATTTCATGTCCCAGGTTCAGGCCTATGTCATGTCCCACCAGTACGAAGGCCTTTTGAAGAAGGCGAACTTCAAGGGTTCGCGGGCTTCGCTCAAGTAAGGTCATGGCGAAGGAAGGTTGGATTTAAAGGCAGGTTGAGGGTTTTCAAATCCTCCCTCTGTACAACCTTCAGGACATAGCTAGAAAGTGGTCACGTTGTACTCGGCCACATCTCCGAAAAGCTTGGGTAGGCTTCGAGCCCCTTTCTACGGGGGTAGGTGCGGTGCAGCGTGGGCCGTATGATTTGAGCAGGGCCCGGATCGTTTTCCGAGCGAAATAACAGAAAAGTAGTTAGGAGCTAGAAATGAGAGTTCAAGCATCGGTCAAGCGGCTTTGCAGAAACTGCAAGATTGTCCGTCGCAAAGGTGTCGTTCGCGTGATCTGTACGGATCCGCGTCACAAGCAGCGTCAGGGTTGATGCGGTCACCCGCATTCTTTATAATTTAATGTTTAGCATTTTGGGGTGAACGCATGGCCCGCATTGCAGGGGTAAACATTCCCAACCACAAGCACACCGAGATCGCTCTGACTGCGATTTTCGGTATCGGACGCACTCGCGCACAACTGATCTGTGATGCGGCCGGTGTTGGTCGATCTGCCAAGATCAAGGACCTTACAGAGTCCGACATGGAACGCCTTCGCGACGAAGTCGCAAAGTTCACTGTAGAAGGTGATCTGCGCCGTGAAGTGACGATGAGTATCAAACGCCTCATGGACCTGGGGTGCTATCGCGGGGTACGCCATCGTCGTGGTCTGCCCCTTCGTGGTCAGCGCACGCGTACCAATGCCCGTACCCGCAAGGGGCCGCGCAAGGCGATCGCCGGCAAGAAGTAATCAGGGATAAGACATGGCAAAGACTGCTGCGAAGGTTCGCAAGAAGATCAAGAAGAACGTGGCCGAGGGTATCGCCCACGTTCACGCTTCTTTCAACAACACGATCATCACGATCACCGATCGCCAGGGTAACGCGCTGTCGTGGGCTACCTCTGGTGGCGCCGGCTTCAAGGGTTCGCGTAAGAGCACCCCGTTTGCTGCCCAGGTCGCTGCTGAAGCGGCTGGCAAGGTCGCTATCGAGTGTGGGATCAAGAATCTGGAAGTTCGCGTGAAGGGCCCCGGCCCCGGTCGTGAGTCCAGCGTTCGTGCGCTGAATGCGCTGGGTATCAAGATCACTACGATCACTGATATCACGCCGATTCCGCACAACGGCTGCCGCCCGCCGAAGAAGCGCCGTATCTGACAAGGAGTTAAACAGTGGCTCGTAATCTTGACCCCAAGTGCCGCCAGTGCCGTCGCGAGGGTGAAAAGCTCTTCCTTAAGGGCGAAAAGTGCTTTACCGACAAGTGCGCGATTGAGCGTCGTTCCTATGCTCCTGGCCAGCACGGCCAGAAGTCTGGTCAACGCTTGTCTGGCTACGGCGTCCAGCTTCGCGAGAAGCAAAAGATCCGTCGCCTTTATGGCGTGCTGGAACGTCAGTTCCGCAAGACGTATGCCGAGGCAGATCGCCGTAAAGGGCAGACCGGTGAGAACCTTCTCCAGCTGCTTGAAGGTCGTCTTGATGCGGTAGCTTACCGCATGGGTTTTGGTGCGTCCCGCGCCGAAGCCCGTCAGGTCGTGCGCCACAATGGCGTGCTGGTAAACGGCAAGCGGGTCAACATCCCGTCTTACACCGTTCGCCCGGGCGATCAGATCCAGCTGACCGATCTGGCTCGTAACCAGTTGCGCGTGAAGGCTGCTCTAGAGGCTGCCGAATCCCGTGGTTACCCGGAGTGGCTGGAAGTCGATGTCAAGGCCGGCAAGGGTACGTTCAAGGCTTATCCGCAGCGCGCGGAGTTGCCTGCGACCCTGAACGAAGGTCTGGTTGTCGAACTGTATTCGCGTTAATGGTGGTCGCGCCTATGGCGCGACTCTATAGAAGGATTGTCGATGCAAAGTAATGCTCTGCTGAAACCGCGCATCATTGAGGTGCAGAACGTTTCGCCGGTGCACGCTCGTGTGACGATGGAGCCGTTTGAACGCGGATTCGGTCATACGCTTGGGAATGCGCTCCGTCGAATTCTGCTGTCCTCTTTGCCGGGCTACGCACCGACCGAGGTGTCGATCGAGGGCGTACTGCATGAGTACTCGACGCTGGATGGTGTGCGGGAAGACGTAGTCGACCTGCTGCTGAACCTGAAGGGTGTCGTTCTCAAGTTGCACGGCCGTGCGGAAGCGACGCTTTCCCTGGTGAAGACCGGTGAAGGGGTCGTTACGGCTGCGGACATTGAAGTGTCTCATGATGTTGAGGTGATCAATCCTGATCATGTATTGGCTCATCTTGCTCCTGGTGGCAAGCTGGATCTGCAGATCAAGGTCGAACAGGGCCGTGGCTACGTGCCTGGCAATCAGCGTCCTGCCGCCGGCGACACCAAGGCTATCGGTCGTATTGTGCTGGATGCTTCGTTCAGTCCAGTCCGTCGGGTGAGTTACTCCGTCGAGAGCGCTCGTGTCGAGCAGCGTACTGACTTGGATCGTCTGGTTCTCGATATCGAGACGAACGGCGCTGTTGATCCGGAGGAGGCTGTGCGCTTTGCTGCGCGCGTGCTGATGGATCAATTGTCTGTTTTCGCAGATCTGGAAGGTACGCCCACGGCTGTTGAAGCTCCGAAGGCTCCGGCAATTGATCCGATTTTGCTCCGTCCGGTTGATGACCTCGAACTTACAGTTCGCTCAGCGAATTGTCTGAAGGCCGAGAACATCTATTACATCGGTGATCTGATCCAGCGCACCGAAACCGAACTGCTCAAGACGCCCAATCTGGGTCGAAAGTCGCTTAACGAGATCAAGGAAGTCCTTGCCTCGCGTGGTTTGACGCTGGGCATGAAACTTGAAAACTGGCCGCCGGCCGGGCTGGAAAAGCTCGGTTGAGCGTAACGAAGAAGAGGTAATTACAAATGCGTCACCGTAACGGTCTTCGCAAGCTCAACCGCACCAGCAGCCATCGTCAGGCTATGCTGCGCAACATGGCAAACTCCCTGCTGCGTCACGAGGTCATCAAGACCACTGTGCCGAAAGCCAAGGAGCTTCGCAAGGTTGTTGAGCCGCTGATCACGCTCGGCAAGAAGCCGAGCTTGGCAAATCGTCGCCTGGCTTTTGATCGTCTTCGCGATCGTGACATCGTTGTCAAGATTTTTGACGAACTGGGCCCGCGCTTCTCCACCCGTAATGGTGGTTACTTGCGCATTCTGAAGTGCGGCTTCCGTGATGGCGATAACGCGCCCATGGCCTTCGTCGAGTTGCTGGATCGTCCGGATGTTGAGGACGCTGCTGAAGGCGAACAGGCTGCGGCATAGCACGTTCGCTGTCCGTGAGTTGTCAGAACAAGGCCAGCGAAAGCTGGCTTTGTTTTTTTGCGGGCACTCAAGACGAGTGCGCATCTGCAGGGGGGAGGTAAGTATGGCCCCGGTGAGTAAGCACCCGGCAATTCCATCTTGACCGTGGCCCTCAGGGCGTCGCTGCGTCAGCCCGCTTCCACCGATGCGGCAGAGACTCCCCTATCCGACTCTGCGGCTGAGTCGGCAGGCGGGTGAGGACGTCCTTCAGATAGGCGAAGGGCTCGTGCCCGTTGAGGCGCGCCGATTGGATCAGGCTCATGATCGCCGCGGCCCGTTTGCCGACGCGCAGCGAGCCGGCTGCCGAGATGTACAGCTTGATCGGCACCGCCACGCTGAGTGGGCTCGACCCGGAAGCCTGCCTGCGCGATGTGCTCACGCGGATCGCCGAGCACCCGATCAATTGGATCACGAAGCTGGATCGCGGAGCTCCTGCCCTGGAACCTCAACCCTGCCAAGACCCTTCTCAAAGCCGCCTGACATGAGCACCGTTGTCCCCCTCAAGCCGCGCACCCGCAAACCGGCCGACTTGCTGCAACTGCGGATCGAACTCGCCTGGATCAAGCCTGCAATATGGCGCCGGATCGTGGTGCCCGAGTCGATCACCCTCGGCCGGCTCCATCATGTGATCCAGTGCGTCATGGGCTGGCGCGGGGGGCATCTGCACGAATTCGAGATCGCCGGCGAGCGCTACGGCATCCCCGATCCAGAAGTCGATTGGGGCGATCCGCCCCGCTCCGAGCAGCGCATCCAGCTCAAGACGGCGCTCGGGGGCATGAAGTCGTTCACGTACCTCTACGACTTCGGGGATCAATGGGAGCACCGGGTCAAGGTGGAGCAACGCCACCCGCCCGATCCCATCCTGTCGGCGAGCGCCCTGTGCCTGGCCGGCGCCAACGCCGCACCACCCGAAGACGTGGGCGGCGCGCCGGGCTACGCCGACTTTCTGGAGGCCATCCTCGACCCGAACCACCCTGAGCACCTTGCCATGCGGGAGTGGTGCGGGGAGGTCTTCGAGCCGGGACGCTTTGATCTCTCCGCGGTGAATGAGAGCCTGGAGAGGCTGAAGGTCTGAGGCATCAAAGCGGGGTAGAGACGACGCTTACCAGGAAGGCGGCGCAATCGCCCGCGGCGCCAAGCGGCCAGGAGATGCTCACGCGGTGGCCCGCGGTGTTCGAGTTCGACGCGAATCTCTCCGCTTGTCGTGGCCAGCGGCATCTCTGCCGGCAGGGTGGGCGCGGCGAGCGTCAGCGGTCGGGCAGCGTTGGCCCTGTATCCCGGGCTTCCCACACGCGGCAACGACCTCACGCTTGAAGCCGGGGCTGTAGCTGCTGTTTCGGTGACGCCGCGGAATCGCCATCGTGTCCATGATCTTCATCGTGGACGCTATCGCTAACGAAGACCGGGTGATGAAGGTCGGATGGGCGGACGGTTATGGAGAGAGCCTGTAGTCCGCAGGCGCATCGAGATGCACAAATCCCTACTCAGCGGAGTCCGCCGGGTAGGGATTGGGCTGACCATCTCATCATGGCCTGGCGAGTGTTGCTGCTTGTGCTTAGCCGACGATCATCCCGGCGCCGACGGTGTTGTTGGTCGATTCGTCGATCAGGATGAAGGCGCCGGTTGCGCGTGAGTCTGTGTAGCTGTCGGAGAAAATGGGTTGGGCCAGTTTCAGCTGTACTTTGGCGATGTCGTTCATCGCGAGGGTGCTGGCAGCATCGTTGGCGAGGGTGTTGATGTCCACGCGGTGCTTGATGCTGGCGACCTTGGCTTTGACCTCGCGGGTAGTGTGGCGCAGCCAGTAGGTGCGGGCGGGCGACAGTGGGGTTTCGGAGAGCCAGCAGACGATGGCTTCGACCTGCTTGTTCTGGGCCGGCACTTCCTCGCTGTTCACGATCATGTCGCCGCGCGAAATGTCGATCTCGTCTTCGAGCAGAAGGGTGACGGATTGCTCGTGGATGGCCTTTTCGAGCGACTGGCCGTAGAGCTGGATGTCTTTGACGCGGGTCGTGCGGCCGTTGGGCAGCACGGTGACGCTGTCGCCGACCTTGATCTCGCCTGATTCGACACGGCCCATGAAGCCGCGGTAATCGTGCAACTCGGGGTTGTCCGAAGCCTGGGGGCGGCACACGTATTGAACCGGGAAGCGGAAGCTCTCGGCTTTTTCGGTGTGGGCGGCGGGCGCGGATTCGAGGATGTCGATCAGCGTCGGGCCTTCGTACCAGTCGAGGCGTTCGCCGCGATCGACGATCATGTCGCCGACGAGGGCCGACAGCGGGATGAAGCGCACGTCGGTGAGCCCGATCTGCTCGGCAAAGGCGGTGTAGTCGGCGACGATCCCGTCGTAGGTGGCCTGGCTGTAATCGACCAGATCCATCTTGTTAACGGCAACGATGACGTGGGGGATGCCGACCAGTTTGGCCAGGTAGCTGTGGCGGCGGGTCTGGGTGAGGACGCCTTTGCGTGCGTCGATCAGGATGATGGCGACGTTGGCGGTGGAGGCGGCGGTCACCATGTTGCGGGTGTACTGCTCGTGGCCGGGCGCGTCGGCAATGATGTACTTGCGCGTGCCGGTGGAGAAGTAGCGGTAGGCGACGTCGATGGTGATGCCTTGTTCGCGTTCGGCCTGCAGGTCGTCGGTGAGCAGGGAAAGGTCGACGGCGGTGAGGCCGCGCTTGGTGGACGTGCGCTCGATGGCGGTGAGCGTGTCGGCCAGGATGGTCTTGGTGTCGAAGAGCAGGCGGCCGATCAGGGTGCTCTTGCCGTCATCGACAGAGCCGCAGGTCAGGAAGCGCAGTAGGCCGCGGTCTTCGATCTGGAGGGGGGAGGTGTGGGCGCTGGTCATGATTTTAGAAATACCCTTCCTTCTTGCGCTGCTCCATGGAGGCGTCGGAAGTCTGGTCGTCGAGGCGGGTTGCGCCGCGTTCGGTGATCGTGGTGGTGGCGGTTTCAATGACGATCTTCTCGACCGTATCGGCGTCGCTGAGCACCGGCGCGGTACAGGTGATGTCGCCGACGGTGCGGAAGCGCACCTGCATCTGGACGATTTCTTCGTCGGGTCGGGCGGGCGTGATGTCGGTGACCGGCACCATCGCACCGCCGCGCATGACGATCGGGCGGACGTGCGAGAAGTAGATGCTGGGCAGTTCGAGCTGTTCACGCTCGATGTACTGCCAGACGTCCATTTCGGTCCAGTTGCTGATCGGGAAGGCGCGGATGTTCTCGCCCTTGTGGCTGCGGGCGTTGTAGAGGTTCCACAGCTCGGGGCGCTGGTTCTTCGGATCCCATTGGCCGAATTCGTCGCGGAAGCTCATGATCCGCTCCTTGGCGCGGGCTTTTTCCTCGTCGCGACGGGCGCCGCCGATGCAGGCGTCGAAGCCGAATTCCTCGATGGCTTCGAGCAGGGTGACCGACTGGTGCTTGTTGCGGGATTCGCCTTCGTTCTTGAGGACGACGGTGCCGCGGGCCATGGAGTCTTCAACCGAACGCACGATCAGGCGCTCGCCGAGTTCGGTGGCACGCTTGTCGCGAAAGTCGGTGACTTCTTTGTAGTTGTGGCCGGTGTCGATATGCATCAGCGGGAAGGGGAAGCGACCGGGGCGGAAGGCTTTTTCGGCCAGGCGCAGCAGGCACAGGGAATCCTTGCCGCCGGAAAACAGCAGCACGGGGTTGCTGCACTGGCCGGCCACTTCTCGCATGATGTGGATGGCTTCGGATTCGAGCCAGTCCAGGTGGCTCAGGGTTTGCTTGGTGAGCGTCGACATTGCTTTACTCGTTAAAGGGTTCTTCGGTGCCCGTTACTTCTTGACGTGCAGGCGCATTCCTTGGATTCGGGATTTTCCCACCACCAGCGTCCGGCGCGCACGTCTTCTCCGATGGAAACCGGGCGCGTGCAGGGCGCGCAGCCGATGCTCGGGTAGAACTTGTCGTGGAGGGCGTTGTACGGAACCTTGTTCAGGCGGATGTAGGCCCACACTTCCTTCTCGGTCCAGTCGGACAGCGGGTTGAACTTGACGAGGCCGTTGCCGGCGTCGTGTTCGCGCTTGGGGAGATCGGTGCGGGTTGTCGACTGCTGTGCGCGCAGGCCGGTGATCCAGGCCTGTTTGCCGGCCAGTGCGCGGCCGAGGGGCTCGACCTTGCGGGCGTGGCAGCAGGCCTTGCGCAGTTCGACGCTGTCGTAGAAGCCGTTGATGCCATGCTCGCGGGTGAAGCTTTCGACCGCTTCGTGCTGCGGGTAGAAGAACTTGAGCTTGAGGCCGTAGTGCTCCTGCACCTTGGCCATCAGCGCGTAGGTTTCCAGGGGCAGGCGGCCGGTGTCCAGCGAGAAAATCTCGATGGGCAGCTGAAGGGTGGCGATCACGTCGGTGAGCACCATGTCTTCGGCCCCGAGGCTGTTGGCCAGGGTGATGGCTGGCAGCTCGGCGGCCCAGGCGGCGAGATCGGTCTTGAGCGTGGCGACCTTGGCTGCGAGGCTGGCGAGCAGTACGGGATCGTCGAGCTTGGGGTTCTGGTTCGGGTGCATGTTGCCTCCGGTCTCAGGCGGCGCGTGCGGCGCGGCGGAAAAGCGGTTCGGGCTGGTCGACGGCGGCCTGGTAGGGCGTGGAAAAATCCTTCAGGCTGGCCAGGGCCTCTTCGAGCTGGGCATCGGAGTACTTGCCGGCCTTGGGCTGGAGGGTGTCGAAGCCACAGCGCTGCATGAAGAAAAACTGGTCGCGCATGACGTCGCCGATGGCGCGGATCTCGCCCGTGAAACCGTAGCGGGTGCGCAGCAGCGCGGCGGAAGAATAGGCGCGGCCGTCGGTGAACTTGGGGAAGTTGAGGGCGACGGCGCTGATGCTGTCCAGGTCCGGCACGAGTTCTGCCACGTCTTCATGGCTGTCGAGCCACACGCCGAGGCCGGCACGGCCGGAGAGCTGGCCCTTGTGGGCCTGCCAGACCGCGAAGGGTACGAACACTGGGCCGGCGGCGAGGGAGAGCTCTTCGGGCGCCTGGGTTTCGTCGAGGACGAGAATCCGGGCGTCGTCGTCGATCAGTTGGCCGTTCTTGATGAGCTTAGGCATTTTGCTTCCTTTCCTTGACGGCGTCGTCGCCATAAACGCCGAGCTTGAACGGGTCGAGGCCGGTGCGGCGGACGGTTTCGATGAAGCGCTCGCCGGCCTGGCGCTGGGCCAGGTAGACGTCGATGATCTTGGCGATCACGCCGGGCATTTCGGCGGCTGCAAACGAGCGCCCGATGACCTTGCCGATGCTGGCGCGATTGCCCTGGCTGCCGCCGAGACTGACCTGGTACCACTCTTCGCCGTTCTTGTCGACGCCGAGGATGCCGATGTGGCCGACGTGGTGGTGGCCGCAGGAGTTCATGCAGCCGGAGATGTTGAGCTCGATGTCGCCGATGTCGTAGAGGTAGTCGAGGTCGTCGAAGCGGGCCTGGATGGCGTTGGCGATGGGGATCGACTTGGCGTTGGCCAGCGCGCAGAAGTCGCCGCCGGGGCAGCAGATCAGATCGGTCAGGAGGCCGAAGGTCGGGGTGGCGAGGCCGGCGGCGCGGGCTTTTTCCCAGACGGCGAACAATTCGGATTGCCTGACGTCGGCCAGCACGAGGTTTTGCTCATGGGTGGCGCGCACTTCGCCGAAGCTGTGGGCGTCGGCCCAGTCCGCAACGAGGTCGAGCTGCTCGGCGGTGACGTCGCCGGGGGCGCGGGAGGGGTTCTTGAGCGACAGCACGACGACGGCGTAGCCGGGCACCTTGTGGGCCAGCACGTTGCGGCGCGTCCAGGCGGCAAAGGCCGGGTTGGCGGCACGCTGGCTCACGTAGCCGGCGTCATCGGCCGGCAGGCTTGCATAGGCCGAGGTGGTGAAGTGGCCGGCAACGCGGGCGACTTCGGCTTCGGTGAGGGTGTTGGGGCCGTTCTTGCCGAAAACCCATTCCTCTTCGACCTGGCGCTTGAACTCGGCGGCGCCGAGTGACTTTACGAGATCTTGATGCGCGCCTTGTAGAGGTTGTCGCGGCGGCCGTAGCGGTTGTAGACCCGCAGGATGGCTTCGCAGTAGGTGATGATGTGCTGCCAGGGGACGAAATCGCTGATTTCTTCGCCGATGATCGGGGTGCGGCCCATGCCGCCGCCGACCAGCACGCGGAAACCAATCTCGCCGGCGGCGTCGCGCTTGAGTTCAAGGCCGATGTCGTGGCACTGGATGACGGCGCGGTCTTCGGTGGCGCCATTCACGGCAATCTTGAATTTGCGCGGCAGGAAGGCGAATTCCGGGTGGAAGGTGCTCCACTGGCGCAGCACTTCGCACCAGGGGCGCGGGTCGATGTATTCGTCGCCGGCGACGCCCGCGAAGGGGTCGGAGGTGATGTTGCGGATGCAGGCGCCGGACGTCTGGATGGCGTGCATCTCGACGGAGGCGAGCCCCGCGAGGATCTCGGGTACCGCTTCGAGCGCCGGCCAGTTGAACTGGACGTTCTGGCGGGTGGTGATGTGGGCGTAGCCCTTGTCGTAGGTGCGGGCTGTGTGGGCCAGCTGACGAAGCTGTCGCGAGGCGAGCAGGCCGTAAGGCACCGCAACGCGCAGCATCGGGGCATGGCGCTGGATGTACAGGCCGTTCTGGAGGCGCAGGGGACGGAACTCGTCGTCGGTCAGTTCGCCGGCCAGGTAGCGGCGGGTCTGCTCGCGAAACTGGGCAACGCGTTCGTCGACGATCTTCTGGTCGTAGGTGTCGTAGCGGTACATGGTTTTATCCTGGTTGTCAGGGGGCGGTCAGGCCGCAATAAGCTTGCTGCCAACCAAGACCAGCATGGTTGCCAGAATCGGACGCAGCACCCGGTCGGGGACCCGGGTGGAAACATGGCTCCCCAGCCAGATGCCGGGCAGGGAGCCGATCAGCAGACTGCCAAGCAAGGCCCAGTCGATGTTGCCGAGGAACCAGTGACCGATGCCGGCCACCAGCGTCAGCGGCACCGCGTGGGCGATGTCGCTGCCGACGATGCGCAGGGTCGGCAGACGGGGGTACAGAAAGAACAAGGCGCTGACACCCAGGGCGCCGGCACCCACCGAAGAGATCGATACCAGCACACCGAGCACAACGCCGGTCAGGATGGTCAGCCACGCGGTGCGCCGCGGGTTTTCCTGACCGCCGGAATGCTTCAGGGCGTAGGCCTGGATCTGTTTGCGGAACACGATGGCCACGGCGGTGAGCAGCAGCGCGACACCCAGCGCGGTCTTGATCAGCGCCGCCGCGCCGCCGATGCCGCCGGGGGCGAAGTTGCCGACGAGCACCAGCGTGATCACCGCACCGGGAATGCTGCCGGTGGCGAGTCTTCGGGTGATCGTCCAGTCCACCGTGCCCTTGAGGCCGTGGGCCAGGGTGCCGCCGGCCTTGGTGATGGCCGCATACAGCAGGTCGGTTCCGACCGCGACGGAAGGGTTGATGCCGAACAACAGCACCAGCAGAGGCGTCATCAGCGACCCTCCACCCACCCCGGTCAGGCCGACAATGGCGCCCACCGCAAAACCTGCAATCGTGTAAGCAATGCTCATGATAAGCCCAAATTCCTTGTGCGGCGCATCGTAAAACGACTTTTTAGATCGAAGAAGGCTTTTTTGGTTAGACAGTTAGAACAAAAAATTATATAAGTCGATCTCCCGGTTTCCGGCGCCGACAGCAGGCGAGAAAAATGAACATTCAGCAGCTGAGATACGTCTTTGAGGTCGCCCGCCACGGCCTGAACGTCTCCGAAGCCGCGGAGGCCTTGTTTACTTCCCAGCCCGGCGTGTCGAAGCAGATCCGCTTGCTTGAGGATGAGCTGGGGGTGGAGATTTTCGTGCGCCATGGCAAGCGCCTGATAGCCATCACCGAGCCGGGTCAGCAGGTGTTGTTGATTGCCGAACGCATGTTGCTGGATGTGGAGAACCTGCGGAAGGTGGGGGCCGAATTCAGCAACGAGGCGACCGGCGGCCTGTCCATCGCCTTTACGCATACCCAGGCCCGCTACGCATTGCCCAGGGTTGTCCAGGCTTTCATGGCCCGGTATCCCAATGTTCGTTTGTCCTTTCACCAGGGCAATCCGAAGCAGGTCTGCGAGTACGTTCTTTCTGGTGCGGCCGATATTGCCATCGCGACCGAGGCAATCGCCGAGCACGAGGATATCGTGATGCTGCCCTGCTACCAGTGGAACCGCTGTGTCATCGCGCCGCAGCGCCACCCCATTTTGTCCGAGCATCCGCTGACCCTGGAAGCGATTGCCCGCTATCCGCTGGTGACATACGACTTTGCCTTCACCGGCCGCAACCGGATCAACGAGGCTTTTACCGGGCGCGGGCTCAGGCCGAACGTGATTCTCACGGCCATCGATTCGGACGTGATCAAAACCTATGTGGCGATGGGCCTGGGGGTCGGCATCCTGGCGCGCATGGCCTACGACGCGGCGGTGGACAAGGATCTGGGGATGCTGGATGCGGCGCATCTCTTCGAGTCGAGCACGACCCGTATCGGCGTGCGCCGCAATGCCTGGTTGCGGGGCTATGTGTATGCCTTCATCGAAATATTTGCGCCGCACCTCTCGCGCCGGGTGGTGGAGCTTGCGCTGGCAGGGGGTGGGGAGGATCCGGGGTTGTAATCACGCAGCTCAGGTTGAATGCGGCCTGTCGGGCTGAAGTGCGCCCTGGGGAACAAACAGAAACCGGGGCCTGGCCCCGGTTTCTGTGGTGATGACGGCGCTGCGTGTTATGCGCGGTTGCGGCGCACGCGGCTGAGGCCCAGCAGGCCCAGGCCGGCCAGCACCATCGTCGAAGGCTCGGGAACCTTCGACGGGGCCAGCGCACCGACGATCCCGAATTCCTCGAAACCGTTGGTGTTGCAGCCCAGCGTCGCGCTGTCGAGCGGATTGACGACGAAGCCGCCCGCGGCGTCCATGAGGCAGCCGACATTGGCCTTCACCACGAACAGGTCGGTGGCCAGGTACTTGTTGAGGTCCATGTCCGGCGCATAGATGAGGAAGTCCGGCTGACCGGAGCCCTTGTTGTGTTCGAGCTTGATGTAGTCGTCACCGTTGGCAGTCACGCCGGCGCAGCCATCCGGGTTGGTGAGCGGATGGTAGGGGTCGGCCGCGCAGGCTGCGGCACTCCCCAAAAAGGTCAGCTGGCCGTAGTTGTAGGTCGGGTCGCTTAGGTCGAGGGTGCCGTTGTTGTTCCGGTCGAGGTTCCAGGACGCCTTGACGGCGTTGGTCGCCGCATCCTGGATCTCGACCCGGGCGCTGACAAACAGGGAATCGAGGCTGCCGGACTGGTTGTAGTCCGCGTAGATCACCGGAATGCTGGCCAGCGGATCCAGCGAATGCAGGTAGGTCAGCATGTTGCCGACCGTCGAGGTGCCGCCTTGAAGCGCGGCCGGATCGCTGTAGTCCTTGCCGTTCGGCGTATCCACCGGCGAGCTGAAGCGCTCCTGGGTGTTGCCGCCCCACGACGCCGTCCAGCCGAGTACGTTGTTATTGCTCGCCGCTTCGACGGGATCCTGGAAGTTTACGCCGGAGCCGTTCGGGTTGAGGTTGGTCGCTCCAGATGCGCCCGATGTCAGGTTGATGGCGATGGTCCCGGTGCCGGTCGTGAAATCGAAGCTACCGTAGGTGGCCGACGGGAGGAAGCCGCCGACGGGCTGGCTGGCGCTGCCCTGGATTGTGTCGAGAACCTTTGCGGAATAAGACCAGAAGGCGTCGTACTTGAAGGCGATGGGAATGCCGTTCATCAGGATCGCATCGCGGAGGTTGCCGCTGCCGTCCTGATACTGGCCGTAGGTCGCGTTGGCATTGTTCTCGGGAGTGGGCAGCAGCGTGAACGGCGCGCTTGCGGCGCCAACCTGACCTGTAAAACCGGCTGCGGCAATGGCAACGGCTGCCAACAGTTTGATTTTGTTTGTTTTCACGGTTCTCTCCTTATACAGCTTGGGTTTTTCGACAAAAACACCATACTCGTAACAAAAAATAGCATTTCGTGTGCCAATTTTGATGTTCTTGTCGTATATGACGGTGTGGCGCGGCTTTTCACGCAGGCTTGCTGCTTTGGGCGCAGTGGTTTTTTGGGAGGGTGTAAGAAAAACCGACGCCACGGGCACGGAGGCGGGGTGGTGGAAAGGGCGAGATGCCGGGGGCTTGTTGTTTCGAGATCCATCCCCGCCGGACCGGGATGGCGCTTTGTGAGAGACTCGGGTTTCCGTCGCCGTTCATTCCGCCGCCATGCAATCCCTGACTACCTTTGCCGCGCTGCTGCTGGCTTCCGTGCTGTTCGTTCCACTTTTCAAGCGTGCCGGGCTCGGGACGGTGCTGGGCTACCTGGCGGTGGGCATGCTGATCGGGCCGTTTGGCGTCAAGCTGGTGCGGGACCCGGACAACCTGATGCACACCGCCGAGTTGGGCGTGGTTTTGCTGCTTTTCGTGATCGGGCTGGAGCTGAAGCCGTCGCGCCTGTGGGCGCTGCGCCGCTCGGTGTTTGGCCTGGGCGCGATGCAGATGATCGGGTCGGCGGCGGCGCTGGCGGTGGCGGGGCGCTACCTTGGCTTGTCGCTGTCGGCGGCGGCGCTGGTCGGCATCATCCTGGCGCTGTCATCGACTGCTTTCGTGCTGCCCACCCTCGCCGAGCGTCGCGAGTTGTCAACGCGCTATGGGCGCGATGCCTTTGCAATCCTGCTGTTTCAGGATCTGTCGGTGATTCCGCTGCTGGCGCTGATTCCACTTTTCGGCACCGGAAAATCCACCGCACTCACCCACCCGGCGGTGGGCCTCGGCTTGCTGGTGGCGGTGGCGGTGGTCGGCCGGCCCTTGCTGAATGCCCTGTTCCACCACGTGGCACGGGTCAATAGCCGGGAGATGTTTACCGCCGCGGCGCTGGTGACGGTGCTCGGGCTGGCGCTGATGATGCAGGCGGGCGGGCTGTCCATGTCGCTGGGGGCCTTTGTGGCCGGGGTGCTGTTGGCCGATTCCGAATTTCGCCATGAGCTGGAGGCGTCCATCGCGCCCTTTCAGGGGTTGTTGCTGGGGCTCTTCTTCATGGCCGTGGGCATGTCCACCAACCTGGGCCTGCTGGTGCAGTTTCCGTGGCAGATCCTCGGGTTGACCGTCGGGCTGGTCGCCATCAAGTGTGGTGTTCTCTATGGTCTGCGCCGGCTGGTGGGCGGAGCGAAGCCGGAGGCCCGGCTGCTTGCGCTGGCGCTGGCCCAGGGCGGCGAATTCGCCTTCGTGCTGTTCGATGCGGCCCAGTCCTTCCGGGTGCTGGGCGAAGTGCAGGCCGACAAGCTCACGCTGGTGGTGGCGCTGTCGATGGCGGTGTCGCCGCTGCTGTTGATGCTCGGCGACTTTCTGGCCCGGGTCGAGGCGGCGAAAGTCCCGCCGCGCGCCTTTGACGAAATGCCCGGCGAGGCCAGTGAAGTGGTCATCGCCGGCTTCGGCCGGGTCGGCCAGATCGTCGGCCGCCTGATGCTGGCTCGGGGCATCCGCTTTACGGCGCTGGACGTGGATACCGAGCAGGTGGATACCGTGCGCAAGTTCGGGCTCAAGGTGTTCTACGGCGACGCGGGCAACCTCGATGTACTGCATTCGGCGCAACTGGGGGAGGCCAAGGTTTTCGTGCTGGCCATTGACGACGTGAAGGCTTCGCTACGTGCCGCCGAACTGGTGCACAAGCATTTTCCGGATGTACAGATCGTGGCGCGGGCGCGCAACCGCTTCCATGCCGGCCGACTGATGGATCTGGGCATCGAGCGGCAAATCCGCGAAACCCTGCCCTCCAGCCTTGAAATGGCCCGCTGGACCCTCGAATTGCTCCACGAGCCTCCGGCGCTGGTGGAACAGATGATGAGCAGCTTTGCCCGCCACGATGCGGAAGTGCTGGCGCGTCAGCAGGCGATCGCCCATGACGAAGGCAAGCTTATCCAGTCGTCGCGGGAGGCGCGGGAAGAGCTGGCCCAGATTCTCGAAGAGGCGCGCACGGCCTTCGTGAAGAAGGCGAAAGGCGTCAAGGCCTGAGCAGCAGGGCCTGGGTTTCGGCGGCGGAAAACCGGCTGGCGAGGGCCAGCATCAGCGCGATGCGAGCCTTGGGCGGGGGAAGGTCGCCGGCGGTGAGCCAGCCTTCACCGTCATCGTCGGCATTGGCGTTGCGGGTCACCGGCCCGGCGCAGCGGCTGGCACGCAGGATCGCCACGCCCTGATCCCGCGCCAGACGCAGGCCCGGCAGCCAGGAGGCCGGAACGCTGCCATGTCCGGCCAGGGCCAGCACCAGGCCCCGTGCGCCATCCGTCACGCAGGCGTCGATGAGCCTGGCCGGTGCGCCGGCGTAGCCGGGCAGGATGTCCACCCGGGGAAGGCTTGCCACATCAAGATCGGCAAAGCGCCCATCTGCCTGGGCGGCAGTCCAGGCTTCGGCCGATTCGAAGGCATCCAGCCCACTGGTGCGCGCCTTGATCAGGTGGCGGGCGTCGTGGGCCGCGCCGTTCATCACCACCAGCACGCCCTTGCCGCGGGCTTCCCTGCTGCTGGCGAGGCGGACGGCCGCGAGCAGGTTGGCCGGCCCGTCGGCCTCGGGGTGGTCAGCCGGACGCATGGCGCCGGTGAGCACCACCGGCGTGCCGGCCGGGAGCGTCAGATGCAGGAAATACGCCGTTTCTTCCAGCGTGTCGGTGCCGTGGAGGATGACGATGCCGTCAATGGCCGGGTCAAGCCGCGCCCGGCGCACGGCGGCAAGAATCACCAGCCAGTCGGCGGGCGTCATGTCCTTGCTGTCGAGGGCGAGGATTTGTTCCGCCGATATTTCGGCCGCCTCCGCCAGACCCGGCACGGAGGCCAGCAGCGCACCCACCGGGCGTACGCCGGCCTTGTAGCGGCTGCCTCCGCTGGTCGGATCGGCTTCGCCGGCGATCGTGCCGCCGGTGGCGAGAATGTGGATCATTGCGGTGCGAGCCCTTCGCGTTCAGTGCGAAAGAATCTTGGCCAGGAACTGCTGCGCCCGCTCGGAGCGGGGGGTGGCGAAGAAGGCTTCCGCGGTGTCGTCCTCGACGACGCGGCCCTGGTCCATGAAGATCACCCGGTTGGCGACTTTCCGCGCGAAGCCCATTTCGTGGGTGACGCACATCATGGTCATGCCTTCCTGGGCGAGTTCCACCATTACCTCGAGCACCTCGTTGATCATCTCGGGGTCGAGGGCCGAGGTGGGTTCGTCGAAGAGCATGCAGATCGGGTCCATGCACAGGGCGCGGGCGATGGCGACGCGCTGCTGCTGGCCGCCCGAGAGCTGGCCGGGGAATTTGTCGGCGTGGGCCTTGAGGCCGACCCGGTCGAGCAGCTTGAGGCCCTTGTCGCGGGCTTCGTCCTTGCGAGCGGCCGAGCACCTTCACCTGGGCAATGGACAGGTTGTCGGTGATGCTCATGTGGGGAAACAGCTCGAAATGCTGGAACACCATGCCCACCTTGCTGCGCAGCTTCGATAGATTGGTCTTCGGGTCGCCCACCGAAATGCCATTGACGCTGATCGTGCCGGACTGGAAGGGCTCGAGGCCATTGACGCATTTGATCAGCGTTGATTTGCCCGAGCCGGACGGCCCGCACACCACGATCACTTCGCCTTTTTTACCTCGGTGCTGCAATCGGTCAGCACCTGGAAACTGCCGTAGTGCTTGGAAACATTGTGGATGGAGATCATGCGGGCTCCCCGGAATCGGTGCGCCACGCGGCCAAGCACACGGCGGAGTTCTTGAAAATGTTGAGGAGCCCGGAGGTGAGCGGCGGCACGACGAGCCGGAAGGCCATCGGCAAGAGCACGTGCCGGTAGGTTTGTGGCAGCGTGAAACCCGGCGCCAGGCCCTCCAGGAGCCACCTCATGTAGCCCGTGCCTCCGGTGGGGAGCTGGCTTGAGAAGATGCTCCCGTTCCATTGGTAGCTCATGGGCGATGACCCGTACCGGCTCTGAGGCTTACTCAAAGGCCTTGTCGTTGGGGGCCTTGTAGAGCTTCTGCATGGCCTCGGAGATCGGGAAGTTGAGGTTCAGGCCCTTGGGAGGAATGGGCTGGGTGAACCACTTTTTGTAGATGGCCTCGGCCTCGCCGGAGGTCATGGCCTTGGCCAGTGCCGCGTCGGCGACCTTCTTGAAGGCCGGATCGTCCTTTCGCATCATGCAGCCGTAGGCCTCGAAGCTCTGGGGCGTGCCGACGATGGTCCATTCGGCGGGGCGCCTGGCCTTGGCCAGCTCGCCGTAGAGCAGGGCGTCGTCCATCATGAAGGCGACGGCGCGGCCGGTCTCGAGAGTGAGAAAGGCCTCGCCGTGATCCTTGGCGCTGATGATGTTCATGGCGAGTTTCTTGTCCTCGTTCATCTTGCGGATGAGGCGCTCGGAGGTGGTGCCGGCGGTGGTCACCACGTTCTTGCCGGCGAGGTCGGGGAAATCCTTGATGGCGGAATCCTTCTTGGTCATCAGGCGCGTGCCGATGACGAAAATGGTGTTGGAGAAGGCCACCTGGCGGGCGCGTTCGGCGTTGTGGGTGGTGGAACCGCACTCGATATCGACGGTGCCGTTCTGCACCAGCGGAATTCGGTTCTGCGAGGTGACGGGAGTGAGCTTGACCTGCAGGGTCGGCATTTTCAGCTCGGCCTTCACGGCATCGACCACCTTGAGCATCAGCTCGTGGCTGTACCCGACCACCTGCTGCTTGTCGTCGTAGTACGAGAAGGGGATGGAGGATTCCCGGTGGCCGAGGGCGATGGTGCCGCTGTCCTTGATCTTCTTGAGAGTCGGCGATTCCTGGGCCAGGACGGGCTGGGCGAGCAGGGTGGCGGCGATGGCGACAATAACGGGCTTGCGGATGAGGGACATGGGGTGGTTTCTCCAGCTCGGAAATCGACGGTTTAAAACGCGGCCCACCCGCGGGGCAGGATTGTCGGGCCTGCGGCCGGTCACTTCAGGGCATCGCCTGAAATGACCGGCCGCAGATCGTCAGCGGATTGTAGTCCCTGCCGCGCCGGTTTTGAGCCCGGCGCTCCGTGCCCCTGTTCAGGCTTCCGTGATGCGGGCGTGGATGGCCTTGAGGTCGGCTTCGTCGAGGGTTTCGCGGGCCAGCAGGTCACGGGCGGTTTCTTCGAGGAGGGCCTTGCGCTCGGTGAGAATTGCCGAGCTGCGCTTGAAGGCCGTGGCAACGATCTCCCGCACGGCGCAGTCGATCTCCCGGGCGGTTTCTTCGGAGTAATTGCGCTCCTGGGGCGGGGCCGCGTTCTGGCCGAGGAAGTTGGTCCTGTCGCTTTCGTAGGCGACGTTGCCCAGATGCGCGTCCATGCCGAAGCGCATCACGATGGAGCGGGCGATGGAGGTGACTTTTTGCAGGTCGTCGGAGGCGCCGGTGGACACTTCGCCGAATATCAGCAGTTCGGCGGCGCGCCCGCCGAGCAGCACGGCCATCTTGTTTTCAAGTTCGGCGCGGGTCATCAGGAAGCGGTCTTCGGTGGGGCGCTGGATGGTGTAGCCCAGCGCACCGACGCCCCGCGGGATGATGCTGATCTTATGCACCGGATCCGTGCCGGGCAGGCCCATTGCGACCAGCGCGTGGCCCATTTCGTGGTGGGCGACGACGGTGCGCTCGTGTTCGTTGAGCACGCGGTTCTTTTTCTCGAGGCCGGCGACGATGCGCTCGATCGCCACGGTGAAGTCTTCCACCGTTACCGATTCGCCGTTGCGCCGGGTGGCGACCAGCGCCGCCTCGTTGCACAGGTTGGCCAGGTCGGCGCCCGAGAAGCCCGGCGTGAGTGCGGCAACCTTTTCCGAGCTGGTGTCCGGGGCGAGGCTGATCTTCTTCATGTGCACATCGAGAATGGCGATGCGGCCTTTTTTGTCGGGGCGGTCGACCAGCACCTGGCGGTCGAAGCGGCCGGCACGCAGCAGGGCCGGGTCGAGCACTTCGGGGCGGTTGCTGGCGGCCAGCAGCACGAGCCCGGAGGACGAATCGAAACCGTCGAGTTCGACCAGCAACTGGTTGAGGGTCTGCTCCTTTTCGTCATGGCCGCCCATGCCGCCAAAGGCACCGCGGGCGCGCCCCACGGCGTCGAGTTCGTCGATGAAGATGATCGCCGGGGCCTTGGCGCGGGCCTGCTCGAAGAGATCGCGCACGCGGGCCGCGCCCACGCCGACGAACATCTCGACGAACTCGGAGCCGGAAATCGAGAAAAACGGCACCCCGGCCTCGCCGGCCACGGCCTTGGCGAGCAGGGTTTTGCCGGTACCCGGCGGGCCGACCAGCAGCACGCCCTTGGGCAGGCGTCCGCCAAGGCGGCCGTGGGATTTTGGATCCTTCAGAAATCCGACGACTTCCTTCAGCTCGTCCTTGGCTTCATCCACGCCGGCCACGTCATCGAAGGTGACGCCGGTGTTGGATTCGACATAGACCTTGGCCTTGCTCTTGCCGAGGTTCATGAAACCGCCGCCCAGCCCCTGTTTGCCGCCGAACTTCTTGATGGCAAACATCCAGATGCCGACGAAAATCACCGCCGGCAGCACCCAGCCAAGAAGATCCTTGAAAAAGGTGTTTTCGACGATTCCGGTAAATTTCACGTCGTACTCGGAGAGATCCTTCGCCAGGGCCGGGTCGACGCGGGTGGTGACGAATTTCTGGCGGCCGTCTTCCAGGGGTTTCTTGAGGGTGCCCTGGATGCTGTTGTCGGTGATCGAGATTTCGCTGATCTCGCCGGCCTTCACCATGCGCTGGAACTCGCTGTAGGGCAGCGGCTCGACGCTGCGAATCTGGGTCCAGAGGTCGTGGAGCGTGAAGATCGCAAACAGCGCGAAGACGAGATACCAGAGGCTGAACTGCGTTTTCTTTTCCATTGGGCGGGGCAATTAGGCTAACGTCGTTTAGATGGGGCCGGAAGTGGCGGGTTCAAGCGCCAGCGCTGCGGATAAATCGGAATTCTGGCTTTTTGCCGCGCCCGGCGCTGCGGGCGCGTGAACAAAAAAACGCCCTGGCATTACCAGGGCGTTTCAGCTTGCTGACGCGCCCCGCAAGGGACGCCTGTCAGGCTTGTGGCTTAACGATTGCCGCCGTTACCGCCGTTGCCGCCACCGCGGGGCCCGAAGAGGGCGGCCGGCTTGATGTCGCCGGGCCGGCGGCCGGTCAGCGTGACGGCCGGGCGACGGGCATCGTCCAGCGCGGCAGGGGTGCCGCGATTGGGGTTGCCGCCCTGGCTGCCGTTGCCGTGACGATGACCGCCCATGTTGGCTTCCGGGTCACGGTAATTGCCGCGGGCGCGGGGCTGGTAGTCCACCTTGTTGCCGAAATCGTCGTCCTTGCCCTGGGCGCTGCCCGCAGCACGCGGGGGGAGCCGGCCCCGCCCCCCGCCCCCCGCCCCCCCCGCCTGACCCTGACCCTGACCCTGGCTACGGGCCTGGCCTTGCGTTGCACTCTTGCCCTGGCTCGAGCCCTGGCCTTGCCTGGGGCCGGACGGGCCCTGGCGACGGGCTTGTTCGGGCTTCGGGCCCTGGGCGGTTCTGGCCGGGCTCTGGGCCTGACCTTGCGTGGCACCCTGGCCGGGGCTGCGCGGCTTTTCCTGGCGCTGGCCGTCGCCCTGGCCCTGCTTCTGGCCCTGACCCTGGCGGTCGCGGTTGCCGCGCTGGCCGTTGTGGGCTCCGCGGGGTTCGCGGGGCGGGCGCTCGTCGGATTCCGGCGGGGCGGCGGAGGGCTCGAAATCGGGCACTTCGACCTTTTCGATCAAGCGCTTCATGAGGCGCTCGATATCCTTGAGCAGCGGCAGTTCGTCGCGGTCGACCAGCGACACGGCGGCGCCGCTGGAGCCGGCGCGGCCAGTGCGGCCGATGCGGTGCACGTAGTCTTCGGAGACGTTGGGCAGCTCGAAGTTGACCACTTGGGGCAGCTGGTCGATGTCGAGGCCGCGGGCCGCGATGTCGGTGGCCACCAGCACCTGCAGCTTAGCGTCCTTGAAATCGGCCAGCGCGCGGGTGCGGGCCGACTGGCTCTTGTTGCCGTGGATGGCGGCCGACGGGATGTCGTGCTTGCCCAGGTATTCGGCCAGCTTGTTGGCGCCGTGCTTGGTGCGGGTGAACACCAGCACCTGGAACCACTGGTGCTTCTTGATCAGGAAGGCGAGGAGTTCGCGCTTGACCTTCTGCGGACACAGGTGCACCGACTGGGCGACCAGTTCGGAGGCCGTGTTGCGGCGGGCCACTTCGACGAAGCCGGGCTGGTGCAGCAGGCCGTCGGCGAGGGTCTTGATCTCGTCCGAGAAGGTGGCCGAGAACAGCAGGTTCTGGCGCTTCTTGGGCAGCATCGCGAGGATTTTCTTGATGTCGCGGATGAAGCCCATGTCGAGCATGCGGTCGGCTTCGTCCAGCACCAGGATCTCGACGCCGGAGAGGTCGATGGTCTTCTGGTTGCAGTGATCGAGCAGGCGGCCGGGGGTGGCGACGAGGATGTCCACGCGCTTCTTCAGCTTGGCGATCTGCGGGTTGATGGCAACGCCGCCAAACATCACCATCGAGGTGAGCGGCAGGTGCTTGCCGTAGGTTTGCACCGATTCTTCAACCTGGGCGGCGAGTTCGCGCGTCGGGGTGAGGATCAGGCAGCGCGGGCGGGCGGCCTTCTGGTTGTGGGCGTGTTCCTCGGCGAGGATGTGCAGGATGGGCAGCGTGAAGCCGGCGGTCTTGCCGGTGCCGGTCTGGGCGGCGGCGAGCAGGTCGCCGCCGGCGAGGACCAGCGGAATGGCCTGGGCCTGGATCGGGGTGGGCGTGGTGTAGCCGGTTTCGGCAATCGCCTGCTGGATGGGGGCGCAGAGCGCGAGGTCGGCAAAGCCGATTGCAACCGCTGCCGGAGCAGCGGATTGGGCTTGAGTCATGGGTTTTTTGCTCCTGCGACGGCCTGACCGCTTCAAAGAAGCGACACCAATCGGGGCGGACGCAACAGGTTTTCGGGATCGCTGAGGATCGAACGAAAGATAATAGAGGGCCGGTACGCTGATTGGCAGGCGTACGGTGGCCGGATTGTACGGGTTTGGCCGGGTTTGTGTTGACTTTCTGGGCCGGGTGGGCTTTTGCCGCAGCCCCGTAATCCGGCGCTGCGGCACGCGTGACCCGCGGTTCAGTCGGGCAGTGTGTCGCCGAAGACGCAGTTCCACAGGCGGCGAACGCCGGCCGCCATCCCGCTGACCTGCTCGGGATCGACCTGCGAGGCCTGGTTGTTGAGGCGCAGGCCATGCTGCAGGCGACGGTATTCGCGGTAGGTGTCGGCCACGGCCGTGGCCTGGTCGGCGGGAATCAGGCCCAGTTCGCCGGCCATCTTCAGGAGCGCGATGTTGCCCAGGTTGCCGGTCAGGCTGGCGTGCTCGCAGGAATGGCCGAGAACGAGGTACTGGACGATGAATTCCACGTCGATCAGGCCGCCGCGGTCGTGCTTGAGATCGAACAGCGCGGCTTTTTTGGGGTGGGCATCGACCATGCGCTGGCGCATGGCCAGCACTTCGTCACGCAGCTTGGCGAGCTCGCGGGGCTGGCGCAGCACTTCGATGCGGATTTCCTCGAACTTGCGGCCGATCTCCCGGTCTCCGGCGGCAAAGCGGGCACGGGTCAGGGCCTGGTGCTCCCACACCCAGGCGTTTTCGAGCTGGTACTGGCGGAAGGCCTCGAGCGACACCACCATCAGGCCCGAGTCGCCGTTGGGGCGCAGGCGCAGGTCGGTTTCGAAGAGCTGGCCGGCGGGCGTCTGCATCGACAGCCAGGTGTTGGTGCGCTGGCCGAGGCGGGTGTAGATCTCGGCGGCTTCGGGGGCGTCGTCGTCATGGACGAAGACCATGTCGAGGTCGGAGGCGTAGCCGAGCTCCTTGCCGCCGAGCTTGCCGTAGGCCAGCACGGCAAAGCGCGGTTCGTCCCGGTGGCGGGTCTTGATCTTGCGCCAGCACATGGTGACGGTGAGATCGAGAATGATGTCGGCCAGTGCGGAGAGGAAGTCGGCGTGGCGCTCGACGGTGAGCTTGCCGGCGATGTCCTTGGTGAGCAGGCGGAAAACCTGGGCGTGGTGTTGCTCGCGCATCAGGTCCATCTGGCGTTCCATGTCGGGTTCGATTTCGTCGAGCTGGCGGGCGAGGTCGGCCCGGAAGGCGGCGAGGTCGATTTCTTCCTCGAGCATGCGCGGATCGAGGGCTTCGTCGAGCAGGATGGGATGGCGGTTGAGGAACTGGGCGGCCCACAACGAGGCGCTGACCAGTTCGGCCACCTTGTGCACGGTTTGCGGGTATTGCTGCAGCAGCGCGAGGTAGGAGCCGCGCCGGCTGATTGCGTCGAGCAGGTCGAGCAGGCGCTCGAAGGTGGCGTTGGGGTCCGGGGTTTCGGCGGCGGCTTCGATGACCCGCGGGATCAGCGGGTCGAAGCGCATCTTGATGGACGGCGGCATCTGCTGGTAGCGGGTGCCGGTGCGCACGGCCGACAGCCGGCGTGCGGCGACGGTCGGGTCGGGGTAGCCGAGGCGCTGGAATTCCTCGCTGCTGCGGGCTTCGTCGCAGGCCGTGGTCCACAGGGTGTCCAGGTTGTGGCCGGCTTCGGTGGGGTCGCCGAACACGCTGTTGAAATGCCGGCCGACGGCTTCCCGGTGGTCGTCGAGCTCGGCCAGCAGCGCCTCGTAGGAGGCAAAGCCCATCGAGCGGGCGATGATCAGCTGGTCGGCCTCATTGCCTGGCAGGTTGTGGGTCTGGGCGTCGTCGAGGTATTGCAGGCGGTGTTCGACCCGGCGCAGGAAATCGTAGGCAATGCTCAGTTCGCGTTCGGCTTCGGGGGTGATGATGGCGCGCTCGGCGAGGCGGGCCAGTACCTTGAGGGTGGGCTTGATCTGCAGCGTGGTGTCGCGGCCGCCGCGGATAAGCTGGAAAACCTGGGCCATGAATTCGATTTCGCGGATGCCGCCCGGGCCGAGCTTGACATGATCCGCCATGTCCTTGCGTGCCACTTCGCGGCTGATCTGGGCGTGCAGGTCGCGCATGGCGTTGATGGCGCCGAAATCGAGGTACTTGCGGAAGATGAAGGGGCGGGCGATGGCGCTCAGTTCGGCGCCGCGGATGCCGGTCATCACGCGGGCCTTGATCCAGGCGTAGCGTTCCCATTCGCGGCCCTGGGTGATGAAGTAGTTTTCGAGCATGTCGAAGCTGCCCACCAGCGGGCCGGAATCGCCGTTGGGGCGCAGGCGCATGTCGACCCGAAACACCTGGCCGTCGCCGGTGATGTCGTTGAGGGCCTGGATCAGGCCCTTGCCGAGCTTGGTGAAGAACTCGAAGTTGTCGATGACCCGCAGGCCGGCGGTGCTGCCATCCTCGGGGTAAACAAAGATCAGGTCGATGTCCGACGACACGTTGAGCTCGCGGCCGCCGAGCTTGCCCATGCCGATGATCACGAATTCCTGCTCGCGGCCGTCGACCGACACGGGCACGCCGTGGCGGGCCACGAGCTGCTCGCGCAGGATGTCGTGGGCGGCTTCGACGGCGATGTCGGCCAGCAGCGTCATCGTCTCGGTGACTTCGGTCAGATCGGCCAGGCGGGCAATGTCGCGCACCAGTACGTGGCAGATGACCCACGCCCGCAGCTTGCGCAGCACCGGCTTGAGGTTGTTGTCGTCGATCTTCTCGTCGCGCAGGAAGTCCCGCAGCGCCGTGGCGTCGAGGGGCGCGTCGATGCTCAAAGCGAGGCGCGCGGCGAGCCAGCTGCGGCTGTCGAGCTGGCGGCGCAGAAAGCGCGAGCAGGCGAGGGCGTCAAGAATGGCTTGGGGCAGGGCTGTGGGCTGTTCGGACATGGCAGGGGCCGATTGGTAGAATGCGAAATTGTTTATGTTCGCCCCGGAGTTATGTCTGTTGGACTGATTTTCGTCAAGCCTGATGCCGAATGCGTCCCGTCCGGGCCGCTGTTGCCATGAATACTGTTGCGGCCATGCGCCGCCCCGCGCGTGACTGAGCGGCGTTTTTCGCTCCTTCACCTGCCTCGTTTCTGCCTGCGCCGGCTGGTGTGGCTGGGGGTGGTGGCGTATTTCGTCTGCGGCCTGCTGGTCCTTGGCCTGCGTCATGGGGTTTTGCCCAATGTGCCGGCCTACCGGGGCGAGGTGGAGCAGGTTTTGTCGCGGGCCATCGGCCTGCCGGTGGAAATATCCAGCCTGTCGGCCGAGTGGCGGGGGCTGCATCCGAGATTCCGGATCGGCGGGCTGACCATCAAGGATGCCGCCGGCCAGCCTGCGCTCACCCTTCAGCATGTCGAAGCCGAACCCGCCTGGCGCTCGTTGCTGCTGTTTCGGCTGCGCCTCAACCGGCTGGAGATCGATTCGCCCGACCTGTCGATCCGCCGCTTCGCCGACGGGCAGATCTTCGTGGCCGGTCTGCCGGTGAAAACCGACGGCGGCAGCGGCGGTTTTGCCGACTGGCTGCTCGACCAGCGCCAGATCGTGATCCGCAACGCGCGCCTCGAATGGTGCGACGGGCTGCGCGGGGCCGACGACCTGGTGCTCGACAAGCTCGAGTTCCGCCTTGAAAACAGCGGCGGCCATCATCGTTTCGGCCTTCGCGCGCAGCCGCCGGCCCGCCTTGCCGCGGCGCTCGAAGTCCGTGGCGACTTGCGCGGGCGCAATCCGGCCCGGCCTGCCGAATGGCGCGGCGAGCTTTACGCGAGCCTCGATTACGCGGCCCTTGGCGCCTGGCGTCAGTGGGTCGATTACCCGCTGGATGCTGACGGTGCGGGCGGGGTGCGGGCGTGGCTCGAATTTTCCGAAGGGCGGGTGAGCGGCGTGACCACCGATTTTGCCGTGCGCGATGCCCACGTGCGGCTGGCCCGTGATCTCGCCGACATTCCGCTCGTCCGCGCCGAGGGGCGCCTGCGCTACCGCGACGAAGGCGGCGTGACCGAAGCGAGCGGCAAGCGTTTGTCGCTGCAAACGAGCGACGGCATGAGCCTTGCACCGACCGATTTCTTCCTGCGTCTCGCGGACCGTCGCGGGAGTACGCCGGCCAGGGGCGAATTCGTCGCCAGCCAGCTCGATCTCGACGTGCTGTCGCGGCTTGCCGGGCGTTTGCCTGTTGCGCCGGCCCTGCGCCAGCGCCTGGCAGCCTTTGCGCCGGCCGGAAACGTGGCGCCGCTGAGCGTCAAATGGAGCGCCGATGCCGACGAGCTGGCGAGCTATTCGGTGGATGCGCGCTTTGTGCGTCTGGGCATCGAGCCGGTGGGGGCGTGGCCGGGTTTTTCGGGGCTGTCCGGGCGTATCGAAGGCACCGAGCGGGGCGGGCGCTTCAGCCTGACCGGCAAGGATGCCGCGCTCGAGTTGCCGCAAATCTTCCCCGAGCCGCGCCTCAGCATTGAAGAACTGGCCGCCGAAGGCACATGGAGCCATCCTGGCGGCGAACTGGAAGTAAGCCTTGCCAGTGCCAATTTTGCCAACCGGGATGCCCGTGGCTCGGCCGCCGGACGCTACCGGGCGCGGGCCGACACGCCCGGTGAAATCGATTTGCAGGCACGGATTTCCGAGGCCGACAGCCGCGCGGTGTGGCGTTACATGCCGACCGTGGTTGGCAAGAGCGCCCGCGACTGGTTGCAGAGCAGCCTCAGCGGCGGCCGCGCGGCGGATGCGCGGCTGGTGTTGAAAGGCAATCTGGCGAAATTTCCGTTCCGCAACCCGAAGGACGGCACTTTCCGGGTCACCGCGAAGATCGAGGACGGCCAGCTGGATTACGCGCCGGGCTGGCCGAAGATCGAGGGGGTTTCCGGCGACCTGATATTTGAAGGCGCCGGCATGACCGTGAAGGCCCGGCGCGGGCGCATCTTTGGCGCCGAGCTGAAGGATGTCGTGGCTGTGTTGCCGGATTTCGAAACCGACAACGTGCTCACCATTCACGGCAGCGCCCACGGCCCGAGCCAGGATTTCCTGCGTTTCATCGCCGAGAGCCCGGTCGCCGAGAGCATCAACCACTTCACCGATCCCTTCCGGGTCGAGGGCAGCGGCAGCCTCGATCTGCAGCTGGTGCTGCCGCTCCGCAAACTGAGCGATTCGCGGGTCAAGGGCGAGTACCAATTCACCCGCAACCGCCTCCAGGTCAACCCAACACTGCCGCCCTTCACCGAGGCGGGCGGGCGCGTCGGCTTTACCGAAAGCCAGCTCACCGTCAAGAACGGCGTTGCGAAGGTTTTTGGCGATGCGATCGGTGTGGCGGGCGGGAGTCGCCCGGACGGCAGCGTGGTGCTCAATGCCCAGGGCAGCCTGAGCGTTGTGGCGCTGCGCCAGGCGCTCGAGCTGCCGCTGCTCGATCACCTCTCGGGCAGTGCGGCGTGGAAGGGCGCTGTAACGGTGCCGAAGAAGGGCGGGGTCGAGTTTGTGCTCGACAGCAATCTGCAGGGCGTGGTTTCCAGCCTGCCCGATCCGCTCAACAAGTCGGCGGCGGCAAGCCTGCCTTTCCGTTTCGAGATTGAGGTGCCGCCCGGTGCGGGGGATGCGTCGGGCGACGTCATCAGGCTTTTCGCCGGATCGATCTTCAGTGCCCAGTTTCAGCGCAGTTACGAGGGCGGCCGGACGCGGGTCACCCGCGGAGGGCTGGCGCTGGGCGAGCCGGTGCGCCTGGCCGACAAGGGCGTGCAGGTGAGCGCCCGGGCCGATTCCCTCGATGCCGACGCCTGGCGCAAGGCGCTGGCCGGTAATCCCGAACGCCACGTCGGCGAGGGCGCGGCGGCCGGCAAGGCTGCTGACGACGAGGCGTTTCCGATTTCCAGCGTGGCCCTGCGGGCCGGAGAACTCCGCATGCTCGGCCAGCGTCTTACCGAAGTGAGCCTGCGCGCCGTGATGGATGACGGCGGCTGGCAGGCCAAGGTTACGAGCAAGGAAGCCAGCGGCGATGTCGTGTGGCGTGACCAGGGGCGCGGGCGCCTGCAGGCGCGCTTCCGCCATCTGGCGCTGGGCAGTGCCGGCACCGAAGGGGCGGCAGATACGGCGCGGCCGGACGAGGAACGCCTGTCCGAACTGCCGGGGCTCGACGTGACGGCCGACACTTTCGTGCTCCGCGGGCACGCGCTCGGCCGGCTCGAGCTCAAGGCGGCAAACCGCGGCGAGAGCTGGCGCCTGGAGCATCTCGGCATTGCCAGCCCGGACGGCACGCTGTCGGGCAGCGGGGTGTGGCGGCCCGGCGTGAAGGAGGAAACGCGGCTTAATTTCAAGTTCGACGTGAGCAGCGTCGAAAAAATGCTGACCCGTCTCGGCTACCCGGAGGCCGTGCGGCGCGGCAAGGGGGTGCTGGAGGGCGAACTGGCCTGGCACGGCCCGCCCACTGCGCTGCACTTGCCGAGCCTTGGAGGAAAAATGAGCGTGCAGGTGGAAAGCGGCCAGTTTGCCCAGCTCGACCCCGGCGTCGGACGCCTGCTCGGGGTGCTCAGCCTGCAGGCGCTGCCGCGGCGCATCACCCTCGACTTTCGCGATGTGTTTTCCCAAGGATTCGCCTTCGACAGCATTTCCGGTAGCATCCAGATGAATAACGGTGTGCTGCGCACCGACGACCTTGAACTCTTCGGGCCGGCGGCGCGGGTCTTCATGAGCGGCGAAGCCGACGCGGTGAAGGAAACCCAGAACCTGCGGGTCAAGGTTCAGCCAACCCTCTCCGAATCGGTGGCCGTCGGATCTGCCATTGCAGCCACCGGGGCGATCCATCCGGTTGTCGGTCTGGCCGCCTACCTGGTCCAGAAGGCCCTGCGCGATCCGGTGGAAAAGCTGTTCAGCTTCGAGTACGCCGTGACCGGGGGCTGGTCCGATCCCAAGGTCGAAAAACTGGCGGCCCGGCCTGTCGCCGTGCCGTCGCCATGAATCCCCAACCTGCAGCCCAGCTCCGCGAGGACATTCCCATGACAAGCAGCCAGGCCTGCCGCATCGCCGCCGTCCAGATGGTTTCCGGCCCCGACGTGGCCGCCAATCTCGCCGAGGCCGACCGCCTGATCGGAGAGGCCGCGGCCGCCGGAGCCGGCCTGGTCGTGCTGCCCGAGTATTTTCCGCTCATCAGCACCGACGAGCGTGCCAAGCTGGGTATCTGCGAGCGTGACGGCGAAGGGCCGATCCAGGCTTTTCTGAAGGATGCTGCGTGCCGTCACCAGGTGTGGCTGGTGGGTGGCTCCTGCCCGCTGGCGGCCGACGTGCCGGACAAGGTGCGCAATTCAACCCTGGTTTTCGATGACACCGGCCGGCGCGTTGCCCGCTATGACAAGATCCACCTTTTCGGTTTTCAGCAGGGCCTCGAGCGCTATGACGAATCGGCCACCATCGAGGCCGGCAGCGACGTGGTCACCTTCGAGGCGCCCTGCGGCAGCGTGGGCCTGTCGATCTGCTACGACCTGCGTTTTCCGGAGATCTTCCGGGCGATGGGCGAGGTCAGCCTGATCGTCCTTCCCGCCGCCTTCACCTACACCACGGGGCGCGCCCACTGGGAAGTGCTGCTGCGCGCCCGCGCCATCGAAAACCAGTGCTATGTGCTGGCCAGCGCCCAGGGCGGCGTGCATGCCGGCGGCCGTCGCACCTGGGGCGACAGCCTCATCATCGATCCCTGGGGCGAGGTGCTGGCGCGCCTGGCCGAAGGCCCCGGCGTGGTCGTGGCCGATATCGATCCGGCGCGCATCGCCGAAGTCCGCGCCAGCCTGCCGGCACTCAAGCACCGCAAGATCAGCTGAACCGAACGAATATTTCTCTCCGAGACACCATGAGCCAGAACCTGCACACCAATCCGTTGAAAATCGCCAGCAAGCTGCTGCTCAAACCCTACGATCTGGATTTCGAGGATTTGGACAAGGTTTTCGGCAAGCTCTTCCGCCACAAGCTCGACTACGCCGACCTGTACTTTCAGTACCACCGTTCCGAGGCCTGGAGCCTCGAAGAAGGCATCGTCAAGTCGGGCAGCTTCAACATCGAGCAGGGTGTTGGCGTGCGCGCCATCACCGGCGAGAAAACCGCCTTCGCCTACTCCGACGACATCAGCCTGAAGGCCTTGAAGGACGCCGCCGATGCGACCCGCGCGATCGCCGACAGCGGGCGCCGCAAACACGCCCAGATCAAGGCGGCCAAAAAGCCGCCGCTGGCGCTTTACCGGGCTGACAACCCTCACGACTCCCTCGACGACGTGACCAAGGTGAGGCTGCTGGAGCGCCTCGAAGCCATGGCCCGCGCCGAAGATCCGCGGGTCAAGGAAGTCATGGCCAGCCTCGTCGGCACCTGGGAAGTCGTCATGGTGGCGCGCAGCGACGGCCACCTTGCGGCCGACGTGCGCCCGCTGGTGCGCGTCTCGGTTACGGTGATCATGGAAGAAAACGGTCACCGGGAGCAGGGCTCCAGCGGCGGGGGCGGGCGTTACGACTACGGCTACTTCACCGATGAGGTTCTCACCGGCTTTGCCAGGGCGGCCGTGCATCAGGCGCGGGTCAACCTGCACGCCAGCCCGGCTCCGGCCGGCAGCATGACGGTGGTGCTCGGCAACGGCTGGCCTGGCATCCTGCTTCACGAAGCCATCGGCCACGGCCTCGAGGGCGACTTCAACCGCAAAGAGAGCTCGGCTTTCTGCGGTCGCATCGGCGAGCGGGTGGCGGCCAAGGGCGTCACCGTGGTCGATGACGGCACCCTGCCGGATCGCCGCGGCTCGCTCACCATCGACGACGAGGGCAACCCGACCCAGCGCACCGTGCTGATCGAGGACGGCATTCTCGTCGGTTACATGCAGGACATGCTCAATGCCCGCCTGATGGGCGTGGCGCCCACCGGCAACGGCCGCCGCGAATCCTTCGCCCACCTGCCGCTGCCGCGCATGACCAACACCATCATGCTGGCGGGCCAGCACGAGCCCTCCGAGATCATCGCGTCGGTGAAGAACGGCCTTTACGCGGCCAACTTCGGTGGTGGCCAGGTGGACATCACCTCGGGCAAGTTCGTGTTCTCCACGTCCGAGTGCTACCTCATCGAAGACGGCAAAGTGACCCGCCCGGTGAAGGGTGCCACCCTGATCGGCAACGGGCCGGATTGCCTGACCCGCGTGTCGATGATCGGCAACGACCTGGCCCTCGACCCCGGCGTGGGAACCTGCGGCAAGGAAGGGCAGAGCGTGCCGGTCGGTGTCGGCCAGCCCACTTTGCGTATCGACGGGCTGACCGTCGGCGGAACCGGAAGCTAAGGGAGACCGAACCATGGATCGACGCGATTTTCTCACCCTGGCCTGCCTGCTGCCGGCCGGAGCGGTACTGGCGGCGCCGGCCGCGCCGGTTGCCGCGGGCCTGTCGCTGCCAACGGCGATCAACAAGGCCGGGCGCCAGCGTCTCTTGTCCCAGCGCACGGCCAAGGCCTGGCTGATGCTGGTGCAGGGGTGCTCTCCGAGAAAGCCAAGTCCATCCTTGGCCAGTCGACCCAGCTGTTCGAACAGCAACTTGTGGAGCTGAAAACCCTGCAGCCCAATGACGATTGCCGTGCCGCATGGCTGCTGCTGGAGCAGGAGTGGGGACGCTACCGTCCGCAGCTCGCCGATATCCGCAGTGATGCCAAAGCGGTGTGGACCGGTAGCGAAGCCGTGCTTGCCGCGGCGCAAAAGCTCACGGCGGCCTACGAGCGGACCGCCGGTACGCCGGGTGGCCACCTGGTGAACCTGGCCGGACGTCAGCGCATGTTGTCCCAGCGCGCGGCCAAGGCTTTTTTCTTCCGCAATATGGGTGTCAATGCCGTTGAGGCCGGGCAGATGCTTGACGGGGCGATGAAGGAATTCATCAAGGCTCATGAGGAACTCAAGGCCGCGCCCAGAACACGGCCCAGATCAAGTCCGATCTGGCCCTGGTCGAACAGCAGTGGTTCTTCTTCCAGAATGCACTGAGCCTGCGCGAAGCCTACGACCAGAAAAAGGGTGCCAGCGACGTGGCCACCACCAGCGAGCGCATTCTCGAACAGATGGAAGCGGTGGTCGGGCAATACGAGAAAGTCGCCCGGGACAGTTGAGCAGAGGGGGTGCCGTGAATCGCCGAACATTGCATTTTCTGCTGCCCGCGATGGTGCCGTTGTTGCTGGCAGCGTGCGTGGCACCGTCGGCGTCGCCGCAGGCCATCCAGCGTCTCGAACCTGCCGAGTTTGCCGCCAGGGTGGCGGCGATCGACGCGGCGCGCCCGGCGCCGCCGCTTTCCCTCGACGAGATCGTGCGCAAATGGAAGGCGGGCGCAGGCAGCACCGCGCTGGTCGACGAAATCCGTCGCACCGGCACCCGTCACGCATTGACGCCGCAGGACGTCGAGCGCCTGCGCGGGCAGGGCGTGGCACCGGAAGTGATCGACGAGATCCGTGCCGCCCAGGCGCGCTGGGCCGCCGACCAGGCAAGTGCCGACAAGGTCCGCAAGCTCACCGCAGAGGCCGCCGCCGAAGACCGCGCCCGCGCGGAGGCCGCGCGCCGTCGTGCCCTTGCGCCCCACTACTATCCACCCTACGGCTCGCCCTTCTACGATCCGATGCGGCCTTACGGCTACGGGCAGCCTTTCGGCTACCCCGGGCCTTTTGGCCCCCGCGGCGGGCTCGGCTGGGGCATCGGAATCCGGCGCTGAGCCGGCTGCGCCGGGCCGCGGCGTGGCCCCGGGGGCGGTCAATGGGCTAGAATTGTCGGCTCTTTCAAGACTGCTCACAGGATTCACCATGCCCGCCTCCTCGAAAGTCCATATCGATGATGTCCGTATCAAGGAGATCAAGGAACTGACCCCGCCAGCCCATGTGCTGAGGGAGTTCCCCGCCACCCCCAAGGCCGCGGAAACCGCTTTCGAGGCGCGTGGCGCGATCCACCGGATCCTGTTTGGTGCCGACGACCGCCTGCTTGTGGTGATCGGGCCGTGCTCGATCCACGACTACGAAGCGGCGATGGAATATGCCCGTCGCCTCAAGGGCGAGGCTGACCGCCTCAAGAACGACCTGCTGGTGGTGATGCGCGTGTACTTCGAGAAGCCGCGCACCACGGTGGGCTGGAAGGGCCTGATCAACGACCCGCACCTGGATGGCACCTTCGCGATCAACGAAGGCCTGCGCCTGGCGCGCAAGCTGCTGTGGGACGTGAACGAGCTGGGCGTGCCGGCCGGCACCGAATTCCTCGACATGATCACACCCCAGTACATCGCCGACCTGATTTCCTGGGGCGCCATCGGCGCGCGCACCACCGAGAGCCAGGTGCACCGCGAACTGGCGTCCGGGCTGTCATGCCCGGTGGGTTTCAAGAACGGCACCGATGGCAACATCCGCATCGCCGTCGACGCGATCAAGGCGGCCCAGTCGCCGCACCACTTCCTGTCGGTGACCAAGGCCGGTCATTCGGCCATCGTGTCCACCGCCGGCAACGAGGATTGCCATCTGATCCTGCGTGGCGGCAATGGTCCCAACTATGATGCGGCCAGTGTTGCTGCGGCGTGCTCCGAGCTGTCGGGCTCGGGCGTGCAGGGCAAGCTGATGGTCGATTTCTCCCATGCCAACAGCCGCAAGCAGCACAAGCTGCAGGTGGAGGTGGCGCGTGATGTGGCCGGCCAGCTGGCGGAAGGCAACGAGCGCATCATGGGCGTGATGGTGGAGTCGCACCTCAAGGAGGGCCGCCAGGATCTCAAGCCCGGTGTCGAACTCGAATACGGCAAGAGCCTTACCGATGCCTGCATTGGCTGGGAGGACAGCCTGACCGTGCTCGACGTGCTGGCCGAGGCCGTGCGCCAGCGTCGCGTGCGTCGCGCCGACCCGGAGTGAGTTTGTAAGCCCCGGGGGAAACCCCGGTTCAGTGATACAGGAAGTCGGGGGCGGGCCCTGACGGGGGGCCGGCCGGCGTCCCTTCGCGGCTTTCGATGCGTTGTCCGCCGCGCCGCTTGGCGCGGTACATGCGGGCGTCGGCCACTTCGATCAGGCTGGTGGCGCTGCCTGCGTCTTCCGGAAAAACCGCCACGCCGATGCTGGTGGACAGCGGGTTGCGCGAACCCTGGAAGGCCAGCGGCATATGCAGCGTGGTGAGGATCTTGGCGGCTACCTGCTCGGCGGCCGGCGCGTGCTCCAGCTCGGCCAGCAAAATCACGAACTCGTCGCTGCCCAGGCGTGCCACGGTGTCGCAGGAGCGCACGCAACTGCGCAGCAGGTCGGCAATTTCGAGCAGGGCCTGATCGCCGGCCGCATGCCCGCCCAGATCGTTGATACGCCTGAAGTCATCGAGGTCGACGAGGATCAGGCCGACCCGCTCGCGGTAGCGCTGGGCCCGTGCGATGGCCTGGGTCAGCCGGTCGGTGAGCAGGCGCCGGTTGGGCAGACCGGTGAGCGCGTCGTGGTAGGCGAGGTGACGAATCCGCTCGGTCCGGCGGACTTCTTCGGTGACATTGATGGCGATGCCGTGGTGGCCCAGAAAGGCGCCGTGCTCGTTGAATCGCGGGGTGCCGCAGATCGACAGCCACAGCGGCGCGGTGTCGCCGTCGGGAAGCTCCACGGTCAGGTTGCGGAAGCCCTTGCCGTTTTCGAAGGCTTCGCGCAGTTCGGTCTGCCGGGCCCGCGCGCCGTGGCCGGGGCGGTGGAATTGCCACCATTTGCGGCCGAGCTTGCGCTTGAGGGTGTCGTCGCTCATGTCGATATGGCGGGTGACATGCATCAGGCGGTGCTGGGCGTCGGTTTGCCAGTACCAGTCGGCGCTCTTGCCGATGAGGGCGTGCAACTGGGCGCTGATGAGTTCTTCACGCGCGGTGGCCATCATCCTGTCGGTGATGTCGAAGGCGACCCAGACGATCTGCGCCGGACTGTCGCCGGAGTCGACCACCTGCCCGGTGATCTCGGCCCAGAAGGCGCTGCCGTCGTGACGTCGCAGCCGGGTCGCGCAGTGATAGGTGCCGCCCCGGCGAAGTATGTTGCTGGCGGCCCGGGCATGGCGACGCCAGTCTGAGCGGCTCTCGAAGGCGTCGGCCAGGCGCCGGCCGGCGATGCCTTCCTCGTTGTGGTTCATCATCTCGGCAAAACGCCGGTTGCAGATTTCGACGCGATTGCCGCGGGACAGCACGATGGCGGCGTTGGCATTGGCGTTGTCGAGCAGGGTCTGGCGGGTTTCGGGCAGACTGCTTCCATCACGGTGGGTGTCCGGGGCGGTCTTGGGCCCCCGCTGGAAATCACTCACGCCAAAGGCAAAGAGCGCAAAGGCCAGCAGCCACATTCCGGCCTCCGGCAGGGCCGAGGGTGGGCTGACGACCGACAGGATGAATAGCGGCAGCAGGCACGCGGCGATGAAAACCGCACTGGCGCTGCGGCCGTGGCGGATGACGCCTGCGCCGGCCAGCGTGATGCTGCACAGGATCATGAAGAGAATCGCCTGGGACTGCGGCGTGGCGTGATAAGGGCCGACCAGCGCCAGCGAACCCCAGGCAGCGCCGCCGGCCAGGGTTCCGGCCGAGGAGATGTAGTTCTGCAGTGCAATGTCGTCGTGCTGGACAAGCAGGGAACGGGTGAGGTGCTGAAGCACGGTCAGCGTGATCGTCAGGCCCATCCACCAGGCGGCCAGCTGGAGCGGGTTATCCACATGCGGCCACAGGGCCATGACGGCCGCGATGCTGGTCAGCTGGGCGACAATCTGGATGCGGCGGGCGTGATCAAGCGCCACGGTGTTTCTGCGGGCGGGATGGGAGCGTGACGAATCCTGGCGAAAGTGGGAAAGGCTGCCAAGTTTCATGCGGAGCGAATAGGGTTTTCGATGGTCGATGAGTGTTGCTGTCGGATGGGTGCTGCCGGGTGAATGCAGTGAGTGCGTCTGTGCGTAATCTGCTGCATTGCGTCTATCTCACGATTATCAAGGCCGTGCCGGTTTGGTGAAATATGCCAAAAGGTATAGGTTTATCAGCGCCTTGCAGTAAGGTGATGATTTATAAGGAAATGTCAAAAATTGTTAAAGGATTTATTTCTTTGTGACGGGGTGGGGCGGTGAGGCGTCTGGCGGCCGATCCGGTGGGCCGCTTTGCGCCTTCGCCGACCGGGCCGCTGCATTTCGGCTCGATCGTGGCGGCAGTCGGCAGCTACCTGTCGGCCCGGCACGGCGGCGGGCGCTGGTTGCTGCGCATCGAGGACGTGGATGTTCCGCGCTCGGTGCCTGGGGCAGCCGACGGGATCCTGCGCACGCTGGAGCGTTTCGGCTTTGAATGGGACGGGCCGGTGGTCTGGCAGAGCGCACGGACACCGGCTTATGACGAGGCCTTCGCGCGCCTGCGGGCGAATGGCCAGGTGTTTGGCTGCGCCTGCACGCGCAAGGAAATGGCCGATTCCATGCTGGCCCGTGACGGCACCCGACGCTATCCGGGCACCTGCCGCACCGGCTTGCCGCCGGGGCGGGCGGCGCGGGCCTGGCGCCTGCGGGTGGAGCCGGGCGTGGTGGCTTTCGATGACGCGGTGCAGGGGCATGTCGAGGAAGATCTCGCTGCCGATGTCGGGGATTTTGTGCTGCTGCGGGCCGACGGCCTGTTCGCCTACCAGCTGGCGGTGGTGGTGGATGACGCGGAGGCGGGGGTTACCGAGGTGGTGCGCGGCGCAGATCTGCTCGACTCGACAGCCCGCCAGATTGTGCTGCAGCGCCTGCTCGGCTACCCGACGCCGGCCTACGCGCACCTGCCGGTGGCGAGCAATGCGGCCGGCGAAAAACTGTCCAAGCAGACCCTGGCGCGTGCCGTGGAGAGCGCCGATCCGGCGGGCGTGCTGGTGGATGCGCTGGATTTCCTGGGCCAGGGCCCGCCGCCCGGGCTTGCCGGATCAGGTCTCGCGGCGGTATGGGCGTGGGCGCGGCAAAACTGGGCGATGGCGCGGGTGCCGCACCGGCGCGTGGTGCCGGCGCCGCGCTACGGCTGAATTCCCGCGGCCTTCCGCCATTCATTCACTGCTGCAGGATTTCCCTCAAGGGAGGTGAAGACCTGGACGCCCGGCAGTTTGCGCGCGGCGGTGCGCAGGATGGCTTTTGCAGGCGCGGTGAAGAGGTGTTCGGCGGGCACGTCAAGGTGGCCGCGCAGCCAGGCTCGTGTCCCGATGAGGGCGATGACCCATGGCGGCGTACCCGTCGAAGGTTTCGGCCAGGTTTTTATTCAAGCGGAAGACGTGGACGTTAAAGTGTTTGTCCACGTCAATTCCGGCTCCGGAAGCTGAGGAGAAACACTATGTCTGCACTCTTTCGTACCATGGCCCTGGCCTTGTTGACGGTTTCGGCGGCGCCGTCGGTGGCGGCTGATCCGGAATCCTGCCCGACGTTGCTCAAGCATACTTTTGCGCGCCTCCAGGACGAGGCGCCCCAGTCGTTGTGCCAGCATGCGGGCAAGGTGGTGCTGGTGGTGAATACGGCCAGCTACTGCGGCTTCACCGGCCAGTTCGACGGGCTGGAGAAGATGTACGCGAAGTACCAGGAGCAGGGGCTGGTCGTGGTCGGTTTTCCGTCCAACGACTTCGGCAGCCAGGACCCGGGCAGCAACAAGGAAATCGCCGATTTCTGCCGCCTGACCTACGGCGTCAAGTTTCCGATGTTCGCCAAGTCGGAGGTAGTGGGGGCCGGCACCAATCCGCTCTACCGGCAGCTGGCTGCAGCGACCGGCGAGAAGCCGAAATGGAACTTCCACAAATACCTGATCGACCGCAGCGGGAAGAAGGTTTCCAGCTTCCCGAGCACCACCGCGCCAGACAGCCGCAGTTTTGTCGCGGCCGTCGAGAAGGCCCTCGCCGAACGTCCGTAGCGTGGATCGAATCGATCAAAACCGGCAGCGCGCCGGTGCGCCGGATTCGAAGCGCGTCGCGGTGTAGGGGCGGCCTGGCTGCTGAGCTGCGACCATCAGCTCGCCCTCTTCGAGGCGGGCGATGTGCGGCTTGCAGCACCCGTGTTCGGCGTGCTTCGCGATGACCCGCCAGGATGCCAATCGCTGCACCGGCCGCGCCGACGACGTGGTGGCTGAAGCGGTCGGCGAAGCCCGTGGCAATGCGCTACGCTGGAGATATGTGATGGCCCTGCCGGTGGATGGAAAAGTCTCCAACGTGGATTTCGGCGACTGGATCTTCCTGATGGACGACCGGGTAATGCTCAATCGTTCGGTGATGAGCAAGTTCGGGGTCCGGCTGGGTGAAGTCACCCTGAGTTTCCGCAAGCGGGAGTAACGATGGCCTGGTTCCGCAGCCTGAATACGCCGATCTCCGACTGGCAGGGTCGGCGGGTGTGGATCGTCGGCGCTTCCAGCGGCATCGGTGCGGCGCTGGCGGCCGATCTCGACGCCCGCGGTGCGCGGCTGGCCCTGTCGGCCCGCAGTGCCGGGCGCCTGCGCGACGTGGCCGAGGGCATGCGCGACGTGATGGTGCTGCCCCTGGATGTGACCGACGCCGGCGCCTTCACCCCGGCGATGATGCAGATTCTCGACGCCTGGGGCGGGCTCGACCTGGTGATTCTCAACGCCGGCACCTACACGCCGCTGCGGGCCTGGGATCTGACCACCGACACCGCCCGCCAGACCGTGCACACCAACCTCCTCGGGGTGATGGACGGGGTTGCCGCGGTGGTGCCGCAGATGCTCCGCCAGCAAGGTGGGGCGATTGCCATCGTCGGCAGCGTGGCCGGCTACCGGGGCCTGCCCAGGGCGCTGGCCTACGGGCCGAGCAAGGCGGCGCTGATCAACTTTGCCGAAACCCTGTATCTCGATCTGGCGCCCGAGGGCGTGTCGGTGTTCATCATCAACCCGGGCTTTGTCGCCACGCCCCTCTCCGCGCAAAACGATTTCGACATGCCGGCCCTCATTTCGGCAGAAGACGCCGCCCGGCGCATCGTCCGCGGCTTTGCCGGCGGCGCGTTCGAGATTCATTTTCCGCAGCGCTTCACCCGCGTCATGAAGCTGCTGCGCTGGCTGCCGGATCGGCTGTATTTCAGCCTCGTCTCGCGGGGCATGCGCCCATGAGCGAGGTGCGTCGGCTGGATGTCGAACGCGTCGTGCGTTTTTACGAAACCCTGTCGCCGGAACGCCTGGCGCACATCGGCAACGTGTATGCCCCCGACGCGCGCTTCAAGGATCCGTTCAACGACGTGCAGGGCCTGGCGGCCATCGAGGCGGTTTTTCGCCACATGTTCCGGCAGGTGCAGGAGCCGCGCTTTTGCGTCACATCGCGCCTGGCCGTGGGCCACGATGCCTGGCTGGAATGGGAGTTCCACTTTCGGTTTCGCCGTTGGCGCGAAACCGAAATCCAGCTTGTCCGCGGCGCCACCCGCCTCGAACTGTCGCCGGAGGGGCACGTGCTCGTGCATCGGGATTACTGGGATACCGGGGAGGAACTCTTCGCCCGGCTGCCGGTAATGGGGGCGCTGGTGCGCTTTCTGCAACGACGCCTGTCGGCACCCGGCCCGCAGGGCTGACCACCCGAATCGAATTGTTTCAGAGTGCTTCGCAGGGTTGATATGTAACGATGTTTGACATTCTGGCCGGCCGGCCTGTCTAGAATCCGCGCATTCCGTGCACCGCTTCCCGGTGACTCGGATTACCAGGAGATTCGGATGTTGACGCAGGCCGCCGGTGATTTCGTCTTCCAGCCTTATGCCCTGCTGCGGCGCGGGCAGGACAAGTGGGACGGCTGGTACGACCTGCAGCACAAGAACGGCAGCCCGATCCGCAGCTTTGTGCGGGTTCCGTCGTTGGAGGGCTTCGCGGATGCGGCGCTGGCTTGCCAGGCCGCCGAGATCCTCGCCGAGTGGGACATGGCCCAGGGCCACGGCCACCCCACGCGCTAAATCACCAGCTGGGTTCCCAGCTCGACCACCCGGTTGTTCGGAATCTTGAAGAAGTCCGTCGCGCTGGTGGCGTTTTTCGACATGAAGGCGAACAGGCGCGCCCGCCACGGGTGGATGTTGCGTCCGACAACACCGGGAATCACGGTTTCACGCGACACGTAGAACGTTGTTTCCATGATCTCGAAGGACTCGCCGAAGCGCTTGCAGCTCTCCAGCGCCAGCGGGATGTCCGGATCTTCCATGAAGCCGTAGCGGATCACGATGCGCATGAAGCCTTTTTCCATGCGGTGCAGGTACACGCGGTCGAAATTGTTCACATAAGGCGTGTCGGTGGTTTCGACGGTAACCAGCGCAACCCGCTCGTGCAGGACCTGGTTGTGTTTCAGGTTGTGGAGGAGGGCTGCCGGTACGTCTTCCTTCGAGCTGGTCATGAACACCGCGGTGCCGCTCACCCGGTGAATGTCGCTGCCGAGTACGCCGAGGAAGGCCTGCATCGGGATGCCCTGCTTGGCCAGTTCGCGGCGCACCAGCCGGCGGCCGCGACGCCAGGTGGTGAGCACCGTGAAGGCCACCAGCCCCATGACGAGCGGAAACCATCCGCCCTGGGGAATTTTCAGCGCATTGGCGGCAAAGAAGGCGATATCCACCGCCAGGAAGCTGCCGGCCACCAGGGCCACCAGCAGCGGGTGCCAGCGCCACAGCAGCACCATCACGAAAGCCACCAGCACCGTGTCGATGAGCATGGTGCCGGTGACTGCGATGCCGTAGGCGGCGGCCAGGTTGGACGAGTTCTTGAAGCCCACGACAAGGGCCACCACGGCGATGTAGAGCGTCCAGTTGGTGAAGGGAATGTAGATCTGCCCTTGGGCCTTGCCGGAGGTGTGGATGATCAGCATGCGCGGCAGAAAACCCATCTGCACCGCCTGGCGGGCCACCGAGAAGGCTCCCGAGATGACGGCCTGGGAGGCGATCACCGTGGCCAGCGTGGCGAGGATCACCAGCGGCACAAGCGCCCATTGGGGGCCGAGATGGAAGAAGGGGCTTTCGATGGCGGCCGGCTCGTTGAGAAGCAGGGCGCCCTGGCCAAAATAATTGAGCACCAGCGCCGGCATCACGAAGCCGAACCACGCCAGGCGGATCGGAAAGCGTCCGAAGTGCCCCATGTCGGTGTAGAGCGCCTCGCCGCCGGTGACGGCCAGCACCACCGAGCCGAGAGCCAGGAAGGCCAGCGCCGTGTGGTCGCCGATGAAATGGATCGCGTACATGGGGTTGAGGGCGGCCAGCACGCTGGGGTGGCGGGCGATTTCCAGCGCGCCGAGCACCCCGATCACGCTGAACCAGCCCACCATCACCGGCCCGAAGAACAGCCCCACGGTGTCGGTGCCGCGGTGCTGGATGAAGAACAGGCCGGTGAGGATCACCAGGGTGATGGGCAGCACGTAGGCCTTGAAGTCCGGCGAGATGATCTCCAGGCCTTCCACCGCCGAGAGCACCGAGATGGCCGGGGTGATCATGCTGTCGCCGTAGAACAAGGCCGCGGCGAAGATCCCCAGCAGCGAGATCACCCAGGTCACCACCCGGTTGTGCGACTTTTCGGTGATCAGGGCCAGCAGGGCCAGCGAGCCGCCTTCGCCGCGGTTGTCGGCGCGCATGATCACGCTGACGTACTTCACGGTGACCAGCGCCATGATCGACCAGAACACCATCGACAGGATGCCGAAGATGTTGTCCGGGGTGACGGGGATAGGGTGGTGCCCGTTGAAGATTTCCTTCAGCGCGTAGAGCGGGCTGGTGCCGATGTCGCCAAAGACAACGCCGATGGCGGCAATGACGATCGGCGCCGTGGCCTTGCGGGAGTGCTCGTGGGACATGTTCCTGTTTTTCCGTTTGGGTGGGGTGTCCGGCCGGTCTGTTCAGCGCATTCGGAAAGCGAAGCAGGCAAGATTCCTTTTCGCCGGATTCGCGCAGGGCGATTGTCCGTGTTTTGCACTGCAGCACGTTGACCGTGCTCAACGCCGCCGGCGCGCCCCGGCGCTGCTGCCGGGGCGGTCGCCATGGTATCGCCCGACAGGCATTCCGGGCGAATTCCTTGTCGCGGATCAACACGCCGACATGTGCCCCGAATCGGGCTTGACCTGTGCAAGAATGCACGTTCTGTGCGGCCCTCGGGCCCTTTCTCGGGAGGCCTTCCATGGGTTTGCGATTCAAGTTCAACCTGGTTCTGTTTGGAGTCTTCCTCGCCGGTTTCGGCGTGGCGGGCTATATCTCCCACGATTTGCTGCACCGCCATGCCCGTGACCGGGTGCTGGGCGAGGCGCGCCTGGTCATGGAGGCGGCGCTGGCCATCCGCGGCTACACCGTCGGCCAGGTCAAGCCCCACCTCATCGGATTGATGGACAGGGAATTCCTGCCCCAGACCATCCCGGCCTACGCGGCCACCGAAACCCTCGCCGAGCTGCACAAAAAGTATCCCGACTACGACTACAAGGAAGCCACCCTCAACCCGACCAACCCGCGCGACCGGGCGGCAGACTGGGAGGCCGATCTGATCAATACCTTCCGCAACCGGGCCGACAGCCGCGAGATCAGCGGTCAGCGTGACACGCCCACCGGCCCGGCGCTGTACATCGCCCACCCGATCCGCATCGAATCGCCGGCCTGCCTGACCTGTCACAGCACCCCGGATGCCGCGCCGGCGAGCATGCTCAAGGTGTATGGCGCGGCCAACGGCTTTGGCTGGAAGCTCAATGAAGTGGTGGGCGCCCAGGTGGTTTCGGTGCCCATGTCGGTGCCGCTGGAGAACGCCGGGCAGGCCTTCCGCACCTTCATGGTGTCGCTGGCCGCGGTGTTCGTGGCGGTGTTCGTGGCGCTCAACCTGATGTTGTCGTGGCTGATCATCGGGCCGGTGTCGCGCATGTCCGCGGCCGCCGACAAGGTGAGCACCGGCGACTTCGACCAGCCCGAGTTCCCCGAGGGCGGCCGCGATGAAGTCGCCGTGCTGGCAAGCTCGTTCAACCGCATGCGCCGAAGTCTCGAAAAAGCCATGCAGATGATCGACAGCTGATCCGGGCCTGCACACCATGACGCACCCAGCCGGCACGCCGCCCGCGCATCAGAACGACCCGCTCGCGCTGCCCGGCGGCTACACCCTCAACGAGTACCGCTTCGAGCGGGTGCTGGGCGGTGGCGGTTTTGGCGTGACGTACCTGGCCCACGACACCAACCTGGATTGCCGCGTGGCGATCAAGGAATACCTGCCCCGCGACGTGGCGGTGCGCACCCCCGAGCTGAGCGTGCGGCCCCGCTCGGCCGACGTCGAGAAGACCTTCGACTGGGGGCTGCAGCGCTTCCTGCTCGAATCCCGCGCGCTGGCGAGCTTTCACCATGCCGGCATCGTGCGCGTGCTGCGCTACTTCCGCGCCAACGACACCGCCTACATGGTGATGGAGTACGAAACCGGCCAGCCGCTGCAGAACTGGCTGGTGGGGCGCCTGCCCCTCGACCGGGCAAGCCTGCTGCGCATCGTCCGCCCGCTGCTCGACGGGCTGGAGGTTGTGCACAGGGCCGGTTTTCTGCATCGGGACGTGAAGCCCGGCAACATCTACATGCGTGCCGACGGCTCACCGGTGCTGCTGGATTTCGGGTCGGCCCGGCGCATCGAGCACGACGCCGTGGACCAGGCCCTCACCGCCGTGGTGAGCCCGGGCTTTGCACCGGCCGAGCAATACCACCGCCACGGCAAGCAGGGGCCATGGACTGACCTCTACGCGCTGGCCGGCGTGATGTACTGGATGGTGACCGGCAGGCTGCCGCTGGAGGCCCTGGCCCGCCTGCGCGAGGACGGCATGCCGGCGGCGGCGCGCATCGGCAATGTGACGGTGTTCGGGGTCGGGCTGCTCAACGCCATCGACTGGGCCCTCAAGCCCGACGAGAGCGCCCGCCCGCAGGATGTGGCCGCTTTTCGCCGGGCCTGCCTGGCGCCGCCCACCGGTGGCGAGGGGCCGGTCGAGCCGCCGCTCGAAGCCCCGCTGCCGCTGGGCGTGTCGGCTGCCGAGGCCCGCAGCTTCATCGCCGCGGTGCTGTTTGCCGACGTGGCGGTGGCCTCCGGCGACGCTGCCGCGCGCACCGAAGGGCGCACCCGCCTCGCCCGGATGCTGACCCAGACCGTGGCGTCGGTGTCGCCGGCCACGCGCCTGGCGGTCAATACCAAGGAAGGCTGCGCGGTGTGCTACGTGGGCGACCCCGAAGACGCACTGCGTGCCGCCAGCCATCTGGGCGACGCGGCCGCGGGCGAGGGGCTCGGCATCCAGATGGGCATCAACCTCGGCCCGGTGCAGGTGACGCCCGACGCCAACGGACGCTCGCGCATCCTGGGCGACGGCATCTCCACGGCCTTTCGCGTGATGCGTTTTGCCGAGCCGGGCCACGTGCTGGTTTCGCGTGCGTATTTCGAGGTGATCCACCACCTCAAGCGCAATGCCGTTGCGTGCTTCCAGCATCTGGGCGTGCGCCGGGATGCGCAGGATCGCGAGCACGAAATCTTTGCCTACTCGGGTGAAGGGCTGGCCGCGGCCGCGCGGGGCGGGGAGGCCTCGCTGCCGCGTTTGATGACGGGCAGCGACCTGAGCCCGGAGATCATCGAGGCGGTCGAGCGGGGCCTGGCGCAGCACATCGGGCCGATGGCCAAGGTGCTCGTCCGCAAGACGGTTCCCCGGGCGGCGAGTCGCATCGAGCTGTATGAACTGCTGGCCCAGCTGATTCCTGATCCGGCGCCGCGGGCGGCGTTTATGTCAGGGCTCGCGGGGGGCACGACAGGCGCTGCTCCGGCTACCCGCAGCAGGCCGCTGGCAACGGGCGCGGCATCGGCGGCGACCCCGCCTGCCGATGGGGGCGTTGCCGGGGGGATTTCCGACGAACTGCTCGCGCAGATCGAAAAACTCTTCGCGCGCCACATCGGCCCGATGGCCAGGGTGCTCGTGCGCCGCGAGGCCCGCAGTGCAGACAGCCCGGAAAGCCTGTGCCGGGCACTCGCCGGCCACATCGACAAACCTGCCGAGCGGCTGCGCTTTTTGAACGACGCCGGTTATTGAGCGTTGAGCTTGACGCCGTGCTGGCGGCAGGCTTCGGCCAGGGTTTCGGCTGCGGCGTCGAAGTCGAAGTTGCGCAGGGCGTGTTCCAGCCGCGGGGCGTGGTCGGGAAAGGCCGCCTGGAAAAGTCCGGCGCGCACACTCAGCAGGCGCCCGGCGGCCATGTCGTAGTCGGTCAGCAGTCCGGCCAGCTCGTGGCAGGTGCTCGCCAGAAAATGCGGGTCGACCGGGCCGGCAGGCTGCGTTTCGGGGGCGTTTTCGGGGGGGAGTTTTACGGCCAGTTCGCTCATCAGCGCATCCAGCTCGGCCGCGAAGGCCTGTAATTCGGCATCGGGCGCCTGCTGCGGCTCGGCGCTGCGCAGGGCCAGCTCGAGGGTGAGGGCGACGGGCTCAAGGCGAACGGCGCCGAAGGTGCCGGCAAGGCCCTTTACCGTGTGCGCGCGGCGGATGGCGGCCTTGCGGTCGCCCTGGGCCAGGGCTGCGGCAATCACCGTCGCGGCGTCCTGTTCGGTGCTGATGAAGTCGCGCAGGAGAGCGATGTAAGCGCGGTATCACCGTCCAGCCGGCGGAGTCCGGCGGCAATGTCGAGGCCTTCGACGGGGGCGGGGAATCCGGGTATTTCAATGGCCATGAGGGCTCCGTCGGGGGGCGGCGAATCCGCGGGCCGGGCCGCGGATGCCGGGGACAATCAGCCGATCATGGCTTTGCAGGCCTTGGCGCATTCGGCGCAGCTGTCCATGCATTCCTTGCACGGTGTGTGCTTGGTCGCGTGTTTTTTGCACTCGGCTTCACAGTTCTTGCAGACATCCACGCACAGCGCGGCAAGTTTGGGCGCGAACTTCGATTCTGCGCCGGCCAGGGTGATCAGCGCGCGGCAGGAGGCGAGCATCTCGCGCACGCTGGTGGCACAGGCGGCCATGGTCTTGTCGCCCTCGCCGAGCAGCATGATGCAGTGGGTCAGGCAGATTTCGCCCTTCTCGATGCAGATGCCGGCGGTGTCGAGGACAGCCTGCCAGGGGTGGGCGCCAGCGTGATGGTGGTGGCTGTGGTCTTCGGCTGCGGCGGCCGCGCCGGCTGCGATCAGGGCGCCGGTGGCGAAAAGGGCTTCACGACGGTTCATGGGGACTCTCCGGGTTACGGGTTGGCAGGTTCGGCGGGCTTGATGGCGCCGTCGAGGCGCCGGACTTCGTCTTCACTGATGTACTCGAAAACACGCACCACCTTCTGTACTCCGTTGGTGGTGCGGGCGATTTCAGTGGCGGCGTCGCCTTCGCGGCGGCTGACCAGGCCCATCAGGTAAACGGTGCCGGCTTCGGTGGTGACCTTGACCTGCTGGATGTGGAAATCCTTCTGGTCCACGAAGCGGGCCTTGACCTTGGAGCTGATGTAGCTGTCGTTGCTGCGGGCGCCGAAGGTGCTGGTCGGGGCGATGCGCAGCTCATTGACGACTTCGCGGACATTGTCGACGGCGGCGGCCAGGCGGCCGGCTTCGTCGCGGCTGGCCTCGTTGAAGGCTTCGCCGGTGATCAGCAGCTTGCGGTTGAACGAGGTGGCGTTGGCGTGAACCTTGTCGCCGAGGCGCTCGTTGATCCACTTGCCGGCCTTCCACTCGATGCCTTCGTCCTCGAGGTAGGTGCCGGAGCTGCGCCGGTCGGAGACCATGGCCACGGCCATGCCGGTGCCGCCGACGATGACCGGGATGCAGCCCTGGGCGGCGACGAGGGTGCCGATGGAAAGGGCGGCCCAGGCGAGCGGCTTGCGGATGGATTTCATTCTTCTACTCCGAGAAAGAGGCAGTCGATGCCGTCGCACAGACAATGCAGGGTGAGCAGGTGGACTTCCTGGATGCGCGCGGTGCGCTCGGCCGGCACGCAAAGGTGAATGTCGTCGGGGCCGAGAAGTTCGCCGATCTGCCCGCCGTCCTTGCCGGTCAGGGCCACGATGCGCATTTCGCGTTCGTGGGCGGCGTGGATGGCTTCGATGACGTTGGCCGAGTTGCCGCTGGTTGAAATGGCCAGCAGCACGTCGCCTTGCTGGCCGAGGGCGCGCACCTGCTTGGAAAAGATCTGGGTGAAATCGTAGTCGTTGGCGATCGAGGTGAGGATGGAGCTGTCGGTGGTGAGTGCGACGGCGGCCAGCGGCGGGCGCTCCATCTCGAAGCGATTCACCAGCTCGGCGGCAAAGTGCTGGGCGTCGGCGGCCGAGCCACCGTTGCCGCAGGCGAGGATCTTGCCGTTGGCCATCAGGCTGTGGGTCATGGCCTCGATGGCGGCGGCGATGGGTTCGGCCATGAACTCCAGCGCGGCCAGCTTGGTCTGGGCACTGTCGGTGAACTGCTGGGCGATGCGGGCTACAAGATCCATGGCGGACTCCGGGGTAAGTGCGGCGGATTCTAGCATTCGCACCCCGGGCCGAGCCGCGGGCGCCAAATCCGCTTACAAACCGACAAAGACATCCACGCGCAGACGCTTCCAGGGATTGGGGTTGTCGGCCATCCGGCCGATGCGCCCGGCAATCGGCGTGCCCTTGTCCATCTCGGCGGCCACGTCGCGGTTTTCGGCGCGGGGCAGGTAGCCGAGCTTGGTGCCGCGCCATTCGACGCGCACGGCGAAAGGGTCGTGGCGGTTGTCGGGTTCGCGGATCAGGGCCAGGGCGTCGCCCTCGCGCATTTCGTCCCACAGTATTTTTGCGCCGTAATACTGGAAGCCGGCCAGCGGCGAGCTTTGCACGAGGATGCGCGGCTGGCGGGCAAGGGCCGGGTGGCTGCACAGCAGGGCCGCCGCGAAGGCTGCGATCCGTGCGCTACTAGCTCGCATCGAAGGCTCCGCGAAGCCACTCGATGCGGGCTGAGTCCAGCCCGTCGAGGAGGATCGCGTCGAAGCGGCAGGCGCGGCTGGCATGGCGCTGGCCGGCGCCGTTGAGCCAGGTTTGGGCGGCGATGATGATGCGGCGCTGCTTGGTGGCGGTAATGCTGGCGGCCGCGCCGCCAAAGCGGGCGGAGCTGCGCAGGCGCACCTCGACGAAAACGATGCTGCCTTTATCCTCGGCGATCAGGTCGACCTCGCCGCCGCGACAACGCACGTTGCGGGCCAGGATCGTGAGGCCGTGGCGCTCGAGGTGCGTGGCGGCCAGCGCTTCGGCGGCTGCGCCCCGCTTCAGGTGTTCGGCTTGCATCGGCGTGTTGAGCCCCCCACAATCGGGCTCCCCCGCATTTTTTCCCGACGTTTTCCACGCCCGCCATGCATCCCACACTTCCGGAATTCCCCCTCGCCAAGACGCCGTCATTGTATGTGGTGGCCACGCCGCTGGGTAATCTGCATGACATGGGCTTGCGTGCGCTGGCGGTGCTGGGCGCCGTGAATGCCATCGCCGCCGAAGATACCCGCCACAGTCAACGCCTGCTCGAGGCCTTCGGCATCAAGACCCGGCTGGTGGCACTCCACGAGCACAACGAGCAGGTGGCGGTGGGGCAGGTCATCAAGATGCTCGAGGCCGGTCAGCACGTGGCGCTGATTACCGACGCCGGCACGCCGGCGGTGTCCGACCCCGGCGCGAAGGCGGTGGCGCGGGTGCAGGAGGCGGGCTTTCCGGTGGTGCCGGTGCCCGGCGCCTGTGCGGCGATTGCGGCGCTGTCGGCATCCGGGCTGGCGGACGGGCAATTCCATTTTCATGGCTTCCTGCCCACCAAGTCCACGGCACGGCGGGCCGAACTCGAAACCCTGAAGAGCGTGCCCGGCACGCTGGTTTTTTACGAGGCGCCGCACCGCATCGCCGAAACCCTGGACGATCTCGCCGCAAGCATGGAGCCCGCCCGCCAGATCGTCGTTGCGCGGGAACTCACCAAGATGTTCGAGCAGATCGCGCGCATGCCCGTTGCCGAGGCGCCGGCCTGGCTGGCCGCCGACCCCAACCGGGCGCGGGGCGAGTTCGTGCTGCTGGTGTCCGCCGCACCGCCGGTCGAGGGCTTGTCGCCCGAGGTCGAGCGGGTGCTCGGCCTGCTGCTGGCGGAACTGCCGGTCAAGCAGGCGGCAAAGCTGGCGGCAGCCATCACCGGCGCGTCGAAAAACGCGCTCTATGAACGGGCGCTGGCGCTGAAGGCGGCGGCTCAGTAAATAGGCTAGCCTTCGCCGCCTTGCAGGCCGTATTTTTTGATCTTGTCGTGCAGGGTGGTCTTGGCGATGCGCAGGGCTTCGGCGCTGCGGGCCAGGCTGCCGCCCTGACGGCGCAGTTCGGCGGCAATCAGGCTGCGCTCGAAACTCTCCACCGACTCGGCCAGTGAGGCCGGTGGCGCGTCGCTGGTGGCGGTGCCCAGGATGTCCTTGCCCACCCCCAGCACGATGCAGTCGGCCACGTTGCGCAGTTCGCGCACGTTGCCGGGCCAGGTGTGGGCCATCAGTTTGCGCATTTGCTCGGGCGGCACCACCGGCAGCGGACGTTCGTGGCGGTGGGCGGCGAGGAGCAGGAAGTGCTCGAGCAGCAGCGGAATGTCCTCGCGCCGTTCGCGCAGCGGCGGCAGGTCGATGGTCACCACGTTGAGGCGGTAGTACAGGTCGGCGCGGAAGGTCTGGCGTTCGGCGCGCTCCTTGAGGTCGTCCTTGGTGGCTGCCACCACGCGGCAATCCACCGGTTGCTGCTGGTTGGAGCCGAGGCGCTCGACCACTCTTTCCTGAAGCACCCGCAGCAGCTTGATCTGCACGCCCATCGGCATGCTCTCCAGCTCGTCGAGAAACAGCGTGCCCTTGTTGGCGTATTCGATCTTGCCGATGCGGCGCTTTTGCGCCCCGGTGAAGGCGCCGGCTTCGTGGCCGAAGAGTTCGCTGTCGAGCAGGTTGTCGGGCAGGCCGCCGCAGTTGAGGGCCACCAGCGGGCCGCCCTTGCGGGGTGACAGTTCGTGCAGGCACTGGGCGATGAGTTCCTTGCCGGTGCCGGTTTCGCCGCGTACCAGCACGTCCACGCTGGTGCCGGCCACGTCCATCACCAGCTGGCGCACGCGGGCCATTTGCGGCGAGCGGCCGATGAGCTTGCTCGCGGCGCCGTCGCGTTGTTCGAGGCGGCGGCGCAGGTCGAGCACTTCGAGGGTCAGGGCGCGTTTTTCGAGGGCCCGGCGCACCACGTCCACCAGCAGTTCCGGCGAGAAGGGTTTCTGGATGAAGTCGTAGGCACCGCCGCGCATGGCTTCGACGGCGAGGGTCACGTCGCCGTGGCCGGTGATGATGATCACCGGCAGGTCGGCGTCCATGGCCTGGGCGCGGCGCAGCACTTCCATGCCGTCGGCTTGGGGCAGGCGCATGTCGGTGACGACCACGCCGGGAAAGCCGGCGTGCAGGCGCTGAAAGCCTTCTTCGGCCGAGCCGACGCCTTCGACCGGGATGTCGGCAAGCATCATGGCCTGCTCGCAGCCGAGGCGCACGTCGGGGTCGTCTTCGATGATGAGGGCGCGGAGTTGCGGGGTCATGGGGGCAGGAGGAGGGCCAGGGGTGGGAAGGCAGGCGACTTGCAGGGGCGACAAGGGGCGACTTCAGTCGCCCGCGGACTCGGCAACTCGGGGTGGGCGCTGAAGTCGCCCCTGCAGTCTCTCCCGTCATCGTCGTTTCATCGGGCATCGGGGAGGGGGTTCTCGCCTGGGGCGGCGGGCAGTTGCAGGATGAAGCGGGCGCCGCCTTCGGGGCGGTTCTCGGCGGTGAGTTCGCCGCCGAACTCGCGCACGATGTCGCGGGAGATGGCGAGGCCCAGGCCGAGGCCTTCACCGGCGGGCTTGGTGGTGAAGAAGGGCTCGAAGAGCTGGCCGTTTTCAGGCAGGCCGCTGCCGCTGTCGGCAATCGACAGCACGATGTGGCCGGCCTCGTCGGGGCCGGCTTCGATCAGCAGCTCGCGGTGTTCGGCGTCGGCCATGGCGTCGGCGGCGTTGCGGATCAGGTTGATGAGCACCTGCTCCAGGCGGTTCTGGTCGCACCAGGCAATGTCGCGGCCGGCCTCGCAGCGATTGGTGACGGTGATGTCGGCCTTGGCGAGGCGCTGGTCGAGCAGGAACAGGGCGGCGCCGACGGCGTGGGCCAGATCGGCGGGGGCGGGGATGGCCGGCGACTTGCGGGCGAAGGTCTTGAGCGGGGTGATGATGCGGCCCATCTGGTCGGCCAGGCGGGCAATGATGCCCAGGTTCTGTTCGACGGTGGCGAGGTTGCCGCGCTTCATGAATTCGATGGCGTTGCCCGACAGGGTGCGCATGGCGCCCAGCGGCTGGGCCAGTTCGTGGGTGATGCCGGCGGCCAGCTGGCCGAGCACGGCGAGCTTGGCGGCCTGCACCAGTTCGTCCTGGGCGGCGCGCAGGGTCTGCTCGGCCTGCTGGCGCTCGGTCACTTCCTTTCTGAGCCGGGCGTTGGTGTCGGTGAGGGCCTTGGTGCGCCGGGCGACCTTGCTTTCGAGCTGGGCGTTGGCCTGCTCCAGCAGGGTCTTGGCTTCCAGCTTTTGCCCGACGATGCGGCGGCGCTGGGCGACGACGAGCAGCAGGAGCAGCACGAAGCCGGTGGCCACCGCCGCCAGCGCGGCGTGGCCGAAGGCCTGGGCACGCACCGGGTGCAGGTCGGAAAAAATGTGCAGGCGCCAGCCCAGCTCGGGGAGCGGGCGGCCATGCACCAGGTAGCTGCCGGCGATGTTCTGGCGCGAACGTGACGAGTGCTGGCGCAGGTTCATGTGCACGATCTGCCCTTCGGCGCCGATGGCCTGGTCGATGCGCACCGGAAAATCGCCAATCGGGCCGTCGTTGTAGAGGCGGCTCATCTTGATGTCCACCAGGGTGTCGAGGGGCAGCGGGCTGAGGGCCGTGTAGCGCCATTCGGGCACCGAGGACAGGATCACCACGCCGTTGCCGTCGGCGATCAGGGCTGGCGCGCCGAGCAGCTCCCAGGCCTTGTCGAGCTGGCCGAGGCTGATCTTGATGACCGCCACGCCCACCACCCGCTCGCCGTCGCGGATCGGGTGCGATACGAAGTAGCCCGGCTCGCCGCGGGTGATGCCGATGGCGAAGTGGCGCCCGACGCGCCCGGCGAGGCCGTCGAGGTAGTAGCTGCGGAAGGACAGATCCTCGCCGATGAAGCTGGCGTCCGGGTGGTCCCAGTTGCTCGAGGCCAGCACGATGCCGCGCGGGTCCACCACGAAGATGGCGATGCTGCCGATGTGCCCGTTGAGGCGCTGCAGGAAGCGGTTGGCCGCCAGCACGCTGGCCGGGCTGCGCGGCGTGTGCATCACGTTGAGCACTTCCTCGTTGAGCTGGATGGTGGCCGGGATGTGGGCATAGCGGTTGACGATGCCGTCCACCGCGGCGGCAAACAGGTCGAGCCGGTGGCCGGCGTCGGTGCGCAGGGTTTGCATGCCCTGGTACTCGCTGGCCCGGTAGCCGCCAAAGCCGATCAGGCCGATCGCCAGCAGGAAGGCGAGGACGATGAAGGGGTTTGGCGACAGCTGCCGCGACGGCGGCGTCTGGGGCGTGGAGGAGGGCTCGGGCATGGGCTGGCGTTGGGTGACCGGGTTTCAGGCTGTACTCATGATAGTGCCGGGCGCCGGACATGGCACGGGCTGCCGTGCCGGTGCCCGGTGGCTCAGGGGTAGATGCCGCGCAGCGCGCGGGCTTCGAGCACGCGGGAGCAGGCCATGATGTAGGTGGCGGTGCGCAGGTTCACCTTGCGGGCGGCGGCCAAGTCCCAGATGCCCTGGAAGGCTTCGGTGAGCACCCGGTCGAGGCGGTCGTGGATGTCCTTCTCGGTCCAGAAGAAGCTCGAGGCGTTCTGCACCCATTCGAAATAGCTCACCGTAACGCCGCCGGCGTTGGCCAGCACGTCGGGCAGCACGGTGCAGCCATTGGCATTGAGGATGTCCTCGGCCTGCGGCGTGGTGGGGCCGTTGGCGCCTTCGACGATCAGCTTCGCGCGAACCTGCCCGGCGTTGGCGGCGGTGATCTGGTTTTCCAGCGCGGCGGGCAGCAGCAGGTCGCAATCGACGCCCCAGAAATCGGCGTTGGCGATGGCTTCGGCCTCGGGGTAGTCGAGCAGGGCGCGCGGGTTGCCGTTGAGAAAGCCGAGCAGCGCGTGGGGGTTGATGCCGTTTGTGTTGGCAATGGTGCCGGCGGCGTCCTGGATGGCGACGATTTTGGCGCCGGCGTCGTGGAAGATCCGCGCCGCCGCACTGCCCACGTTGCCAAAGCCCTGGATGGCGATGCGCGCGCCTTCCATGGGCATGCCGAGGCGCTGCATGGCCTCTCGCGCCACCACGTAGCAGCCGCGCCCGGTGGCGTCCTTGCGACCGAGGCTGCCGCCCATGGAGATCGGCTTGCCGGTAACGACGCCGGTCTGGGTGCTGCCCTGGTTGATGGAGTAGGTGTCCATCATCCAGGCCATGATCTGCTCGTTGGTGTTCACGTCGGGGGCGGGGATGTCCCGGTCGGGGCCGATGATGCTGCCGATCTCGCTGGTGTAGCGGCGGGTCAGGCGTTCGAGTTCCGCCATCGACAGTTCGGCCGGGTTGACCCGCACGCCGCCCTTGGCGCCGCCGTAGGGCAGGTTCACCGCGGCGTTCTTCACGGTCATCCAGGCCGACAGGGCCATGACTTCGGACAGCGTCACGTCCGGGTGAAAGCGCACGCCGCCCTTGCCGGGCCCGCGGGACAGGTTGTGCTGGACACGGAAGCCCTCGAAGTGGCGGATATGCCCGTCGTCCATGCGCACCGGCACGTCCACGATGAGGCAGCGCTTGGGATGGCGCAGGGTGTCGATCCACGCGGCCAGCGGGCCGAGGTGGGGTTCGACCCGTTCGAGCTGTTCGAGAAACATGCCCCACGGGCCGATGCGGGCGGGGTCGATGAAGGAAGGCAGTGCGGCGGTGGTCATGGCTGTGTCTCCGGCTGTTTTAGTTGTGCTGAATCAGTGCTGCAGGATCTTGGCGAGGAACTGGCGGGCGCGCTCGGAGCGCGGCGCGCCGAAGAAGGCGTCCTTGCTGTCGTCCTCGACGATCTGCCCCTTGTCCATGAAGATCACCCGGTTGGCGACCTTCCGCGCGAAGCCCATCTCGTGGGTGACGCACATCATGGTCATGCCCTCCTGGGCCAGCTCGACCATCACGTCGAGCACCTCGTTGATCATCTCGGGGTCGAGGGCCGAGGTGGGTTCGTCGAAGAGCATGCAGATCGGGTCCATGCACAGGGCGCGGGCGATGGCGACGCGCTGCTGCTGGCCGCCCGAGAGCTGGCCGGGGAACTTGTCGGCGTGGGCCTTGAGGCCGACCCGCTCGAGCAGCTTGAGGCCCTTGGCGCGGGCTTCGTCCCGGTTGCGGCCGAGGACTTTCTCCTGGGCGATGGAGAGGTTGTCGGTGATGCTCATGTGCGGAAACAGCTCGAAGTGCTGGAACACCATGCCGACCCGGCTGCGCAGCTTGGAGAGATTGGTCTTGGGGTCGCCCACCGAAATGCCATCCACGATGATGTTGCCGGACTGGAAGGGCTCCAGCCCGTTCACACACTTGATGAGGGTGGACTTGCCGCTGCCCGACGGGCCGCAGACGACGATGACTTCACCCTTCTTGACCTGGGTGGTGCAGTCGGTGAGAACCTGGAAGCTGCCGTAGTGCTTGGAAACGTTGTCGATGGAGATCATGTCGGGCTCCTTGGGGTCAGTGCGCCACGTGGGCGTTGAGTTTCTTTTGGTAGCGGCGCACCAGTTGCGAGGCCGCAAAGCAGATGAAGAAGTAAACCGCGCCGGCAAACAGCAGCAGTTCGACCAGCCGGCCGTCCCGGTCGCCCACCTTGTAGGCCGCGCCGAAGAAGTCGGCCAGCGCCGACATGTAGACGAGGGAGGTGTCCTGGAACAGCACGATGGCCTGGGTGAGCAGCAGCGGCACCATGTTGCGGAAGGCCTGCGGCAGCACCACCAGACGCATGGCCTGCGCGTAGGTCATGCCCAGCGCCGAGGCGGCCGCCACCTGGCCCTTGGGCACGCTCTGGATGCCGGCGCGGATGATCTCCGAGTAATAGGCCGACTCGAACAGCGCAAAACCGATCATCGCCGACGTCAGGCGCACGTCGGTGTTGGGGTCGAGGTTGAAGAAGCTCCGCAGCAGCTGCGGCACGATCAGGAAGAACCACAGCAGCACCATCACCAGCGGAATGGAGCGGAAGAGGTTCACGTAGCCGGCGGCAAACCACGCCAGCGGCTTGACCGGCGCGAGCCGCATCATGGCCAGCAAGGTGCCCCACACGACGCCGAAGATGACGGCGCTGACGGTGATTTCCAGCGAAATCTTCATGCCGTCCCACAGGAAGGGCAGGGCGCCGGGTATGGAAGACCAGTCGAAGTCGTACATCTCACTTACCTCCCAGGTAGCCCGGCACGCGGGTCTTGTTTTCGAGGTGGCGCATCAGCGTCATGACCACCACGTTGATGAGCACGTAAAGCAGGGTTACGGCGATGAAGGATTCGTAGGGCTGGGCGGTGTAATCCACCAGCTGGCGCCCTTGCGCGGCGAGTTCGAGCAGGCCGATGGTCGAGCACACGGCGGAGTTCTTGAAGATGTTGAGGAACTCGGAGGTGAGCGGCGGCACGACCAGCCGGAAGGCCATCGGCAAGAGCACGTGGCGGTAGGTTTGCGGCAGCGTGAAGCCCAGCGCCAGGCCGGCATTCTTCTGGCCGCGGGGCAGGCTGTTGATGCCGGAGCGCACCTGTTCGCACACCCGTGCGCTGGTGAAGAAGCCCAGGCACACCATCGCCGAGACGAACTGCTGGGTGACCGGATCGAGCTTTTGCTTGAAGGCGTCGCCGAGGCTGGCCGGCAGCAGCTCGGGCAGCACGAAATACCAGATGAAGAGCTGCACCAGCAGCGGGATGTTGCGGAAGATTTCCACGTAGGCGCTGGCGATGCCCGACAGCCATTTGTTGGGCACGGTGCGCAGCACCCCCATCAGGCTGCCCAGCGCCAGCGCGATGGCCCACGCCGACAGGGACAGCAGCACGGTGGTCTGCAGCCCCGACAGCATCCAGCCCAGGTAGGTGCTGTCGCCCGAGGCGGCGGGGCTGAGGAAGATGCCCCAGTTCCATTGGTAATTCATGTTGGTTTCCTTTTTAAGGGCCGGGCGGCGGGCAGGGCGCCTTCGAGTCGCCATCCGCTGCGCTGATCGCCCCTGCAGATCCGCCGGTCCGGTCAGTACTCCATGAACATCCGCTGCAGCTCCCTGGTGTCGCTGGTTCTGGTCAGGGCCACCGAGGCGAGGATGCGGGCCTTCTGGGGGTTGAGGTCGTGGGCGACGACCCAGTCGTACTTGTCGTCGGGCTGCTCGGCGTTGCGCAGCACGAAGCCGCCGCCCGTCACGCGGGACGAGCGGATGATCTGCACGCCCTTGCCGCGCAGCTCCTGCAGGGCCGGCACCACCGCGTCGCTCACCGAACCGTTGCCGGTGCCGGCGTGGATCAGCGCCCTGGCGCCGCCCTGGGCAAAGGCCCGGTAGGCGGTGGGGGTGGCGTTGCCGTAGCCGTAGGCGATGTCCACCGGGGCCAGCGTGTCGATCGCATCGATGTCGAACTCGGTGCCGCGGGTGTGGCGCTTGGCCGGGGCGCGGAACCAGTAGGCCTTGCCCTCGACGATCATGCCCAACGGCCCCCACGGGCTCTTGAAGGCTTCGGTCTTGATGTTGACGGTCTTGGTCACGTCGCGGCCGGTGTGGATCTCGTCGTTCAGGGTGACGAGCACGCCCTTGCCGGCGGAATCCTTGCTGCCGGCCACGGCCACCGCGTTGTAGAGGTTGAGCATGCCGTCGGCCGACATGGCGGTGCCGGGGCGCATGGAACCGACAATGACCACCGGTTTGTCGGTCTTGAGCACGAGGTTGAGGAAAAAGGCGGTTTCTTCCAGGGTGTCGGTGCCGTGGGTGATGACGATGCCGTCCACGTCCGGCTGGCGGGCCAGCGCAGCGACGCGCTTGCCGAGCTTGAGCAGGTGGTCGTTGGTGAAGCTCTCGGAGGCGATCTGGAAGACCTGCTCGCCGCGCACCTGGGCGACGTCGGCGAGGGTCGGAATGCCGGCGATCAGCTTGTCGACCGGCACCTTGGCGGCCTGGTAGGTGGCGCTCTTGGCGACATCGGCGCCGGCCCCGGCGATGGTGCCGCCGGTGGCCAGGATGACGACATTCGGCTTGTCGGCGCCGAAAGCGGCCGAGCAGGCGACAAACAGCGCGCTGGCGGCAAAGAGGCTGCGGATCCTGACGGGTTTCATGATCTCGGATTCCTTGTGGGCTCTGGGGTGGAGGCGCTCAGGTGCGGTGGCGGCTTACTCGAACGCCTTGTCGTTGGGCGCCTTCAAGAGCTTCTGCATGGCCTCGGAGATCGGGAAGTTGAGGTTCAGGCCCTTGGGCGGAATGGGCTGCTGGAACCACTTTTTGTAGATGGCCTCGGCCTCGCCGGAGGTCATGGCCTTGGCCAGCGCCGCGTCGGCCACCTTCTTGAAGGCCGGATCGTCCTTTCGCATCATGCAGCCGTAGGCCTCGAAGCTCTGGGGCGTGCCGACCACGGCCCATTCGGCGGGGCGCCTGGCCTTGGCCATCTCGCCGTAGAGCAGCGCGTCGTCCATCATGAAGGCCACCGCGCGGCCGGTCTCGAGGGTCAGGAAGGCCTCGCCGTGGTCCTTGGCGCTGATGATGTTCATGGCGAGCTTCTTGTCCTCGTTCATCTTGCGGATGAGGCGCTCGGAGGTGGTGCCGGCGGTGGTCACCACGTTCTTGCCGGCGAGGTCGGGGAAATCCTTGATGCCGGAATCCTTCTTGGTCATCAGGCGCGTGCCGATGACGAAGATGGTGTTGGAGAAGGCCACCTGGCGGGCGCGTTCGGCGTTGTTGGTGGTCGAGCCGCACTCGATATCGACGGTGCCGTTCTGGACCAGCGGAATGCGGTTCTGCGAGGTGACCGGGGTGAGCTTGACCTGCAGGTTCGGCATCTTGAGCTCGGCCTTGACGGCGTCGACCACCTTGAGCATCAGCTCCTGGCTGTATCCGACCACCTGCTGCTTGTCGTCGTAGTACGAGAAGGGGATGGAGGATTCCCGGTGGCCGAGGGCGATGGTGCCGCTGTCCTTGATCTTCTTGAGGGTCGGCGATTCCTGGGCCAGGACGGGCTGGGCGAGCAGGGTGGCGATCAGACAGGTGGCGGAAAACTTGAGGGAGCTACGCATGATTCGAATCTCCTGCAGGGTGAGTTGGGCGGCGCGGCAGCGTCGTCTACCCTTTTCATTGCAGGAGTTGTGCCAGCTTTTTGCGGGCTGCGCTAAAAACGCAACTGGCTGAATTTAAACAGGATGCCTGTCAGGGCTGGCGGGCTGGCGTTCGGATTTCCGAATTCCGGGCCCTCCAGGCGCCCGGAAAACCGCACGGTGGCGGGGGCTGCCGGACTGCTAAAATGTGAAATTCGCAATTTGCACCGGATCGAACGCCATGCTGAACCTGACCCTCACCCGCCCCGACGACTGGCACCTGCATGTGCGCGATGGCGCCGCGCTGGCTGCCGTGGTGCCCGACACCGCCCGCCGCTTTGGCCGCGCGCTGATCATGCCCAACCTGCGTCCGCCGGTGACCACGGTCGAGCAGGCCGCCGCCTACCGGGCCCGCATTCTGGCCGCGGTGCCGGCGGGCCTAAAGTTCGATCCGCTCATGACGTTGTATCTCACCGACACCCTCAAGCCCGAGGAGATCGACAAGGCCGCCGACAGCGGTTTCGTCATCGCCGCCAAGCTCTACCCGGCCGGCGCAACCACCAACTCGGATGCCGGTGTCACCGACATCACCCGCATCTACCCCGTTCTCGAACGGATGGCCGAGCGGGGCATCGTTCTCTGTGTTCATGGCGAGGTGACTCATGCTGACGTTGATATCTTTGATCGCGAGCGCGTTTTTATCGATAGCGTACTGGCGCCGGTTGCAGCGCGATTCCCGTCGCTGCGCATTGTCTTCGAGCACATCACGACCGCCGAGGCGGCGCAGTTCGTGAGCGAATCCGGCTCCAACGTGGGGGCGACGATCACCGCCCACCACCTGCTTTACAACCGCAACGCCATTTTCACCGGCGGCATCCGTCCGCATTACTACTGCCTGCCGGTGCTCAAGCGCGAAACCCACCGTGAAGCGCTGGTGCGGGTGGCCACGTCCGGCAACCCCAGGTTTTTCCTGGGTACCGATTCGGCGCCCCACGCCAAGAGCACCAAGGAAGCCGCCTGCGGCTGTGCCGGCTGCTACACCTCGCACGCGGGCATCGAGCTGTACGCCGAAGCCTTCGAGCAGGCCGGCGCCCTCGACAAGCTCGAGGCCTTCGCCAGCTTCAACGGCCCGGATTTTTACCGCCTTCCCCGCAACGCCGACACCATCACCCTGATCAAGGAAAACTGGGATGTGCCGGCCGGTTTCGACTACCTCCCGGGCGATCCCCTGGTGCCGCTGCGTGGCGGTGAAACCATCGGCTGGAAACTCACCTGATCACTCCCCTACTGCGCGATGCATTCCATCCTTAGAAGTCTGCTGGGCCTCGTTGCCGTGCCCCTGCTCGCCGCCTGCGAGTACGAAGGCACGGCCTTTCTCATCGATGGGAAGGATCAGTCCATCACCCTCGTGCGCGAGCAGCGCTGGTTCTGGAGCGACGAGGTGGAGCAGGCCGTCGTCGTTTCGCGGATGCCCACCTGCATGCGCCGGCACAGCATCAAGTCCGGCGTGACGGGCAGCGTGAAAATGGAAGTCTACGAGGCCGGCGATTCCCTGTGGGCCCTCAAGCAGGGCAAGAGCTGGTACCTCGCCAGCACCGAAAAATGCGAGTTCCAGGTCTGGAAAGACGCGCCGGATGATCCGCCGGGCAAGCTTGTCGGCACCTTCGTGCGCAAGGCGGGCAAGTTCCAGTTCGCCCCGGCCGAGGCCGCCGCCACGCCGATCACGCCGCCCGGCGAGTAAGCGCCAGGCGCGCGCCCGTGCAGGCCGGATTCCAGTCCGACCACCACATGCCTCCGTCACCTGCCGCTTTCGCCGCCGCCCCGCTGTTTGAGCCGATTGCCGGCTTGCTGTCCGGTTTTTCCGATGGGCTTCCCACGGCGACCAGCTGACTGCGCTGCTTGGCCAGATGGCGCCCACGGCGCGCTCCGGCAGCGGCCGGCCGATACGCTTCATCCTGCCCCCGGCCGAGCTGCCGGCCTACGAGCAGCACATCCATGCCACCGGCGAAGTGCCGACCCGCGCGGACGACTGGCACGATTTCTTCAATGCGCTGGCCTGGTGCGTCTGGCCGCACACCAAATCCGCCTGCAATGACCTTCATCTGCGCGAGCAGGCGGCCCGCAGCGCTGCCGGCCTGCCGGGCCGCGGCCCGCTGCGCGATGCCCTGACCCAGTTCGACGAATGCGGCATCGTCGTCGTCTCCACCGACCCCGACATTCCGGCCCTGCTGGCCGCCCACGCGTGGGAAGAGGCCTTCTGGAATCGTCGCGCGCAACTGCTCGCGTCAACCCGCTTCCTGATCTTCGGCCACGGCAGTTGGGACCAGCTCCGCCAGCCGTTTTTCGGCCTGTGTGCCAAGGCGATCTACCGCCATGTGGACGCCGCCTGGCTGGCCTTGCCGGCGGCACAACGCCAGCGCGAAACCGATGCCTGGCTCGCCGCGCGTTTCACCGATCCGCTGCATCCCTTCGCAAACGCCGCTCTGTCGCCCCTGCCGCTGCTGGGCATTCCCGGCGTGACCCCCGACAACGCAGTGCCCGACTATTACCGCGACACCCGGCAGTTCCGGCCCAAGCGGCTGAGTCCCAAGAAAACCGCCGTGCCCGGGCCTGGTGCGTGACCAGCGGCCCCCGGCCTCTTATTGACGGGCACGCACTTGCCCGTCAGTTCAGCCCCGGGCGTGCAGCGATTCGCACCGGGTAAGCGTTGTGGCTGTGAGGCGCCGCCGATTTGAAGGAAAATGGCGGACTTGCCGGATGCTGCCGGGGCTTGCCCCAGCCGTGCCGGCCCCGAATTTTTCGCTCAGGAATCGACCATGCTGCAAAAACTCCCCGCCTTCCCCGGCGTTGCGGGCCCGGTTGTCGTCATCGTCATGGATGGCTACGGCATTCCCAAAACCGATGTGGGCAGCGCCATCGCCGCCGCCCGCAAGCCGACCCTCGACCGGCTGTTTGCCGAGCATTCCCACATCACCCTGCGTGCCCACGGCACCGCGGTGGGCATGCCCTCCGACGACGACATGGGCAACTCCGAGGTCGGCCACAACGCCATCGGCGCCGGGCAGGTGTATTCCCAGGGCGCGGCGCTGGTCGCCAACGCCATCGCCGACGGCGCGATCTGGCAGGGCGAGGCCTGGCAGCAGATCGTGGCCGGTGCCAAGGCCGGCCGGGGCGTGATCCACTTCATCGGCCTGTTCTCCGACGGCAATGTGCACAGCCACATCGACCATCTGAAGGCGATGGTCAGTCAGGCCAGGCTGGAGGGCATCAAAACCGTGCGCATCCATGCGCTGCTCGACGGCCGTGACGTGCCCGAAACCAGCGCCCTGGAATACGTGCTGCCCTTCGAGGCCTTCCTGGCCGAAGTCAGCAGCCGCGGTTTCGACGCCCGCATCGCCTCCGGCGGCGGCCGCCAGTTCATCACCATGGATCGTTACGACGCCAACTGGCCGATGGTTGAAAAGGGCTGGAAAACCCACGTGCTCGGCGAAGGCCCGCAGTTTGCCAACGCCACGGAGGCGGTGAACGGCCTGCGCGAAAGACACCCCGGCACCATCGACCAGGATCTGCCCGAGTTCGTGATTGCCGACGGCGGCCAGCCCATCGGCACCATCGAGGACGGCGATTCGGTGGTCTTCTTCAACTTCCGTGGCGACCGCGCCATCGAGATCACCCGCGCCTTCGAAGAAGCCGCCTTCGACAAGTTCGACCGCGTGCGTGCGCCCAGGGTGACCTACGCCGGCATGCTGCAGTACGACGGCGACCTGAAACTGCCGGCCCGCTTCCTGGTCGCCCCGCCGGCCATCAAGGACACCTCGGGCGAGTGGTTCAGCAAATCGGGCCTGGCCCAGTTCGCCTGCTCCGAAACCCAGAAATTCGGCCACGTCACCTACTTCTGGAACGGCAACCGTTCGGTCAAATTTGAAGGCGAAACCTGGCAGGAAGTCCCCAGCGACGTGGTGCCCTTCGAGCAGCGCCCGTGGATGAAGGCCGCCGAAATCACCGACGCCATGATCGCCGCGCTGCAGTCCGGCCAGTACAAGGTGCTGCGCTGCAACTACGCCAACGGCGACATGGTCGGCCACACCGGCAACTTCCGCGCCGCCACCATGGCCGTCGAAGCCGTCGACCTGGCCCTCGCGCGGCTCCTGCCCGCCATCGAAGCGGCCGGCGGCGTCGCCCTGATCACCGCCGACCACGGCAACGCCGACGAGATGTTCGAACTCGACAAGAAGACCAAGCTGCCGGCGCAGAACAAGGACGGATCCTTCAAGGCCAAAACCGCCCACACCCTCAACCCGGTGCCGCTGATCCTGTTCGACAAGGTCTCCGGCGGCAAACTCGGCCTCAAGCAGACGCCGACTGCCGGCCTGTCGAGCATCGCCGCCACGGTGGCAAACCTGCTCGGCCTGGAGAAGCACGCGAAGTGGGACGAGGGCGTGCTGGAAGTGAAGTAAGCCTTAGAGCTTGTCCGTAAATAGCCCGGCGTCGGCCTGGGGCCGAATCACCGCCACTGCGTTGTTGCGCTTTCTGGCTTGGGCACCACCCAAGCTGCAAAAGCGCGCCTGGCATTGGCGGCGATTCACCTCCCAGGCCTCGGCCTCTTATTCACGGACAAGCTCTTAGTCCCGGAGGCAAGTCAGCCGAAATACGGGCGCGTTGCCGAAAAGGCGCGCGCCCGTTTTTGCTTTTGGGGAGAGAAGGCCGGGCTGCAATCCGCGGTGTATTTCGTGCTTCAGGCCGCATCGCCCGACCCATGCTAGACTGGACTAATCAAATTAGTCCATGGAGCTGGAGATGCCACTCACCGTCAATGTCCACGATGCCAAAACCCAGTTTTCACGCCTGCTGGAGCAGGCCCACGGCGGGCAGGAAATCATTCTCGCCAAAGCCGGCAAACCCTATGCGCGCTTGATGCCGCTTGCGCCCGAAGCAGGCGCCCGCAAGCCTGGCCGGCTGGCTGGCAAGATCGAAGAAGCTTTCTTCGAGCCGCTGCCCGAGCAGGAGCTGGACGCCTGGGAGGGAAAATGAAACTGCTCCTCGATACCCACGCATTTCTGTGGTGGTGCACCGACGATCCTAAGCTTTCGCTCACCGCGCGGAATGCCATTGCCGACGAAGCCAACGAGATTCTCGTCAGCGCCGCGAGCGCCTGGGAGATCGCCACCAAGTATCGTCTGGGCAAGCTCCAGCAGGCATCGCAGGCGGTGTCGCGTTTCAACGAACTGGTCGCCGCCGACGGCTTCACCCATCTGCCCATCACGCATGTTCATGCCTTGCGGGCGGGGAGCTTCGACGTCGATCACCGGGATCCTTTCGACCGCATGCTGGCCGCCCAGAGCGAGATCGAACGGGTTCCGCTGGTCACCCTCGACCCGGCCTTTGCGATGTTCGGGATACGGACTTACTGGTGAATGACGTAGGTCGGATTTGCGCAGCGCAACCCGACATCGCCTGGTCGAACGCGCTCATGCCCGATGCTTTCGAATTGGCATCGATCCCGAAGTCTCAAGGGTGAAGAAGAAGATGCCACCGGGAACAATGGCGCGTCGATATTGCATGGGGAATGTCGGGTTACGCTGCGCTAACCCGACCTGAGCTTGGGATAAAAATGAAAATGCCGTTCAGCGCTAACTGAACGGCATTAGGGCCGGAGCCCCCTTTGTGTTGCTGTGCTGCAGAAGCGCTTACTCGTTCTTGAAATCGGCCTTGCGCTTCTCGACGAAGGCGGCCATGCCTTCTTTCTGGTCGGCCAGGGCGAAGGCTGAGTGGAAGGTGCGGCGCTCGAAGAGCAGGCCTTCGTTGAGGCTGGACTCGAAGGCGCGGTTGATCGATTCCTTGATCATCATGACCACCGGCAGCGAGTAGCTGGCAATGGCGGCAGCGGCGGCGAGGGCTTCCTCGACGAGCTTGTCGGCGGGGATCACGCGGGCGACGAGGCCGGATTTTTCAGCTTCGGCGGCGTCCATCAGGCGGGCGGTGAGGCACAGGTCCATGGCCTTGCCCTTGCCGACGGCGCGGGGCAGGCGCTGGGTGCCGCCGGCGCCGGGGATGATGCCGAGTTTCACTTCGGGTTGGCCGAACTTGGCGGTGTCGGCGGCGAAGATCATGTCGCAGCTCATGGCCATCTCACAGCCGCCGCCCAGCGCAAAGCCGGACACTGCGGCGATCACCGGCTTGCGGAAGGTCTTGAGACGCTCCCAGTTGCGGGTGATGTAATCGCCCTTGTAGGCGTCCATGTAGCTGAAGTTGGCCATCATGGTGATGTCGGCGCCGGCCGCGAAGGCTTTTTCGGAGCCGGTGATGACCACGCAGCCGATGTTTTCGTCGCCTTCGAAGGCGTCGAGGGCCAGGCCCAGCTCGTCGACGAGGTCGTCGTTGAGGGCGTTGAGGGCCTTGGGGCGGTTGAGCGTGACAAGGCCGACCTTGCCGCGGGTTTCGACGATGATGTTTTGATAGTCCATGTGTCCTCCGATTCTGTAATTGTTGAAATATCGTTCAGATCGCTCCGGCCTTGCGTAACGCGTCCAGTGCGTCCGGGCTGAAACCCCAGTCGGCAAGGACGTCTTCGCCCGTGGCGCCGGTAAGCGGCGGGCGGGGCTGGGCCGGTGCGCTGCGGCTGAAGCGGGGGGCCGGGGCGGGTTGAACGACGCCGCCCACTTCGATGAATGTGCCGCGGGCCCGATTGTGCGGGTGTTCGGGCGCTTCGTCCATGTCCAGAACAGGGGCGACGCAGGCGTCGGTGCCTTCGAGCAGTGCGCACCATTCGTTACGGCTGCGGGTGGCCAGATGGGCAGCGAGACGCACTTTCAGTTCGGGCCAGCGGGCGCGATCCCATTGCTGCGAGAAGTCGGGGTCGGCAAGGCCGGTCTTGTCGAGGAAGAGGGCGTAGAACTGGGGCTCGATGGGGCCGATGGAAATGTACTTGCCGTCGGCGCAGCGATAGGTGTCGTAAAAATGGGCGCCACCGTCGAGCAGGTTGCTGCCGCGCTGCTGCGTCCATTCGCCCATGGCCTTGAGGGTGTACATCATGGTCATGAGCAGCGCCGAGCCGTCGGTCATGGCGGCATCCACAACCTGGCCCTGGCCGGATGTGCGCGCCTCAAGGAGGGCGGCCAGCACGCCGACCACCAGCAGCATCGCCCCGCCTCCGCAATCGGCGACGAGGTTGAGCGGCACCACCGGTTTGCCGCCGGGCTCGCCGATGGCGTGGAGCGCGCCGGAGAGCGACAGGTAGTTGATGTCGTGGCCGGCGGCATTGGCCAGCGGGCCGCTCTGGCCCCAGCCGGTCATGCGGCCAAAAACCAGGCGCGGGTTGGTGCCGAGGCATGCATCGGGGCCGAGCCCGAGGCGTTCCATCACGCCGGGGCGGAAGCCTTCGATCAGGATGTCGGCGCCGGCGATCAGTTGCCGGGCGGCGGCGAGGCCTTCGGGCTTTTTCAGGTCGAGGGTGACGACGCGCCGGCTGCGGTTGAGGATGTCGAGCGCGGGGTCGAACAGTTCGGAGCCGGGCCTGGCGCCGGGCGGCAGCTTGCGTTCGATGCGCACGACTTCGGCGCCCAGGTCGGCAAGGATCATGGCGCCCATGGGAGCGGGGCCAAGGGCGGCGAATTCTACGATCTTGATGCCGTGGAGGGGGCCCATTTGTTTTGTCTCCTGGGTTTTTGTTCTTGTTGGTTGAGTGTGTGGTGCTTGTTTGAAGCGCCGTTGGCCGGGACTCGCCCTGGCGGCCGACCTGCTTTCTTGCGTCGCCAAGAAAGCAGGCAAAGAAGGCGACCCGGCTTCACCGGTCGGCCTGCGGTCGACTCCCCTGCGCTGCTCGCAACAGGCGGCCGGCGCAGAACTCGCCCTTCGGGCTCAGACAGCTGCGCCGGACTTCTCCGCCTGTTGCTGCGCGGATCAAAGGATCAGACGGGCTTTGGTCGGCTACCCTGCCTCTTCGGGATGGTTAGCCGGTTTCTTTGGGGTCGCTGTCGGGGCGAATTTTTCGCCTCGACAGCTCTCGCGTTGTAAAGGTGCGCTGAAACCGTAGCGAGATCGGCGGCCGCAGTAGGTTTATGCGTACCTTTATTCGCCGGCGATGGTGCGGCCGATGACGAGCCGCTGGATGTCGTTGGCGCCTTCGTAGATCTGGCACACGCGCACGTCGCGGGCGATGCGCTCGACCGGCGATTCGTCGGTGTAGCCGCAGCCGCCGTGGATCTGGATGGCGTCGGAGCAGACCTTCTCGGCCATCTCGAGGCGAACATCTTGGCCATCGAGGCTTCCTTGAGGCAGGGCTTGCCGGCGTCCTTGAGCATGGCGGCGCGCCATACCATCAGGCGGGCGGCGTCGAGCTGGGTGGCCATGTCGGCGAGGCGGAAGTTGACGGCCTGGTGTTCGATGATCGGCACGCCGAAGGTCTGGCGGTCCTTGGCGTAGCGCACCGCGGCTTCGAAGGCGGAGCGGGCCATGCCGACGGCCTGGGAGGCGATGCCGATGCGGCCGGCTTCGAGGTTGGACAGGGCGATCTTGTAGCCTTCGCCTTCCTTGCCGAGCAGCGCCGAGGCGGGCACGCGGCAGTTCTCGAAGACGATCTGGCAGGTGTCGGAGGCGTGCTGGCCCATCTTGCGTTCGATGCGGGCGACGCTGTAGCCGGGCGTGGCGGTGGGCACCAGGAAGCAGGAAATGCCCCGCTTGCCGGCGGCCTTGTTGGTGACGGCGAAGACGATGGCCATGTCGGCGTACTTGCCGGTGGTGATGTAGTGCTTGACGCCGTTGATCACGAAATCGTCACCGTCGCGGTCGGCGCGGGTGGTGATGGCCGAGGCGTCGGAGCCGGTGTGGGGTTCGGTGAGGCAGAAGCAGCCGAGCTTTTCGCCGCGGGCCAGGGGCTTGAGCCATTCTTCCTTCTGGGCGTCGGTGCCGTACTTGTTGGTGATGCCGCAGGGCAGCGAATTCTGCACGCTGACGATGGTGGAGGTGGCGCCGTCGCCGGCGGCGATTTCTTCCAGCGCGAGCACCAGCGACATGTAATCCATGCCGGCACCGCCCCATTCTTCGGGCACGCACATGCCGAGGGCGCCGAGTTCGCCGAGTTCCTTGAGGGCCTGGGCCGGGAAGGTGCTGTTGCGATCCCATTCGGCGGCGAAGGGCGCGAGGCGCTCCTGGGCAAAGGCACGGAGGGAGTCGCGGATCATTTCCTGTTCTTGGGTGAGGATCATGGTTGTCTCTTGATTATGGGTTCGGCCGCGGGGCGATGGCGTGGCTGGCGGCGGGTGTCGGGTTACTGCGCCAACCCGACCTGCGTGGGTGCTGCGGGCGTCGGGTTACGCTGCGCTAACCCGACCTACAGTGATGCGTAGGTCGGGTTAGCCCGCAGGGCGTAACCCGACACGACAAGGCTCCGTGCCTCAGAGCATCTCGACGGCGAGGGCCGTTGCTTCGCCGCCGCCGATGCAGAGGCTGGCGATGCCCTTCTTGCCGCCGGTCTTTTGCAGGGCGCCCAGCAGCGTGACGATGATGCGGGCACCGGAGGCGCCGATGGGGTGGCCGAGGGCGCAGGCGCCGCCGTGGATGTTCACCTTGGCGTGGTCGAGCTTGAGGTCACGGATGGCGGCCATGGTGACCACGGCGAAGGCTTCGTTGATCTCCCACAGGTCGACATCGGCGGTGGTCCAGCCGGTCTTGGCCAGCACCTTCTGCATCGCGCCGACCGGGGCGGTGGCGAAGAGGGCGGGCTGGTGGGCGTGGGTGCTGTGGCCGACGATTTTGGCCAGCGGCTTCAAGCCCTTGGCGGCGGCGGTGGAGGCGCGCATCATCACCAGCGCGGCGGCACCGTCGGAGATGGAGCTGGAGTTGGCCGGGGTCACCGTGCCGTCCTTCTTGAAGGCCGGCTTGAGACTGGGGATCTTGTCGATGTTGGCCTTGGGCGGCTGCTCGTCGCTGGAGATGGTCACGTCGCCCTTGCGGCCGGCAACGGTGACGGGGGCGATTTCCACGCGAAGGAGCCGTCCTTGATGGCCGTCTGGGCGCGGGTGGTGGACGTGATGGCGTAGGCGTCCTGCTCTTCGCGGGTGAAGCCGTAGTTGCCGGCGCACTCTTCGGCAAAGGCGCCCATCAGGCGGCCCTTGTCGTAGGCGTCTTCGAGGCCGTCGAGGAACATGTGGTCGAGGATCTGGCCGTGGCCGAGGCGGTAGCCGCCGCGGGCCTTGGGCAGGATGTAGGGGGCGTTGGTCATGGATTCCATGCCGCCCGCGACCATCACGTCGTTGGTGCCGGCGACAAGCAGGTCGTGGGCCAGCATGGTGGCCTTCATGCCCGAGCCGCACATTTTGTTGACCGTGGTGCAGCCGGCCGACAGCGGCAGGCTGGCGGCGAGGGCGGCCTGGCGGGCGGGCGCCTGGCCGAGGCCGGCGGGCAGCACACAGCCGAAGATCACTTCCTCGACGGCTTCGGCCGACATGCCGGCGCGCTCGACGGCGGCCTTGATGGCCACGCCGCCCAGCTGGGGCGCGGTGAGGCTGGCGAAGTCGCCCTGGAAGCCGCCCATCGGGGTGCGGGCTGCGGAAACGATGACGATGGGATCGTTGGTGGTGGTCATGGAAAAACCTTTCGTGAATTCGGGTGGGGTGCGCAAGAGGCGAAGGGGCGCGACCCGCTGGTCGCGGCCCCGGGCAGGGTTCTTACTTGGCGGCCATGCGGATGGCACCGTCGAGGCGGATGACCTCGCCGTTCAGGTAGCCGTTGCTGAAGATGTGCTCGACCAGCGCGGCAAACTCGGCCGGCTTGCCCATGCGGGAGGGGAAGGGAACCATCTTGCCGAGGGCGTCCTGCACGTCGTCGGGCATGCCGAGGAGCATCGGGGTTTCCATGATGCCGGGGGCGATGGTCATCACGCGGATGCCGGTGCGGCACAGTTCGCGGGCGATCGGCAGGGTCATGGCCACGACGCCGCCCTTGGATGCCGCGTAGCCGGCCTGGCCGAGCTGGCCGTCGAAGGCGGCCACCGAGGCGGTGCTGACGATCACGCCGCGCTCGCCGCCGGCGTTGGGCTCGTTCTTGTTCATGATCTCGGCGGCGAGCCGGATCATGTTGAAGCTGCCGATCAGGTTGATGGTGATCGTGCGGGTGAAGGATTCCAGCTTGTGGGGGCCGTCGCGGCCGACGATCTTCTCGGCCGGGGCGATGCCGGCACAGTTCACCAGCCCGCGCAGCGTGCCCATTTCGGCAGCGGCGGCGAAGGCGCCTTTGGCGCTGTCTTCATTGGTCACGTCGGTGGTGACGAAGCGGACGTTGGCGCCCAGTTCGGCAGCCAGCGCTGCGCCGGCTTCCTTGTTCACGTCGGCCAGCACGGCCTTGCCGCCTGCCGCCACGATCATCCGCGCGGTGGCTGCGCCAAGGCCGGAACCGCCGCCGGTCACCACGAATACGTTGCCCTTGATCTCCATGAAGCTCTCCTGATTGCTGTCGGTGAATGGGTTGCCCGCGGGGGCTCGATGTGTGGCGCAGTCTAGGGCCTCGCCGGGCTGGCCTCCATGCCATAAACGATCAATGTGAATGATAGAATTTGCCATATTGCGGCGCCGCAAACCCTGGGCCGAAGCGCTGCAAAATGGCCTCGTCAGCCTCCGGCCGCCGCAAGACTTTTTCCGGTTTCCACATGCCCCTGCTGCGCGATCGTACCTCCGACAAAGGCACCATCTCCATCGGCTTCGTCCAGGAGGCGCTGGTCGGCGTGCGTGAGCGGGGTTTCGATGCCCTCGATCTGCTCAATCGCGCCGGCATTTCGCCCGAACTCCTCAACGCCCCGCAGGCGCGGGTTTCGTCGGCGCACTTCGGTTTGCTGTGGCACCTGATCGCCGAGGCGATGGACGACGAGTTTTTCGGCATGGACAGCCACCCGATGAAGGCCGGCAGCTTCACGCTGCTGTGCCACAGCGTGATTCACTGCGACACCCTGGAGCGGGCCCTGCGCCGGGCGCTGCGCTTCTTTCGCCTGATCCTCGACGACATGGAAGGCGAGCTCCAGGCCGATGGCGCAAGCGCCCGGGTGGTGATCAAGGAGCGCCACCCCGAGCCGGGGCGGGCCTTTGCCAGCGGCACCTTCCTGATCATGCTGCACGGGCTTGCCTGCTGGCTGGTGGGGCGGCGGATTCCGCTGGATTCGGCGCGCTTTCGCTGCGCCGAGCCCGCTTACAGCCCCGAGTGGCGGGTGCTGTTTTCACCCGACCTGCGTTTTGGCGAGCCGGAAACCGCGATTGCCTTTCCGGCTGAATTCCTGGCCATGGCCAATGTGCAGAACGAGCGCACGATGAAGGTTTTCCTGCGCAGTGCGCCGGCCAACTTTCTCGTCAAATACCGCAACAGCGACGGCCTCGTGGCGCGCATCCGCCGCCAGTTGCGCCACATCCCGCCCGATACCTGGCCGGACTTTGAAACCCTGGCCCAGCAGCTCCACAGCTCGGTCTCGACCCTGCGCCGTCACTTGCTGGATGAAGGCCAGTCCTACCAGTCGATCAAGGACGATCTGCGCCGCGACCTGGCCATCAGCCAGTTGTGCCACTCCGAAAAGTCGGTGCTCGACATCGCCCTCGACCTGGGCTTTGCCGAGGCCAGCGCCTTTCACCGGGCTTTCAAGAAATGGACCGGCGCGCGGCCCGGCGAATACCGGCGGGCGCTGGCGGGGCAATAGAAAAGGCGCGGTCACCGTGTGCAGTGGTAAGCCAATGGGGTTTTGCTGACCTGGAAGACTTGAGAGGGCTATCCTCCCCCTGTTGGGAGAATTCATTTGCTCTCAATCGGTAAGAACAGGGCAGTTGCTTGGCCTGGCGCCTGCGGGCGAATGAATTCACCCCTGCGGGATGGGCGCGCTAGCGAGTGGCTTGCCACGGTTAGCGGTGACAGCGCAGCAGGAAAAGGGGAGGGCAAGCGCCATGACGACCGACAGCGACACCGTAAGGCGCCGTTTCCGTTTTCCGCTCCATATCCACATCTCGACGCTGTTCTTCCTGCTGGTGCTGATCGCCGGCGGGAGCATCGCCTGGTATTCCTACGCCCGCAGCGCCGACATGCTGGAGCGGGCGGCGGGAGACTTGCTGAGGCGTATCTCGCGCCAGACCGTGGTCGAGACCGAAACCCTGCTGCAGCCGGTTGGCGCCGCGGTGCGCCTGCTCGCCCTGCAGCCGGTAGTGCGGGCCACCAGCCTGGCCGAAAGGCGGGCCGGCCTGCCCGCGCTGCGCGAGGCGCTGCTCGCCTCGCCGTCGGTGACGGCCTACTACGTGGGCTACGCGGATGGTGATTTCTTCATGCTGATGCGCCTCGCCGACGATGCGGACCGGCGCCTGGTCGGCGCGCCACCGGGCGCGGCCTACCTGATCCAGAGCATCGCCGGGGATGACGGGCAGTTCATCTTTCTCGATGCGGCAATGGCCGACATGCGCGCCGATCCGCGACCGGACTACCCGGCCATCTACGATCCCCGCCGTCGCGGCTGGTTCGTTGCCGCCCTGGCCAGCGCCGAGCCGGTGCAGACGCCGCCCTACCTGTTTGCCTCCACCCGCAAGCTGGGCCTCACGCTGGCGCGCCGGGCCGACGGCGGGCGGGCCGTGGTGGGTGCCGACATCCGTCTCGCCACCCTCGACGACACCCTGCGCCGGCAGCGCATCACGCCGGGCTCGCAACTGGTGCTGTTCGACGCCGACTTGCGGGTGATGGCCTATTCCGAGCCCGGCTGGCTGCCGGTGGAAGGTGGCGAGGTCGAGCGGCCGCTGGTGTCGGGGCTGGCCGGTGGCGGGCTGGCGGCGCTGGTGGCCCAGGTGCCGCGATCGGAAGGCCCCGAGGGGCCGCGGCTCACCGCTTTCGACGTCGCTGGCCGCGGCTGGCACGGCGCGGTGGCCCGCCTGCCGGTGCAGGGCGGCCGTCCGATCTACCTGGGTGTGGCGATTCCCGACGACGAACTGCTGACCGATGCCCGAGCCATCCGCGACCGTTCGATCATCGCGACCCTGCTGGTCATTCTGCTGGCGCTGCCCTTCGCCTACATAGCCGCCCGGCTGGTGTCGCGGCCGATCCGCGAGCTGGCAGAGGAAACCGCGGCGATCCGGCGCTTCGATTTCGCCGAGCCGGTGGCGATCCGTTCGGTGGTGCGCGAGGTGGACGACCTCGCCGGCGATCTGGGCTCGATGAAGGGCGCGATCCGGCGCTTTCTCGACATCGCCTCGGTGATGGCGGCGGAGTCGGACTTCGACCGCCTGCTGCCGCGGCTGGTGGACGAGACGCTGGCGGTGGTTGGCGCCCGTGCCGGCGCCCTGTACCTGGCCGGCAGCGGCGACGAGCTGGAGGCGATGACCCTGCGCGGTGCCGACGGCCTCAGCTTGCCGGTCGGGGTGGCGCCGCCGGGCGCCGACATGGCCGGGCTGGTGGGCGCCGGAGCCCGTTCGGCGGTGAATCAGCTGCGCGCCGGCCACGCTGCCGGGCGCAGCTGCACGACGCTCTTCGAGGCCCTGCAGGCGGAGACAATGGCCTGCCTGGTGGTGCCGCTTCTCGACCGCAAGCAGGAGCGCCTCGGCCTGCTGGTGCTGTGGTTCGCGCAGGCGCCGGCGGTGCACCTGGTCCATTTCGTCGAGGCTCTGTCCGGTTCGGCGGCGGTGTCGGTCGAGACGCGGGCACTGATCCGCGCCCAGAAGCAGCTTTTCGAATCCTTCATCCAGCTCCTTGCCGACGCCATCGATGCAAAGAGCCCCTACACCGGCGGCCATTGCGCCCGGGTGCCGGAACTCACCAAGCTGCTGGCCGGCGCCGCCTGCGCCGCCACCGACGGCCCCTTCCGTGACTTCACGCTCGGCGAGGAAGACTGGGAGGCGGTGCACATCGCGGCCTGGCTGCACGACTGCGGCAAGGTGACCACGCCCGAATACATCGTGGACAAGGCCACCAAGCTGGAAGTCCTCTACGACCGCATCCACGAGATCCGGATGCGCTTCGAGGTGCTCAAGCGCGACGCCGAGATCGCCTGCTGGCAGGCTATTGCCGGTGGTGCCGACGAGGCCGCCGCGCGCGCCGCGCTGGCCGCCGGATGGGCGCTTCTCGACGAGGAGTTCGCCTTCGTCGCGGCCTGCAACGAGGGCGGCGAGGAGATTGACCCGGCGCGCGTCGAGCGTCTGCAGCAGATCGCCGCGCGCACCTGGCTGCGCACCCTCGACGACCGCCTCGGCGTCTCGCCGGACGAGCTGCGCCGCAAGGGGCCGGCGGTGGCCTTGCCGGTGCTTGAGGCGCTCCTCGCCGACAAGCCCGAGCACCGCGTCGCGCGCGGCGCGGACGAGCTCATCCCGGCCGATAACCCGTGGGGTTTCCGGCTGCAGGTGCCGGCGCTGCTGTACAACCGGGGCGAGCTGACCAACCTGTCGATCGGCCGCGGCACCCTCACCGACGAGGACCGCTACAAGATCAACGAGCACATTGTCCAGACCATCCGGATGCTCGACGAACTGCCCTTCCCGCGCCACCTGAAGGCGGTGCCGGAGATCGCCGGCGGCCATCACGAAAAGATGGACGGTAGCGGCTATCCCCGCGGCCTGACCCGCGACCAGATGAGCCCGGTGGCGCGGATGATGGCGATCGCCGACATCTTCGAGGCGCTCACCGCCGTCGACCGCCCGTACAAGAAGGGCAAGACCCTCTCGGAGGCAATCGGCATCATGGCCCGCATGCGCGATGAGGGGCACATCGACCCGGATCTGTTCGCGCTGCTCCTTAGCTCCGGCGTCTATCGCCAGTACGCCGAGCGCTACATGCCGAGTGCCTGCGTGGATGAGGTGGACGTGGTGAAGCTGCTTGGCCGGCAGCACTATTGACCCGGCCCTTTGATTCCCTTGCCACCGTTCGGGCCGAGCGTGTGGTGGCTATTCAACGACCGGGTTGATGAGCCCTCCCGGAGGGTGTTCCGTTTGCTTTGCGACAAGGAATGGTCGCGGATGATCTTGCGTGGGGGCGACTTCAGTCGCCCCCACAGTCTGCTGCGCAGCGGCCGGGGTGGGTCAGCCGCCGAGGTTGGTGGCGGCAAGCGCGGCCAGCCAGCCGCCGGCCACGACGCCGGCCGGAAAGAGCAGGCGGGTGCGGGTGGGCAGGTCGCGGCTTTCGACACGGCGATAGAACTGCTCGCCGCCGGCAATGCTCAGGGCCAGTGCCATGATCATTCCGATGGCGTTGATGACCGGGTTGGCGGGGAAGAAACCGCTGACCGCGGCGTTCACCAGCAGGCTGAGCGGAAAGTGCACCAGGAAAACCGAGTAGGAAATCTGGGCCAGGCGGCCGACTGCCGCCGGCAGCGGCAGGGTGTGGAGCAGGCCGCTCCGCGCCGACAGGCCGAGAAAGAGCATCACGCCTGTTGCCACGGCGATGCGCTCGCGGAAATCCACGGCCAGCGCGGCCAGTGCAACCAGCGTGAGGGCCGCCAGCCACAGCCCGGAGCGGGGCTGGCGGACGGCCCAGCCGGCGAGAATGCCCAGCCCGAAGGCGCCGAAAAAGTAGAGCGCGGTTTCGTCCCAGAGGGCGTCGCGGTTGAAGCCGAACAGGGAGGCGAGGGTCATGCCGATGACGAGCAGCGGCGCGAGGGCCTGCAGCGCGGGGCGCGTGCCGGAAATCCGGTTGGGCAGCCACAGCAGCAGAACGGCCAGCGCGAAGAGCTGGAAGTCGATGGCCACGTACCACACGCCGGCCGACAGGGCTTCCTGGTCGAGCAGGTCGTGCAGCAGCAGCACGTGGGCGAGCAACTGGCCGAGGTCGGGTGGATCGGAAATCGAGCGGTGGTCCATCCATACGGCGGCCACGGCTGAACAGGCGATGGCCAGCAGCAGGGCGGCCGAATAGGGCACCACGAGGCGCGCGTAGCGCTGGAGCAGCAGGTTGAGCGGCGTCTGGATCGCGGCGCCGCCGAGCGGGCCGAACCTGGCTGCGAACAGGAAGCCGGACGTGACCAGGAAAACCTGCACGGCCATGCGGGCGTATTCGAACAGGAAGTCCATGAGCCCGGGCGCCAGTGGCTTGGCCACGTCGGCCATGGGGCCGTAGAAGGCCAGGTGGTGCAGGACGATCAGCACGCAGGCGGCAGCCTTGAGGGCGTCCACGGCGGGCATTCTTGAAGCTTCACGGCGCATGATCTGTGCGCATCCTCCGGAGCAGAAATCGGTGCCCGACGCGGGCCGGCCGGCTGGCAAGCGGGCCGTGGCTGCGAATGGTGCACTGCAGCAGCGGGGCGAAAGCCGGTAATTATACTCTCTGGATGCGCGCTGCGGGCCGCCCTGCGGGGCGCTTCCGGGCAATTCACCACGTCCCTGGGTGCGGGTGTGGCGTTGTTCATGCCCGGTGCGAGGGGCTGGATGTTTCGATGGCTGGTGGCGAAACGCTTGATTTTTCCGGCGGGTCCGGACGCCGACGACGCCCGGACCCGGTCCGTCACGCTAGAGTTTTTTATGCGTTCCGTCGCACAGGGGCGGCGTGGCGCTGTGCTTGCAGCCGCAGAAGTACACCGTGCCCGATGCGCTCGGCGTGTACTTCACCGGCGTGAACTCGGAGCCCTTGTGGCTGCCGTCGCAGAAAGGTTGCTTTGCGCTCTTGCCGCAGGCACACCACCGGTAAGTCTGGCCGGCCTACCTCAACCGGGTAGGGGGCTTTTTTTGCGCGATAAAGGGTTCGGGCATGTTTTTCTCCGGGGAAAAAGGAAAAGCGGCAAGGCGTCGCCTCACCGCTTTCCAGTCTAATCCCGAATGCCGGCACTGCGCTGGCGCTCAGCTCACGCGTGTCAGTGGCGGCTCTGGATTTCTTCGATGTAACCCTGCATGCCGGTGCGGATGTTTGCCGCGTTGCCTTCGTCGGTGTCGATGTGCATGGCCAGCCGGTAGCCCGGGTTCACGCGCACCACCACGTCACCGAAAATCAGCTCGCGTTCGCCTTCGACGCGCACGCGCACGATGTACTTGTCGCGCACGCGAAAACGCAGGGCGTCTTCCGGGGTCATGTGGATGTGCCGCTGGGCACAGATCACGCCGCGCTCGATGGCGGTGGAGCCGTAGGGGCCTTCGAGGGTGATGCCGGGCGTGTTGGCGAGATCGCCCGATTCGCGGATCGGCGGCTGGATGCCGACCTTGAACTGCTCGGTCATGGCGATCTCGACCTGGGTTTCCTTGCGGGTCGGGCCGAGTACGCGAACATTGGCGATGCGCCCCTTGGGGCCGACGAGGTGCACTTTCTCGGCGCAGGCAAACTGGCCGGGCTGGGACAGTTCGTGTTCCGGGGTGAGCTGGTGGCCGGGGCCGAAGAGCTTTTCCACGTCGGATTGCGACAGGTGCACGTGGTGGGCGGAAATCTCGACGGGGATCGGCGCGTCGGCCTGGTCTTCCTTCATCTCGAGGATGAGTTCGTTGCGCTCGATGGCGCGCAGGGTTTCCCAGGCCACCAGGCGCTCGTCGTCATTGTTGATGACGAGGATGGTGACCGGCGAATCGTCGCTGGAAATGACGGCGTACTCGCGCACGGCGCCGAGGTTGCGGTTCTTTTCCTCGTCGAGCTTGATGCTCATGTAGCCGAGGCCCTGGCAGGCCAGGCTGCGCACCGCGGCACTGGTTTCGCCGATGTCGCCGGTGAAGGCCAGCACGTCGATGCCGCCCATCGCCGCCACGTAGGCGCCGATGTTCTTCCGGACCTGGTAGCAGAAGGCCTTGTGGGCGAGGAGGGCGCGGTGATGGCCGTCGCTGGCCGCGGCTTCGATCTCGTGGATGTTGCTGGAAATGCCGGAGATGCCCTTGAGGCCGCTGTTGGTGTTGATCAGCGTGGAGAGTTCGTCCGGCGACATGCCGTGCTGCTCCATCAGGTGGATCATCACGGCGGGGTCGATGCTGCCGGAGCGGCTCGACATGATGAGGCCGTCGGTCGGCGTCATGCCCATCGTGGTGTCCACCGAGCGGCCGTGGTCGATGGCGCACAGGGAGGCGCCGATGCCCAGGTGACAGGAGACGATTTCCAGCTCGCCCAGCGGGCGGTCGAGGACTTCGGCGGCCTTCAGCGACACGTAGCGGTGCGAGCTGCCATGAAAGCCGTAGCGGCGGATGCCGTCCTGCTTGTAAAGCTCGTAGGGCAGGCCGTAGAGGTAGGCGTAGGGCGGCAGCGTCTGGTGGAAGGCGGTGTCGAAAACGGCCACGTGGGGCACGCCGGGCAGCTGCTTCATGGCCTCGCGGATGCCATCCACGTTCACCGGGTTGTGCAGCGGGGCGAAGACCGACAGGGCTTCGATGTCGGCGATGACGGTCGGCGTGATGACCACTGAGCTGGCGAACTTGCTGCCGCCATGTACGACGCGGTGGCCGACGGCGCTCACGTCCTGCGGGTGGAAGGCGAAGGCCTCGCCGAGCAGGCTGGTCGATTCCTGCATCACGGCGAACAGCTCGGTGATGGGGAAGCGGGGCCGCTCGAAGCTGCGGGTCTGGGTGCCGACGGTGACGCTGATGCGCGCGGCCGCGGGTTCGGTGTTGTCGATGATGCCGTGGACGTCGGAGCCGAGGTCGTGGGTGTCGTAGATGCCGAAGTGGATCTGGCTGATGCCCACGTTGAGCACCAACACCTTGCCCGGCGCGTGGTTGATCAGCGACAGGGCGTAGGGATCGTCGGCCCAGGCCACGTCGCGGGCCTGGGTGTTGCCGGCATCCGCCGTCATGGCGCGGGTGCGCTCGGTCAGGATGCGCGAGAGCAGGGCGACGGCCTTCGGGTTGGTCAGGATGTAGGTGTGGAACACCTCTTCCGGAATCAGCAGCACGAAGCAGCGGTTGCCCGCGATGACGTCGGCGCTCACGGGGTCGCCGGTCAGGATCGACAGGGTGCCGAAGACATCGCCGGGGCCGAGCTGGCTGAGGACCGTGCGGGTGCCGGTCTTGTCGGTGGTGGAGATTTCGGCGTGGCCGCTGATCATCACGCCGATCACGCGGCCTTCGTCGCCGGTTTCCAGCATGGCCTCGTTGCCTTCGTAGGTGGTCAGCCTGGACAGGTTGACGATCTTGTCGACCTTGTCGGCCGGGAAGCTTTCAAACAGGCGTACCTGTTCGAGGAAGAATTTCTTGAGATCGACTTCGCTCATGGTGTTTCTCGCTCGGCGTCGGGTTATTTCAAGTTGAAAGACTAGCACCATGTTGCGGTGCGTCAAAGTGTGGCCGAATGATTACACGATTGCCGTTACAGGCATTCGTGATGGAAGAGACGGATTGGGGCGGTGCCTTGTTGTTGCAATGCAACACCCGGACGCGGCGTGGAGCCTCAGGGCGCGGCAGGCGATGTGGGCGGGGCGTCGGTCAGTTGTGCCTCGATGCGGCTGGCGGCCTTTTGCAGGGCTGGCAGGTAGCGCCGCACGGCTTCCTTCAGCGTGACCGCCCGGTTCAGGTAAACGATATTGACGACGCCCACGGGCTGGTTCTTGAACAGGATGGGCAGGGCCAGGGCCCCGATCTTGCTCTGGGATGTCCATTCGCCGTCGTTGCTGGCGAAGCCTCTTTCGAGGGTGCGGGCGACGAGCTGGGTGACGAAGCGGTCGTCGGCGGCCAGGCGGGCCTGTTCGTTGTCGCCGCCGCCGCCGCGGATGAGTTCGAGGATCTGTTCGCGCTGCTCGCCCTGGCTGTGGGCGAAGAAAGCCCGCCCGGCGGCGGTCAGCAGCATCGGGAGCGTTTGCCCGACCATCGCCCGGTGGAAGGACAGCGGGCTGAAGCGGTGGGTCGATTCGCGGATCACCATGTTGGCGCCCTGCTGCGTGGTGAGGTCTGAGGGCCACACCACGGATTGCAGCAGTTCGCTGAGGGCCGGGGCCGCGATGGAGGAGATCCAGTCCTCGTCGCGAAACCCTTCGGCCAGCGAGCGGACGCGCAGCGCCAGGCAGTAGCGGTCGTCGGATTCGCTGCGCCGCACGTAGCCTTCGGCGATCAGGGTTTCGAGCAGGCGGCGCACCGTGGTGCGGTGCAGGCCGGTGGCCTGGGCCAGCTGGGCGAGGGTGGAGCGGCCGCCTTCCTGGCTGTTGAGGGCGCGCAGCAGGTCGAGTCCGCGGGTCAGGCCGCGAACCGGTGCGTAATCGGCTCCGCTGTTTGTGCGCATATTGAAACCCTCGCGACAGAACAAGATTGTGCAACAGGTGGACGTTTTGTTTTGATTTTTTGATGCGAATCAGGGAGATCCTAGAATCAATCCCGTTGATGCGCCCATAAAAAAGCATGCGTCTGCCGGCGGATGATACGCCGGTGCCGTCCTGCACCGGGCCTGCCGTTTTCCGGAATGCAAGGCCTGAAAACGTCAAGACGAAAAGCCGTCCGCCCGTTGCGGGCGACCCGACACACCACTGTCCGTGCGGCGGAGGTTTTCCTCCCGCCTGCCCAACCCCACCCGGGAGGAGATACCCCATGAGCACTGCTCAAGATTTCGATGCCGACGTGATCGTCGTCGGTGCCGGCCCCGTCGGCCTGACCATCAGCAACACCCTCGGCCAGTACGGCGTCAAGGTGCTGCTGCTGGAAAGGGGCGAGGAACTGATCGATTACCCCCGCGCCGTCGGCATGGACGACGAGTGCCTGCGCAGCATCCAGGGCATCGGCCTGGCCGGCACGGTGCAGCAGCACCTGACGCCTTACCACTGGATGCGCTTCGTGACCGCCAGCGGCCGCTGCTTTGCGTCCATCGAGCCGCGCACCGACGACTTCGGCTGGTCGCGCCGCAATGCCTTCAACCAGCCGGCGGTCGACCGCGAACTGATGGACGGCCTCAAGCGCTTTCCGGGCGTGGAGGTGTGGATGGGCGCCGAGCTGGAAAAATTTGACCAGGACGGCACCGGCGTCAGCCTGACCGTGAAGCACAAGGGCAAGGTCAATGCGCTGCGCTGCAAGTACCTGGTGGCCGCAGACGGCGGCCGCAGCTTCATCCGCACCACGCTCAACGTGGGCTTCGGCGGCTTCACCGACACCTCCAAGTGGCTGGTGGTGGACATCCGCAACGACCCGCTCGGCGTGCCCAACATCTACATGCACAGCGACCCGAAGCGGCCCTATGTGTCGGTGGCGCTGCCCGACGGCGTGCGCCGCTTCGAGTTCATGATCTTCGAGAACGAAACCGAAGAGCAGATGACCACCCCCGAAAGCATGGCCGTACTGCTTGCCAAGGTGCTGCCGGCGAATGTGGACACCAGCCGCCTCGACTTCATCCGCAAGCGCGTTTATACCCACAACGCCCGTATCGCCGATCGCTGGAAGATCGGCCGCATCATGCTGGCCGGCGACGCCGCGCACATCATGCCCGTGTGGCAGGGCCAGGGTTACAACACCGGCATGCGCGACGCCACCAACCTGGCCTGGAAGCTGGCCTACGTGGTCAACGGCAAGGGCAGCGACGCGCTGCTCGAAACCTACCAGTCCGAGCGCCCGCTGCACGCCAAGGCGATGATCGACCTGTCGGTGACCGCCGGGCGCATCTTCTCGCCGCGCAGCGCGCTCTTGGCCGGCCTGCGCGACGCCACCACCTGGGTGCTCAACTTCATTCCGCCGGTCAAGCGCTACTTCATGGAAATGCGCTTCAAGCCGATGCCCTTCTACGAGAACGGCCTGGTGGTGCACGAGAAAACCCGCCGCAAGGATTCGCCGGTCGGGCGCATGTTCATCCAGCCCAAGGTGCGCACCCGCCAGGGCGAGGTCAAGTTGCTGGACGACGCACTGGGCAAGGGCTTTGCGCTGCTGGCCTGGGGCGCCGATCCCAACTACTGGCTGAACCCCAGGAGCCGCGCCATTCTTGAAGCCCTCGGCGCGAAGATCGTGACCCTCAAGCCGACCGTGCAGATCGACCGCACGGTGGACATGACCGACAGGACCGACGTCCTTGGCGACGAGCAGATGCGCTTCAAGGAATGGTTCGGCCAGCATCCGGGCTCCATCGTGTTGCTGCGCCCCGACCGTTTCGTGGCCGGCATCGCCTTCCCGATCGAAGTGGACGAACTCATCGCCGCGGTGGCCGACAAGATGGGCCTGGTGGTGAATGCCGGAGGCAAGGCTCGATGACCAAGGCAATGCTCACCTGCCTGTCCCACACGCCGCTCAAGGGCAACGTGGACCCGCTGCCGGAAGTGGTGGACGAAGTGGCCCGTCTCGTCGCCCAGCTGGGTGACGAGGTTGTGGCCTTCGATCCGGAACTGATCTTCCTGTTCGCCCCCGACCACTACAACGGCTTCTTCCTCGATGCCATGCCGCAGCTGTGCATCGGCGCCGCGGCCGAATCGGTGGGCGATTACAGCACCTCGGCCGGCCCGCTGCCGGTGCCGCGCGACATCGCCGAAGCCTGCGCCGCCCACGTGGTGGCCCGGGAGATCGACCTCGCCGTGTCCTACCGCATGCAGGTGGACCACGGCTTCGCCCAGCCGCTGGAAGAACTCACCGGCAGCCTCGCCCGCTACCCGGTGATTCCGCTCTTCATCAACAGCGTGGCGCCGCCGGTGATCAGCTTCCGGCGTGCCCGCCAGTTTGGCGAGGCGGTGGGCGAGTTCGCCCGCCAACTCGACAAGCGCGTGCTCTTCATCGGCTCCGGCGGCCTCTCGCACAACCCGCCGGTGCCGCAGATGGCCACCGCCGTGCCGGAAGTCGCCGAGCGCCTGATCGCCGGCCGCAACCCCACGGCCGAGGCCCGCGCCGCCCGCCAGCAGCGCACCATCGACGCGGCCACCCAGTTTGCTACCGGCGACAGCCCGCTGCACCCGCTCAACCCGCGCTGGGACGAAGACTTCATGGCCAACCTGAGCTGCAAGGACTGGGCCGCCCTCGACGGCTACGGCAACGACGCCATCACCGAAGCGGCCGGCGCATCGGCCCACGAAGTGAAGACCTGGGTTGCCGCCAACGCCGCCATGAACGCCGCCACCGGCGGCCATTACGAAGCCCGTGCCCGCTACTACCGGGCGATTCCCGAATGGATTGCCGGGTTTGGCGCGCTCACCGGCGTTGCCCGGCCCGACTGAATCCGCACTACTACACGTACTACACGCACCACCCCACTGAGGAGAAAAAAATGAAACTGAAAAACCTGTTCGTGATCACCGCCGCCGCACTGGCTGCCGCCCCGGCCCTGGCCGATATCAACATCGGCGTGGTCGCCTCCCTTACCGGCCCGGCTGCCGCGCTGGGCGCCGAGACGCGCAAGGCCGTGTCGCTGTTTCCGGCCACCGTCGGCGGCGAGAAGGTGAACTTCATCCTGCTCGACGACACCACCGACCCCACCGCGGCCGTCAAGAACGCCCGCAAGCTGATCAGCGAAGACAAGGTCGACGCCATTCTCGGCCCCAACCTGATCAGCACCGCCACCGCCATGGCTGACGTGGTCAACGGCGAGAAGGTGCCGATGATCTCCGTCGCGCCGCTCGACGTGTCCGGCGACAAGCGCGGTTTCGTGTTCCGCAGCGAGCCCTCGGCCGACCTGATGGTGCAGCGCGTGGTGGCCGACATGCTGGCCAACGGCGTCAAGACGGTCGGTTTCATCGGCTTCTCGGATTCGTGGGGCGAAGTGCTGCACAAGGCGCTGACCAAGGCCGCCGAAGGCAAGATCACCATCGTCGCCTCCGAGCGCTATGGCCGTGCCGACCCCAGCGTCCAGGCCCAGGCCCTCAAGGTGATCAGCGCCAAGCCCGACGCCGTGTTCGTCGGCGCCTCCGGCACGCCCGCCGCGATGCCCCAGATCACCCTGCGCGAGCGCGGTTTCAAGGGTCGCATCTATCAATCCCACGGCGTCACCAGCAAGGAATTCCTGCGGGTGGGCGGCAAGCACGTCGAAGGCGCGCTGATTCCGGTGGGCCCGGTGCTGGTGGCCGAGCAGCTGCCCGACAGCCACCCCTCCAAGAAGAGCGCCGTGGCTTTCGTCCAGGCCCTCGAAGCCAAGTACGGCGCGGATTCCCGCTCCACCTTTGCCGGCGCCAGCTGGGATGCCTTGGCTGCTGCTGCAGAACGCCATCACCGGCGCGCAGAAGGCCAAGCTCAAGGCGGGCACGCCGGAATTCCGCGCCGCCCTGCGTGACGGCATCGAGAAGACCTCCAAGCTGGTGGGCACCAACGGCGTCTACACCATGGGCCCCAATGACCACGCCGGCTACGACGCCAGCGCCATCGTCCTGATCAAGGTCGAGAACAATCACTGGAAGCTGGTTAAGTAAGCAAGCGTCCGCGGGGCCGGCGCGCCGGCCCCGTGTGTTGCTCCAACTTGTCGTTCCATCGCGACGGACCTGCCCGGCAGGCCCGTCGTCGCTCCACAGGAGTTCGCTCATGGATGCAGAAATCATTGCGATGCTCGGGCAGGACGGCGTCACCAACGGTGCCATCTACGCGCTTTTGGCGCTGGCGCTGGTGCTGGTGTTTGCCGTAACCCGAGTCATTTTCATTCCCCAGGGCGAATTCCTGGCCTGGGGTGCCTTAACGATGGCCGCCCTCGAAGGCGGCCATTTGCCCACCACGGTGTGGCTGCTGGCCGGCCTGGGCGTGCTGGCGCTGGGTGTCGACCTGTTCTCCGCCACGGGCCGCCGCACCATCGGCCGGTCCGGTGCTCTGGAACCTGGCCTACCCGCTGGCGCTGGCCGGCCTGCTGTGGGTTCTGCCGCTGGCAGAGCTGTCCACGTGGGCGCGGGTGATCGTCACGCTGGCGATCGTCGTGCCGATGGGCCCGATGCTCTACCGCGTCGCCTTTCAGCCGGTGGCCGAGGCGCCGGTGCTGGTGCTGCTGATCATCTCGGTGGCGGTGCACCTGGCCATGGTCGGTTTCGGCCTCCTGGCGTTTGGCCCCGAAGGTTCGCGCACCACGCCGTTCAGCGAAGCCCAGCTTGAGCTTGGCACGCTGATGGTGGGTGGCCACACGCTGGTCGTGATCCTCGCCTCGCTGGTGCTGATCGTCGGGCTCTACCTGTTCTTCGACCGCACCCTGTACGGCAAGGCCCTGCGCGCCACCGCCATCAACCGTAACGGCGCGC
>JADKKC010000002.1 GCA_016720685.1 Zoogloea sp.
TGGCACCTGCCGCTGTACCGCCAGCACCAGCGCCCCCTGGACATAGGCATCACGGTCAGCCGCGCCTGGCTCCCAACTGCCCGCGCAGGCCCGCCCGCGCTGCTCGAGCCGATCTGCAGTAGCTGGCCCCTCCCGATCCGCACCAACCGCGTCAAGGCCATGGGCGGACCCGATCAAGGCCGGCCGCGCCGGCCGGGCAAGATGAAGGGCTGCTACTTCTGGCCGGTCTATGGCGAACTCGGCGGATCTGCTTCCCCTTCTTCGAGAGCCGCGCACACAGCAATGTCGAGAAAGTGCTCGGCTCAACCCGGTCGAAGGCGGCGTGCTGCTCTCCGATAGCTATAGCGCCTACAAGCCTATCTTAAGCTTAAGACCGGGCTCACCACGCGCAGTGCTGGACGCACTGCCGACGCGGGTTCATCAACGCCGAAGCGGCCCGAGGCCCGCGCTGGCTGGCAAGGCGCTCCGGAGTCCATCGGCGCCCTCTACGCGCTCGAAGCGAAGATCCGGGAGGCCAAACTCAGGGGACGCCAAGCGCGAGTACCGGCTCGTTCACGCACGGCCGATCGTCGAGGCGTTCTTCGGCTGGGTGAAGGACAGTCTGGCGGCCCAGGGGCTCTTGCCCAGCAGCCCGCTGACCAAGGCGCTCGCCTACGCGCACAAGCGACGCGCAGCTGGAAGTGTTTCTGACCGACCCGGATGTGCCCGATCGACACCAACCACCTCGAACGGGCGCTTTACGGCCGATTCCGATGGGTCGGAAAAACTGGATGTTCAGCTGGACCGAGCTGGGCGCCCAGCGTATTGGCGTCGTCCAGAGCCTGATCGCGACCTCTCGGCTGCACCAGGTCGATCCGTACGACTATCTCGTCGACGTCCTCCAGCGTGTTGGCCAACACCCGGCCGCCGACGTCGCACAGCTCACCCCCCGGCTGTGGGCGCAGCACTTCGGAAAGGCACCGCTGCGCTCGGATATCTCAAGACACGTGACGTAGCAAGAACGCCGCGGGGTGGGACGCGGACCAAACTGCACACGCTCAAGGGAGCGCTCGACCAGCATCAGGTCTATACGCCCGAGCAGATCGACGCGCTGGTGACGCTGTTTCTCGACGGCGCCCCGCGGGAGACGCTCGACCCTATCCTCGACGCCTGCGTGGCGGTCTATGTGCACGAGCTCGATGAAGACCAGCAGGTGGATTTCAAGGGCAAGGCGAAGTCCTTCACCCGCAGCTACGATTTTCTCGCGACGATCCTGCCCTATGGCGTGCAGGAGTGGGAAAAGCTCTCGATCTTCCTGAACTTCCTGATTGCCAAACTGCCCGCGCCGAAGGAAGAAGACCTGGCCAAAGGCATTCTCGATGCGATCGACATGGACAGCTACCGCGCCGAGAAGAAGGCGATGATCGCCATCGCGCTACCCGATGAGGATGCCGAGATCGAACCGGCGCCAACCGGTGGCGGCGGGCGCAAACCCGAGCCGGAACTGGACAGGCTCTCAAACATCGTCAAGCAGTTCAACGACCAGTTCGGCGGGCTGTTTCTGGATTCGAAATTGGTGGAAAAGAGGATTACCGAGATCATCCCGCCCAAGGTTGCCGCCGATCCCGCGTATCAAAATGCGATGAAAAACACGCCGAGCACGGCCCGGATCGAGCACGACAAGGCACTCAAACGGGTGATCACGGCGATGTTCAAGGACGACGCGCAGCTGTTCAAGCAGTTTCAGGACAACGATTCGTTCAGGGGCTGGCTGACAGCGACGGTGTTTGAGATTACTCAGGGAGAAAGTGGACGGTAAGCCAGGACTCCCCGGCCGGTGACCTCCAAACCTGATTGGCTCCAACGGTACTCCTGGCGCCCGGCCGAAAAATTCGAGTCGGGCAATCTGGGCGGCCCTTATCGAATTCTCAGCGCAAGCCCTACCCCTCTACCCCCTGCTTCAACCGATAAGCCAGCTGCCGCCGCGTAATCCCCAGCAGTTTCGCTGCATGGGTGAGGTTGCCTGCCGCCCGCTGCACCGCCAACTCCAATAAACGCGATTCATGCTGTTCCAGGTTGAAGCCGTCTTGCAGGATGGCTTCGCATAGGCGGCTGCGGCTGGCGTCGCCTTCGTCGCCGACAACGCCCGCGCGGTCCACTTCGGCGCCGGTGGTGGCCGGGGCGCCGCCGGCGAACAGGTGTTCGGTCTCGATGAGGCCACCGTTGGGGGCGAGCAGCACGCCGCGTTCGATCAGGTTTTGCAGTTCGCGCACGTTGCCGGGCCACGGGTAGTTCATCAGTGCCTGCAAGGCCCGGTCGCTGATGCCCTGGAGTTTCTTGTTGTACGAGTCTTCGTATTTTTCGAGCAGCGAGGCGGCGAGCAGCGGGATATCACTGCGGCGTTCGCGCAGGGGCGGGATCACCACCGGGTAGGTGGCGAGGCGGTAATACAGGTCGGCCCGAAAGCGGCCGGCGGCGATGGCTTGCTGAAGATCCACGTTGGTGGCGGCCACCAGGCGCACGTCGATCTTGCGGGTCTGGTCGTCGCCGAGGCGTTCGATCTCGCCGGTTTGCAGTACGCGCAGCAGCTTGACTTGGGCGGCGGGCGACAGATCGCCGACTTCGTCGAGGAACAGGGTGCCGCCGTGGGCCCGCTCGAAGCGCCCGGCGCGGGATGCCTGGGCGCCGGTGTAGGCGCCCTTCTGCACACCGAAGAGTTCGGATTCTATGAGGTCGTGGGGAATGGCTGCGCAGTTGACGGCCACGAAGGGTTTGTCGGCCCGTGTGCCGTGGTCGTGGATCCAGCGCGCGAACATCTCCTTGCCGACGCCGGTTTCTCCGAGCAGCAGCACGGTGATCGGGCTGCTGGCGGCCTTGCTGATCAGATTGAAGGCGCCCCGAAAGCCGGCGGAGGTGCCGATCAGGTTGCCGGCGGATTCGACCGTGCGCAGGGTTTTGCGCAGCTGGCACAGCTCCGCGCGCATCTCGTCGAGCTGGCCCTGGAGGTTTTCCGGCTTGAAATAGTTGAGGTAGGCGTCATCACCCCAGGCCTCCGCGGGCTTGCCGGCGATATGGCATTGGGCGTCACCCCTGGCGATGCACGAAGTCTCGCGAAAAACGATGAATCGGTTGAAGAACTGGGTGACGTAGCCGGACGCGTAGCCCACCAGGCTCCAGCAGGCCATGTCTTCGCCAACGCCGAATTGCTGCAGGTGGGAGTCCGCTTCCCAGGAGTTTTCCAGATCCACCTCGCCGACAAAGCTGCCGCGCTCCCAGTCGAGTTCGGCGTGCACGATGGTGGATTTCACCAGGCCTTCGAAGGCGTGCAGTTCGGGGCCGATGCGAAACACGTCGTAGGGATCGCCCACGCCGTAGAGCTTCTTGGCCAGCTCGGCGTCCTGCTGGCCGGAGGCGAAGCCCATGCGTACCAGAAGGCTGCGGGCACGCTCGACACCGAGTGAATCGAAGAGCTCGCGGCGCAGCGCGCCCATCGCGCGGGCGTGGTAGAGCAGCATGCGGTTTTCGTCCAGCCAGATCTGCCCCTGGTCCACGTTGAAACGCAATCGGGAGCGCAAATTGAACTGTTCGATCAGCTTTTTCTGGGTCATTCCTGTCTCCACCCGACCTCTCTGTGTCGTGTCTTTTTAGGTTGCGCACCCATCATTCGCCCTACGACGAATGATGGGCGGTTCTTCAGTGCGGCCTATTCTCCGATAGCCCTGTTCATCAGACGAGTAAACATCTGCCTGACCGCCTCGTCATGCTCGCTGCCAACGGCAAGCGTCCCGATCTGTCGAAACGCCGCCTCGATGTTGCGCCAATCATCGTCAGCCAGATGGCGACGGGTGGGATTGCCGCTGACCTTACCGGCTGCAATAATTACCGTCCAATACCATTAATCGATCCATTCAATACTTTTATGGTATCGAGAACCACGGCCCCTCCGGCCAGACTCGGGGAGAGCGAAAAATGGATTTGCGACACCTGAAATACTTCATCGCGGTGGCTGAGGAGCAGAACATCGGGCGGGCGGCCACACGCCTCCATATCTCCCAACCGCCCCTGACCCGCCAAATTCAGCAACTGGAGGAAGAACTCGGCGTCCAGCTTTTCGTGCGCACCCCCAAGGGCGTCGAAATCACCCAGGCCGGTACGCTTCTGCTTGAAGAGGCACGCAACATCCGCTCGCTTGTAGAACAAGCCACCGAGCGCACCCAGCGGGCCGGGCAGGGAAAGCTCGGGCGGCTGGACGTGGCGATCTTCGGGTCGGCGATCCTCGACGCGATCCCGAAGCTGCTGCTGTCGTTTCGCAACAGCCATCCCGGCGTGAAGGTGGTGCTTCACACCATGACCAAGACCGAACAGCTCGAAGCCCTGAGGCAACGCCGCATCACCGTCGGATTCAACCGGATGCTGGCCCCGGAACCCGACATCGGCACAGAACTCGTGACGACCGAAAAGCTGCTGCTGGCAGTCAATGAAAGCGATCCGCTGGCGGGGTGGCCGGACATCCCCTTCTCCGAGCTTGCCCACCACCCGCTGGTGCTTTTCCCAACCGGCGCGCGACCGAACTTCATCGACAAGGTGATGACACTCTGCAACGAATGCAACTTCACGCCCAACATCTCGCAGGAGGTGGGGGACGCGGTGACGGGCGTGGCGTTGGTGGCCAGCGGCTTCGGCGTGTGCCTGGTACCCGAGTCGGCCACTACCTTGCAATTGCCCGGCGTGGTTTATCGCTCGCTGCGGGACGTTCCGCCGCAGGGTGTTGTCGATCTGACCTGTATCTACCGGCTGGACGACCAGTCTCCTCTACTGGGCGCCTTTCTTGAGACGATCCGCGCTTTTCGCGAGGAAAACGCCTGATGATTTCCGGAACCAAAGCCCGTTTTTTGGCGCCGGCATCGAACTGAGCAGGCCTGCCGGTGGGGAAAGGCCCCGACACCCAGGGCTCCCGCAGCAACGCAGCTGACATTCCCCGAACACAAATAACGCCGGCGATCAGCCACTTGCCAAGCCCCTGTCCACAGCCCGCTGTTTTGCGTGGGCCGCATCAAGTTGCCGTGGCTACGCACGGCACGCATGAGCCTCTTACTAACCCGGCCCTTTGATTCCCTTGCCACCGTTCGGGCTGAGCGTGTGGTGGCTATTCAATGACCGGGTTGATGAGTCCTCCCGGAGGCTGTTCCGTTTGCTTTGCGACAAGGAATGGTCACGGATGATTTTGTAAGGGGCGACTTCAGTCGCCCATCCGCGCGTTTAATCACAGGCAAGCCGTTGATCAGAGTCCGCGGGCGACTGAAGTCGCCCCCACAGTCTGCCGCGCCGCCGCTGCAAAGGGACGGCTATCAACCGGCTGTGCCTCTGCCTTTCGACAAGTTTATTAACGGCCGGGTCAATAGCGATGCAATCCATGGGCCCGGAGTAATCCTTGCATGGTCAGCCGAATAATCGGCATCTGAACTTCTGCAGGCATGCCGCCAGCTCCCGGTTCGTCACCTTTAGCCTTGCGGTACAGTCGACCCACGTCAGCCACCCGCCCCAGGCTGCCTTCCCACTCCGTCCATATTCATACCATGCGCATTCTTCACACTTCCGACTGGCATCTTGGCCAGCACTTCATGGGCAAGAGCCGGCAGGTCGAGCACCAGGCACTGATTGACTGGCTGCTGGAAAAAGTCGCAGAGCACAAGGTCGATGCGGTGCTGATCGCCGGCGACATCTTCGACACCGGTGCGCCGCCCAGTTACGCCCGTGAGCTGTATAGCCAGCTGGTGGTGAGGCTGCGGGAGGCGCATGTCGGGTTGTTGCTGCTTGGCGGCAACCACGATTCGGTGGCGGTGCTGGACGAAAGCCGGGCCTTGCTGGCCTGCCTTGGAACAACCGTCGTTGCCGCAGCCGCAGATCCGGCGGGCCAGGTATGTGTTTTGCCGCGCCGGGACGGTGAGGCCGGTTGCGTGGTGTGCGCGATCCCCTTCATCCGTCCGCGAGATGTTCTCTTTAGCCAGGCTGGGCAAAGCGCCGAAGAAAAACAGGTGTCGCTGCAGATCGCCATCAAGACCCACTATCAGACGGTTTTCGACGCGGCCATCACCCGACGCACCGCCCTGGCCGCCGACCTCGGCCGGACGCTGCCCTTGATTGCCACTGGCCATCTGACCACGGTGGGGGCCAGTGCCAGCGAGTCGGTACGTGAGATTTATGTGGGCGCCCTGGAAGCCTTTCCGACCAATGCCTTTCCGCCGGCCGATTACATCGCTCTCGGGCACATTCATCGCCCTCAGCAGGTTGGCGGACTGGAACACATCCGCTACAGCGGCTCTCCCATTCCACTCAGCTTTGACGAGACTCGCCAGCAGAAGGAAGTGTTGTTGGTCGATCTCGATGCGGACGGCCTGAAGACGGTGACCGCGCTGCCGGTGCCGTGCTTTCAGGCACTGATGAGCATCAGCGGCAACCTGCTGGAGCTGAAGGTAGCGATTGTTGCCGCGGCACGCGAAGGCAGCGCAGCAAAGCCGGTCTGGCTGGAGGTGACTGTCAAGGAGGACGATTACCTGATCGATCTTCCAGCCCGTATCGAAGGCCTGACCGAAGGGCTCCCCGTAGAGGTACTGCGCATCCGCCGCGACCGGGGCAATGCGGTGGCCCGGCTGGAAGCCCAGGTCAGCGAAACCCTGGATGAACTCACCCCCTCCGACGTTTTTGCCCGCCGCCTTGCCCAGGAAGAACTCGCCGACGAGCTTCAGGCGGCCCTGACCGAACGCTACACGTCCATCGTTGCCGACCTGCAGGACGCCGCCCAATGAAAATCCTCAAACTGCGCCTCAAGAATCTCAATTCCCTCAAGGGCGAGTGGTCCATCGACTTCACCCGCCCGCCCTTTGTGGATAACGGCCTGTTTGCCATCACCGGCCCAACCGGCGCGGGCAAGTCGACCCTGCTGGATGCCATCTGCCTGGCGCTCTACCACGAGACACCACGGCTCAAGAGCATCTCCGCGTCGGGCAACGACATCATGACCCGCCATACGGCCGACTGCCTCGCCGAGGTGGAGTTCGAGGTCAAGGGCGAGGTGTACCGGGCCTTCTGGAGCCAGCACCGGGCGCGCAACAATCCAGAGGGGAATCTCCAGCCTCCGCAGGCGGAGCTCTCGAAAGTGGATCCCGCCACCGGGCAGGGCACCATTCTGTGCAGTCAGATCGCCCCCAAGCTCAAGCAGATCGCCGCAATCACCGGCCTCGACTTTCCGCGCTTCACCAAGTCGATGCTGCTGGCCCAGGGCGGCTTCGCGGCATTTCTCAATGCCAACGCAAACGATCGGGCCGCGCTCCTCGAAGAACTCACCGGGACCGACATCTACGGGCTGATCTCCCAGCGTGTCTATGAGCAAGCCCAGCAGGCCCGTGAACAGCTCAACCAGCTCAAGGCCCGGGCCGACGGCATGGAACTGCTCGACGCCGAAGTGCGCCAGGCCAAGGAGCTGGAGATCACCCGCCTCGGTGCAGAACGGGTCGACAAGCAGCGCAACCAACACCAAACCCCGGACCTTACGTCAGTGGCGACTGGATCTGGAACACGCCGGGCAGGAAGCACGCGATACCGACGCAGCCCTCAAACACGCCGAACAGGCGCTGGCCGACGTGGCCCCGGAGCTGCGTCGCCTGGCCGACAGCCTGCCCGCGGAAGCGCTCAAACCACTGCATGAGCGCTGGCAGGCAAGCGGACTCGCGGTGAATCACAGCGAAGCGGACCTCCTTGCCCGTCGTTCCGAGCAGGCCGAATTTGTGCGCCAACACGCCCACCAGCACGCCCTCGCGCGCAGCCTGTCGCGCCGCATCTCGAACGACGCCACAAGGCAATCGCAGCACGTTCAAGACGAAAGCCGAAAGCTCAACGAGGCGTGCGCCGCCCACCCCCAACGGGCACGGCTGGGCGAACGCCTGGGTGCCTGGCGTCAACAGTTCGACCACGACCAGACACTGGGCAAAGACATTGCCGAACACCAGCGTGCCCTGAAAGCCCTGTCCGGCAAGCGGGCCGAGCAGGAAGTCCAGCTCAAGAATCACAACAGCGACGTCGGGCTCGCCGACCAGGCCCGAACCTCCGCCGAGCGAGCCCTTCAGACCATCCAGACTGAGCAGGGCACGCGCCTCGCCGGCCGCAGCCTGGCCGACTTGCGTCAGGCCTGGCAGGACAGCCAGGTGAGCCTGACACTCTGGCAACAGCTGGAAACCCTTGCCCGTCAGCGCCGGGAACTGAGCAGCCGTCACCTGGCCCAGACGGAACGTATCCAGCAAGACAATGCCGGCATCGCCAGCCAGGAAGCGGCCCTCGCCACGCAGCGGGAAAAGCACAATGACTTGAAAGCCCAGGTGGCTGACAAGCAGAAGCTGCTGGAGCAGGAGCGCCGCATCCAGAGCCTGGAAGCCCATCGCCAGCGCCTCCAGCCCGGCGAAGCCTGCCCCCTGTGTGGCGGCACCGAGCACCCGGCGATCGCCGTCTACCAGGCTCTTGACGTGTCGGTTACCGAAGCCGCGTTCAAGGAAAAGCAGGCGGCCCTCGAAACCTTGATTGAGCAGGGGCAGAAGGCGGCCGAGAAGCTCACGGCTGCCCAGGCCCGACGGGACGCGCTGCTGGCCGAGCAGTTGCAGACGGACAAGGAGTTGGCCCGTGCCGCTGCCGACTGGGACGGCCAGCTCGCCCGGCTGCCTGACACGCTCGCCCCCGCTGCCTGGCAAGCCCCGGATGGCTTGCAGGCCGGGCGGGTGCTGGCCGAACAGGCGCATGCGCGCCTCGGCGCAAACCTGAAGGACGCCGAGGCCGGCGATGTGTCTATCCAGCAGGCCAGCCTGCTTGCAAACACGCGCAGCCAGGCCTTGCTGGTCGCCCGCAACCACCTTGCCCTGCTCCAGCAGGAGATCGACAACAGCATTGCGCGGCAGGCCGACGGCGACGCGCAATTGAAGGCCCGCGAGCAAGAACGCACTGAGCTGCGCACTCGTCTTGTGGCCAGCCTGGATGAGGCCGGTTTCGAAATGCCTGCCGACTCCGTCGCCTGGCTGCAGGAGCGGGAGGCAGAATGGCGTGAATGGCAGCACCACCAGCAGCGCATCCAGCAACTCGCCGCCGAGCTGCCTCGTCGGCAGGCCGAAAGCCAGGCCGCAGAGGCCGATGCCGAGCAATGGGAAACTCGCTGGCAGGCATTGGGCCAGGCCGCAGAGGCCCCGCTGGAAACCGTTGCTGCCGATAACCCCGTTTCTGAACTGGCCCGCAGCACCGAGCTGATCGTCCAGCTATCCAGGCAGCTGGACAGCCTCGCCGGGCGTATTCAGCAACAGGAAAGCACCCTTGCCGAGCAGCGTACGGCCCTCACCGGCGCAGCCGGAGACTGGCAGGCCGCCTGTGCTGCCAGCCCCTTCGCCGACCGCGACGCCTTTCTTGCTGCGCTGCTGTCCGCCGCCGACCGCCAGCGCTTCCAGCACCTCAAGGAGGCCCGCGAACAGGATTGCCAGAAAGCCACCGCCCTGCAGCTTTCGGCCGGCAAAAAGCTCGCCGAACTGCAGGCTCGGGCGCTAACCGAAAGGGGGCTTGCCGATCTGGAACGAGACCTGGATGAACTGGAAACGCAGCTTGCCCGCCTCAACGAACAAATCGGAGCCCATCACGCCCTGCTTGAAAACGACGCCCGGCAGCGCCTTGGCCAGCAAGCGCTGTTTGCCCAGATCGCGGAGCAGACGGCGGAATCGGACCTCTGGCAGCGCCTCAACGGCCTGATCGGATCGGCCCAGGGCGACAAGTTCCGCAAGTTTGCCCAGGGGCTGACCCTTGATCACTTGCTCCACCTGGCCAACCGTCACCTGGTTCGCCTGCATGGTCGCTATCTGCTGCGCCGCAAGAGTAGCGGAGAGCTGGAGCTGGAGATCATCGACAGCTGGCAGGGTGAAACCTCCCGCGACACCCGCACCCTGTCCGGCGGCGAAAGCTTCCTGGTCAGTCTGGCCCTTGCGCTGGCCCTGTCCGACCTGGTCAGCCACAAAACCTCCATCGATTCGCTTTTCCTCGATGAAGGCTTCGGCACCCTTGACGGCGATACGCTGGACATCGCCCTGGATGCGCTCGACACCCTCAACGCCAGCGGCAAGATGATCGGCATCATCAGCCACGTGGAGGGACTGAAGGAGCGCATTCCCGCCCAGATCAGGGTCGACAAGGGAGGCGGCATCGGCCATTCGCGGCTGTTTTATTGTTAACCCAGCCCTTTGATTCCCTTGCCGCCGTTCGGGCCGACCCAGAATGGTCGCGGATGATTTTGTAGGGGCGACGTGTGGGGCGACTTCAGTCGCCCATCCGCGCGTTTAATCACAGGCAAGCCGTTGATCAGAGTCCGCGGGCGACTGAAGTCGCCCCCACAGTCTGCCGCGCCGCCGCTGCAAAAGGGACGGCTATCAACCCGGCTCTGCCTCTGCATTTCGACAAGTTGAAATACTCCCCACCCTTTGATTTACGGATTCATCCGCCTCAGGAGCCCGCCTTGACCTTACCTACCCTGCTCCCCGGCCTGATGCTTGTGCATGGCAACCATCCGGAATCCCTGCGCGATCTGCTGGTTGCGTGGGTTCGGCGCTATCCCCTGGCACCGCTCGAAACCGAAACCCTGCTGGTGCATAGCAACGGCGTGGCCCAATGGCTGCGTCTGGCGCTGGCCGAGGACATGGACGGCGAGACCGGCGGTGGCTGTGGAATCGCAGCCGGGCTGGACATGTCGCTGCCTTCCCGTTTCTTGTGGCAGGTGTATCGGGCCGTACTGGGGCGTGACGGGGTTCCCGAAACCTCGCCCTTCGACAAGCCCCTGCTGCTGTGGCGCCTGATGCGCCTGCTGCCGGACGTGATGGGCCAGCCGGCTTATGCGCCGCTGCGCCGCTTTCTGGCGCTGGATGCCGACCAGCGCAAGCGTTTCCAGCTGGCCGAGCGGCTGGCCGACCTGTTCGACCAGTACCAGGTGTATCGCGCCGACTGGCTGGCCGCATGGGCGGTGGGCGATGACGTGCTGATCCAGGCCAATGGCGAACGCCGCCCCCTGTCCGACGAACAGGGCTGGCAAGCCTGCCTGTGGCGGGCACTGCTGGCCGATGTGGCGGCAGCCGGCGGCAGTGCGCTGGCTAGTCAAGGCCGGGCGGCGGTGCATGAGGCCTTTCTGCGCCAGGTCGAGGCCTGGCCCGAGCGTGGCGCGGGCAGCGAACGTCCCGCTGGCTTGCCGCGCCGGGTGGTTGTGTTCGGCATCTCGGCGCTGCCGCGCCAGTCGCTGGAAGTGCTGGCCGCCCTGGCGCGCTGGACCCAGGTGCTGATGTGCGTGCACAACCCCTGCGAGCATTACTGGGCCGACATCGTCGCCAACAAGGATCTGCTGCGGGCCACCCATTCGCGCCAGCAGCGCCGGGCCGATTCAACCACCGAGATTTCCGAGGAAAACCTGCACCTCTTCGCCCACCCGCTGCTGGCCGCCTGGGGCAAGCAGGGGCGCGACTTCATCGGCCTGCTCGACGAACACGACAGCGACACGGCCCGCGCCAGCTATCTGCAGCATTTCGTGGAGATCCGCCAGCGCATCGACCTGTTCTCGCCTCACGGCCGGGACACCCTGCTCAATCAGTTGCAGGACGACATCCGCGACCTGCGTCCGCTCAGCCAGACGCTGACGGAATGGCCGGCGGTTGCGCCCGGCGATGACTCGATCCGCTTTCACATCGCCCACAGCGCCCAGCGCGAAGTCGAGGTGCTGCACGACCAGCTCCTCGCTGCCTTCAATGCCGACCCCAGCCTGCGCCCGCGCGACGTGATCGTGATGGTGCCGGACATCGACGCCTACGCGCCGCACATCCAGGCGGTGTTCGGTCTCATCGACAGCCGCGATCCGCGCTTCATCCCGTTCAGCATCGCCGACCAGGGCGTGCGCCATCACGATCCGCTGGTCAACGCCCTCGGCAAGCTCCTCGACCTGCCTAACGGGCGTGTCGCCGTGAGCGATGTGCTCGACCTGCTCGAAGTGCCGGCCCTGCGCAGCCGCTTCGGCATTGCCGAAGACGCGCTGCCGCTGCTGCAACGCTGGATTCACGGCGCCAAGGTGCGCTGGGGCCTGCACGCCGAGCACCGCAAGAGCCTCGGCCTGCCCGACGCACCCGAAGGCAACACCTGGCTGTTCGGCCTGCGCCGGATGCTCCTCGGCTACGCGGTCGGCACCACCAGCGGCGCCTGGCACGCCATCGAGCCCTTCGATGAAATCGGTGGCCTCGACGCTGCGCTGCTCGGCCCCCTGGTGCAACTGCTCGAGCGGCTCGACACCACCTGGCGGACCTTCTCCAGCGACGCCGCACCGTTGGAGTGGAGCGCCCGCCTGCGTCAATTGATGGCCGACTTCTTCGCCCCTGAAGAGAGCGCCGACGCCTTCACGCTGCAGCGCCTCGACCTGGCCCTGGTGCGCTGGCAGGAAGCCTGCGCCGCGGCCCGCCTCGACAGCCCGCTGCCGCTGGCAGTGGTGGGCGAACACTGGCTGGCCCAGCTCGACGACAGCGGCCTGTCGCAACGCTTCTTTGCCGGCACGGTAACGTTTGCGACCCTCATGCCGATGCGCGCCATTCCGTTCCGCCAGGTTTGTCTGCTGGGCCTCAACGACGGGGACTACCCGCGCACCCGGGTGCCGATGGATTTCGACCTGATGGGCCGCGACTATCGCCCCGGCGACCGCTCGCGTCGCGAGGATGACCGCTACCTGTTCCTCGAGGCCCTGCTGTCGGCACGGCAAAAGCTGCTGATTTCGTGGGTCGGACGCAGCATCAACGACAACACCGTGCGGCCGCCCTCGGTGCTGGTCGGCCAACTGCGCGACCACCTGGCCGCCGGCTGGTGGCTGGCCGGACACGAAGGCAAGGAAGGCGCCCTGCTCCGCGCGCTGACCATCGAACATCGCCTGCAGCCCTTCAACCCCGACTATTTTCCGGTCAACGCAGCAGCCAGCCCGCTGTTCACCTACGCCCACGAATGGCGCATGGCGGACGACCGGCCCGCAGGCGGCGCGCACCAGCTGGCCCCGCCGGGCCGCGGCGAGCCGCTGCGCATCGCCGAGCTGGCCGCCTTCCTGCGCGACCCGGTCAAGGCCTTCTTCCGCCAGCGCCTGCACGTGGATTTCGACATCGACGACCCGGCCAGCGAAGACCAGGAACCCTTCGACCTCGACGGCCTGCAAAAATGGAGCCTGTGGAACGAACTCATCACCCGCCAGGCCGAGGCGCTCAACGCCGGCCTGCCGCGGGAGGACGCCCTCGCCGCCACCCTTGAGCGTATCCAGCGCCGGGGCGAGCTGGCCGCCAAGGCGTTTGCCGACGTAATGATCAATGAACTGGCCAAGCCCATGGCGGACATGTTCGAGCGTTACGCAACAGGCCTCGCCGAATGGCCCCACGAGGCGCCTCACGACGAGCCGGTGAGCCACACCCACCCGGCCACCGGCCTAAGCATCGACGACCGGCTGCACGACCTGCGCCTGAATGAAGACGGGCAGCGCGGCCGGGTGGTGCTGGAGCCCAGCGACGCCTTGAAGAACCACAAATATCAGCGCCACCACCTCATCAAACATTGGCTGGTGCACCTGGCCGGCCACCTGGGCGGCCAGCCGCTGACCACGCTGATCGTCAGCAAGGCCGGCAATGTGCGCTTCGAGCCCCTTGAACCCGATGAGGCGCGGGCCCAGGTAGACACCCTGCTGGCCGCCTGGCAGGACGGCATGGGCCGTCCGCTGCCGCTGGCGATCAAGACCGCCTTTGCGTGGCTCGATGGCTCGACCAGCGCCAAGTCCGTCTACGAAGGCGGCTACAAGCTCACTGGCGAAGTCCAGTCCAGCCCCTACTTGCGGCGCGCCTGGCCCGACTTCGAGACACTGACCGGGGATGGCGAGTTCGCCCGCCTGACCGACAGCCTGCTGCGCCCGCTCTTTACCGCCACTTTTGCCGAATCCCCCCGCAAGCGCAAAGCTGCGGCTACCGCCGGAGAGCAGGCATGACCCCGACCTCCCCGCTCCAACCTCTCTTGATCCGCTGCGTTTCCCGCTGTCTGGCAGCCGCCTCATCGAGGCCAGCGCCGGTACCGGCAAGACCTTCACGATCGCCGCCCTCTACCTGCGCCTGGTCCTGGGCCATGGTGAAGATGAGACCGGCTTCTCCAGGGCCTTGACGCCGCCGGAGATCCTCGTCGTCACCTTCACCGACGCTGCCACCAAAGAGTTGCGTGACCGCATCCGCGCCCGGCTCGCCCAGGCAGCAACCTACTTCCGTGCCGATCCGCCCGGGCCCGACGCCGACGAACTGCTCCAGAAGCTGCGCGCCGACTACCCTCCGGAGCGCTGGGGAGCCTGCGCCCGCAAGCTGCAACTGGCTGCCGAATGGATGGACGAAGCCGCCGTGTCCACCATCCATGGCTGGTGCAACCGCATGCTGCGCGAGCACGCCTTCGACAGCGACAGCCTGTTCACCCAACGCCTCGAAACCGACCAGGACGAACTGCTCGCCGAAGTCGTGCGCGACTACTGGCGCAGCTTCATGTACCCGCTGCACGCCGACGGTGCCCGCCAGGTGCGGGGCTGGTGGAGTTCGCCGGAGGCCCTGCAGAAGGTGCTTACAGGCCTGATCAAACACACTGATCTGCTGGCGGCCAGCGCCGTTCCGACGGCGGCAATCGAAGCCGCAACACAGGAGCAACAGCGCGTGTTGGCGGCACTCAAGGCGCCGTGGGCCAAGTGGCTCGACGAACTTCAAGCCTTGCTGGATGCGGCCCGCGACAAGAAGGCGTTCAACGGCACCAAGCTCAAGAAGAACAACTACGACAGCTGGCTGCAGCTTCTCGCCGCCTGGCGTGACGACCCGGAACAGGTCTCGCCGGGCCTCTCCGAAGCCGCCTGGACGCGGCTCACCCCGACGGGGCTGGCCGAGGTCTGGAAGCCCGACTTTCCCGCGCCGCAGCACCCCGCGCTGGATGCGATCGCGGCGATGCGCGCCACCCTCGAGGCGCTCCCCGACGCCCGCCTCGACATCCTGCGCCATGCCGCCCAATGGGTTGCCGCCCGCTTTGCAGAAGAACAGGCACGCCGCGCCCAGATGGGTTTCAACGACCTGCTCACCCGTCTCGACGCAGCGCTTGGCGGCCCCAATGGCGCGCGCCTGGCCGAGGTGATCCGAACTCAGTTTCCGGTGGCGCTGATCGACGAATTCCAGGACACCGACGCGATCCAGTACCGCATCTTCGACGCCATCTATCGGGTCGAAGCCAACGATCAGGCGACCGCGCTGGTCCTCATCGGCGACCCCAAGCAGGCCATCTATGCCTTCCGCGGGGCCGATATCTACACCTACCTGGCGGCTCGCACTGCCACCGCCGGCAGGCTGTACACCCTGAGCCGCAACTTCCGCTCGACCCACGCCATGGTCAGCGCCGCCAACCGCTGCTTCCAGCTCGCCGAAGACCTGAAAGAAAGCCAGGGCGCCTTCCTGTTCCGCAGCGCGGCGGGCAACCCGGTCCCGTTCTTCCCCGCCGATGCCAACGGGCGCAAGGATCAGCTCCAGGCCGGTGGCCAGCCGCTGCCAGCCCTGAACATCTGGCGCCTGCCGCCACCCGACGACGGCAAACCCATGTCCAAGACCGCTTACCTCGAGGCCATGGCCGAGGTGTGCGCCAGCGAGATGGTGCGCCTTCTCAACCTGGGCCAGCTCGGCGCAGCCGGCTTTGCCGGCGAGAAAGGTCTCGTTGCCCTGCGGCAGGCCGATCTGGCCGTGCTGGTGAATAACCGCAGCGAGGCCGACGCCATCCGGGGCGCCCTGTCGAGCCGGGGGGTGCGCAGCGTCTATCTGTCGGAAAAGGATTCCGTCTTCCAGCGCCCCGAAGCCTTCGAGCTGCAGTTGTGGCTTGCTGCCTGTGCCGAGCCGGACGATGGCCGTGCCCTGCGCGCGGCGCTCGCCACCCAGACCCTCGGCCTCGACTGGGCCAGCCTCGATTGCCTCAACCACGACGAGATCGCCTGGGACAACTACGTGCTGCAGTTCCGCGCCTACCGGGAATGCTGGCGCCGTCAGGGCGTGCTGCCGATGCTGCGCCGCCTGCTCAACGATTTCCGCGTTCCGGCCCGGCTGCTGGCCGCCGGTGGCAGCGGCGAGCGCAGCCTGACCGACGTGCTGCATCTGGCCGAACTGCTCCAGCAGGCCAGCAGCCTGCTCGACGGCGAACACGCCCTGATCCGCCACCTGGCCGAGCAGCGCCGTGACGAAACCAGCGGCGGCGACGCCCGCCAGATGCGCCTTGAAAGCGACGCCGACCTGGTGAAGGTGGTCACCATCCACAAGTCCAAGGGCCTCGAATACCCGCTGGTCTTCCTGCCCTTTGCCTGCGCGTTTCGCGCCACCAAACCCACCGACCTGCCGCTCAAATGGCACGACGAGCAGGGCCGGCTCAAGCTCGCCCTCACCGCCGACGACGCGCTGCTGGCCCTGGTCGACCGTGAGCGCCTGGGCGAGGACCTGCGCAAGTTTTACGTCGCCCTGACCCGCGCCCGCTACGCCACCTGGATCGGCGCAGCGCCGGTCGACAATCTGGAAAACAGCGCCTTTGGCTACCTGATCGGCCATCAGCTTCACGCCGGCATCGACGCCCTGGCCGCGGGCTGCCCCGACATCGCCGTCATCGACACGCCGGCGAGCAGCCCGGACACCTATGCCGCCCACGCGCAGCACCAGATCGAAGGCCCGGCGCGCAGCCCGAGCCGCGCCGTCCGCGAGCACTGGTGGATCGCCAGCTACTCGGCGCTGCACACCGCCGCGGCGGATGGCAGCGCCGAGACGCCCGGCGAAGACATCTTCCGCGAAGCCGCCACCGCCGAACGGCTCACCCAGCTCGCCGCCCCGCTGGTGCCCGACACACCGCCGGGCGACACCGGCAGGGCTTCGGTCGGCTTGCTGCATGACTTTCCCCGCGGTGCGGCAGTCGGCACCTTTCTGCATGAAATCCTCGAATGGGCCGGCGGCCAGGGGTTTGGCCGCATCGCCGACGCCCCGGCCCTGCTGCGGGACGCCGTCGCCCGGCGCTGCGCGGTGCGCGGCTGGGAGCGCTGGATCGACCCGCTGTGCGCCTGGCTGCAGGATTTCCTGCGGCAGCCGCTCGGTTCGGCCGACGAGCCGGGCTTTGCCCTCGCCGATCTCGACACCTGGGTGGTCGAGATGGAGTTCTGGGTTGCGGTGCATGACGTGGACCTCGCCGCCCTCGATGCTCTCGTCTGCCGCCACACCCTCGGCGGCGCCGAACGCCCGCCGCTCAAGGCCGGTCAGCTCAACGGCATGCTCAAGGGCTTCATCGACCTGGTCGTCGAACACGACGGGCGTTATTACGTCATCGACTACAAGTCCAACTGGCTCGGCCCCGACGATGCGGCCTACACCGCTGCCGCCATGGCGCAGGAAATCCTCGCCAAGCGCTACGAGCTGCAATACGTGCTCTATCTGCTGGCCCTCCACCGCCTGCTCAAGCTGCGCCTGCCCGATTACGACTACGAACGCACATGGGCGGCGCCCTGTATCTCTTCCTGCGCGGCAGCCAGGCGCCCACCCGGGGCATCCACGCCGAGCGTCCGCCGCGGGCGCTGATCGAAGCCCTCGACCACCTGTTTGCCCACCGCGCCGCCACGGAGGCCGCATGAATCCCGCCTTTTTCGTCGACGACAAAGCCATGCTGGCCCTCCTCGAGCGCTGGTCCCAGCACGGCTGGCTGCGCGCCCTCGACGCGGCCTTTGCATCCTTCCTGGTGCGTGAGGTAAGCGACGCGCCGCCGCTGCTGATCCTCGCCGCCGCGCTGGCCAGCCATCAACTGGGGCGCGGCCATGCCTGCCTCGACCTGGCGCTCACCCTGCAAGACCCCGGCTTCGCCCTGTCGCTGCCGCCCGAGGGCGCGGACAGCGCCGCCGAACCGCTGCCCCTGCCGGCCGCGGTGCTCGACGGCGTCAGCCTGGCCGACTGGCAGCAAGCGCTGCAGCATCCGCAACTGGTGAGCAGCGACGACGGGGAAACACCGCTGGTGTTCGTGGGCAACCGGCTCTATCTGCGCCGCTACTGGCAATACGAACAATCGGTGCGGGCCGGCATCGACGCCCGCCTGGCGGCACCGCCCGCCTTGCCTGAAGCCGCCCTCCGCAGCGTGCTCGGGGTGCTCTTTCCCCCGGCCGCAGGGGCGCCCGCCCCCGACTGGCAGAAGCTCGCCTGCGCGCTGGCCGCGCGGAGTGCCTTCGCCATCGTCACCGGCGGCCCCGGCACCGGCAAGACCACCACCGTGGTGCGCCTGCTCGCGGTGCTGCAGGCCCTGGCCATCGCCAGCCCCGCGGCCCGTGCCCTGCGCATCCGCCTGGCGGCGCCCACCGGCAAGGCCGCCGCGCGTCTCAACGAATCCATCGCCGGCGCCGTCGCCGACCTGATATTGGCGGGGCTGCCCGATGGCGAGGCTGTCCGGGAGGCCATTCCCGTCGAGGTGACGACCCTCCACCGCCTGCTCGGCAGCCGCCCGGACACCCGCCACTTCCGCCACCACGCCGGCAACCCGCTGCCGGTGGACGTGCTGGTGGTGGACGAAGCCTCGATGGTCGACCTGGAGATGATGGCCGCCGTACTGGCCGCGCTACCGCCCGGCGCCCGTCTCGTCCTGCTCGGCGACAAGGATCAGCTCGCTTCGGTCGAGGCCGGGGCGGTGCTCGGCGAGCTGTGCCGGCGGGCCCAGCAGGGCCACTACACCCCCGACACCGCCGCCTGGCTGGCCGAGCTCACCGGCGAGCAGGTCGGCACGGAACTGATTGACCCGGCCGGCCAGCCCATCGACCAGGCCGTGGCGATGCTGCGCCACAGTTACCGCTTCGGCGGCGACAGCGGCATCGGGCAGCTCGCCGCCGCGGTGAATGCCGGCAGCGTCGAGGGCGTGCGCCGAACCCTGGCCCACGGCCACGCCGACCTGACCCGCCTGACGCTGGCCAGCGAAGGTGAAGGTGCCCTGCGGCGTCTTGTCATCGACGGAGGCCCCCGCGAAAGCGCCCGCAAGGACGGCCCGCTTGGCTATCGCCATTACCTGGAGGCCGTGCGCACGCTGCGTCCGCCCGCCGGCACCGACCAGGCCGGCATCGACGACTGGGCCCGCCAGGTGCTCGCCGCCCACGGCCAGTTCCAGCTGCTGTGCGCCCTGCGTCGCGGGCAATGGGGCGTCGAAGGCCTCAACCAGCGCATCGCCGGCTGGCTGCGCGAAGCCGGCCTGATCGGCACCGCAGAAGGCTGGTACGCCGGCCGCCCGGTGCTCGTCACCCGCAACGACTACGGGCTCGGGCTGATGAACGGCGACATCGGCATCACCCTGGCCTTACCGGCGCCCGACGGCGACGGCCCGCTGCGGGTGGCCTTTCCGGCCGGAGATGGCAACAGCGGCATCAAGTGGGTCCAGCCCAGCCGCCTGCAGGCCATCGAAACGGTGTATGCGCTGACGGTGCATAAATCCCAGGGCTCCGAATTCACCCACACCGCCCTGGTCCTGCCGGAACGCCTCAACCCCATCCTGACCCGTGAGCTGGTCTACACCGGCATCACCCGCGCCAAACGCTGGTTCAGCCTGGTAGAAGGCGGCAGCGCTGCGGTGCTGGAGCAGGCGGTGCAGCGCAGGGTGTTGAGGGTGAGTGGGTTGATGGAGGGTGCGCAGCTAGCCGCCTGCCCCGCTCGAGAAAAGCCTCTTGCCCCAGACGACGCGCTCCGCCTTCGATAGCGTGATTCGTGCTGCCTGGGGATGAGAGGGATTGACCAGCGCGTTCCATTCCAGTCTCGCCACCACCGAGGGCACAAGCAGGATCGCGCTGCGCATCCCACTCAGCCATTGATCGCCGAAGCGCCTGGCCGAGGTGGTGTTCTCGGCATCCCAGGCCTCTGCTAGCGAGGTGGCGTCGTAGCGCTCGACCGATACACTTTCCGGCACCTCGGCGATCACGTAGCGGTGCGTCGTCGGCACCCGACCGATGCCGGAATGGGCCAGGATTTCGAGCATCGCACCCCCGTAGCTCAGCGAGGCGTAGATGACTTGACGTCCCGGACTGCTCCAGCGGCCGCCGATCAAGGCGGCGCCGGTGCCATCCCAGAGCGGGTGCCGCTCGTCACCGATCCGGTACAGCTGCATCACTGCATCAGGCGGCGATCCCGTAGAAGAGCCGCCACAGCAGCTCCTCGACGCGACGGGCGCCCAGCTCGGTCAGGGACACCTCCAGCGGGCTGCGCCCCTGGAGCATCGCGTGGGGCGTCGTCAGGAATACCCGCGCATCCTCCTCGGAATTCCAGACATAGGCTGCGGTGGCAAAGACGCGGGCAAGACGCTCGGCCCGTCCCGACTCCTCCGCGGAAAGCGTCTCCCGCCGCCGCTTGTAGGTCGCCTCCGGAATGATGCGGTACAGCAGCTGCCGGCGCTCTTCGGCGCTCACGTAGATTTGGTCGATGCTGGCTTTCAACGCACCCTTCGGGAGCCCCCTGGCAACCATCTCATCGAGCTCGGCGAAGGAGTGAGGAAGCGGCGCCAACGCCATGACCGCGGCGATCCTTTCTGGACTGACAAGCAGCATGGTGGCGGCTCCCGAACAATCATTTGATACTCGATATTATATCAAACGATACCGATCAACAAACGATCAGCCAAGAGCGAGGGGCCGCCAGCCCGCCTGAACGCCGGACTCAACATTGACTTGAGCACTTGATGCCCGGACTTGAAACCGTTCAAGTCCGACTTGAGTGATCGTTGCCCCGACTTGGCCACGCTCAATGACGACTTGAACTTGGGCTACCAACGGCGACACATCGATGTCGGGAGGGGGGCCGGTCAGAGGGTTACGCAACAACACCGTTTGCTTTGCGACAAGGAATGGTCACGGATGATTTTGCGTGGGGGCGACGTGGGGGCGACTTCGGTCGTCCTCGGCGCGTTGAATCATCGACATGCCGCATATCAGAGTCCGCGGGCGACTGAAGTCGCCCCCACAATCTGCCGCGCCGCCGCTGCCTTTCGACAAGTTATTAACCCGGCCCTTAAATTAACTGTTTCCAAAAAGCCAGAAAGACTTATGCATTCAAATAGTTATATTGGAAGCAGGCTGAAAAGAAGTGTCGTTATTCAAGGGCCGGGTTAATAATTAATGGCCGGGTCAATAGTAGGGCACCCGGCCGCAGGAGCCGATCCGGTTGTCCACGTTGATCAGGGCCGTGTTGGCTTCGGTGGAGCCCCAGCCTTCAAAAATCTGCACGCTGCCGAAGCGCTCGATCCAGCGCCGCCAGATCTCCGGGGTCAGACCGGCGCCCATCATGCAGCGCAGGCGGTGCTGGTGATCGTGGGGGCTGGCCGGCCGGTTCATCAGGTCGCGGCAGATCTCGCCGATGTACTGGCACACGGTGAAGTCGTTGTCCCGCACGTCCTTCCAGAATTCCCGGGTACTGAACTTGCGCCTGAGCACGATTCAAGGCCGGGCTGCAGATCCCGGTCATCGCCGTCGGGCGCCTGGAGCCCGAGGTGGCCGATACCGCCATTGGCGCCCGCCCGGACGACCGGCTGGCCAAGGAGCTGGAAAGCGTGAAGGTGCCGGTGATCACCGCTGGCGACGGCGCCGCCATCGGCTACATCGAAGGCGCCCTGGCCTCGGGCTTCGCGGCGGGCAACCGGGTGTGAGGGCCGCTGCGGGGCCGGTGCAAGAAGCCTGCCCCGCGCGCAGAAAGTCGATGACCGGAGTCAGCGGAGAACGCCTGGCTTGGGGGTGAGTCGCCAAAATATCCATGCATCGGGGCTTCCTTAGGTATCGTTCGATACTTCAACAGCCCCCCAGAGGATGAGTGGAGATGAACCCTAAGAACCAGAAATTGATGCGTCCCCAGGGCCGCAACACCGGCAAGATCGTCAGCGCCGCCGACGCGGTCAAACTCATCCGCTCGGGCGACACCGTCGCCACCACCGGCTTTGTCGGCATCGGCTTCCCTGAAAACATCGCCATCGCCCTCGAGCAGTATTTTCTCGAAACCCGCGAGCAGGATCCGGCAGGCCGCGGCAAGCCCGAAGGCCTCACCCTCGTTTACGGCGCCGGCCAGGGCGACGGCAAGGACAAGGGCCTCAACCACCTGGGCCACGACGGCCTCGTCGCAAGGGTGATCGGCGGCCACTGGGGCCTGGTGCCACGCCTTCAGGAACTGGCCGTCGCCAACCGCATCAAGGGCTACAACCTGCCCCAGGGCGTCATCACCCACCTCTATCGCGACATCGCCGCCGGCAAGCCGGGCACCCTCACCCGGGTCGGGCTCGGCACCTTCGTCGACCCGCGCTTCGGCGGCGGCAAGATCAACGAATGCACCACCGAGGATCTCGTCCGCATCATCGAAATCGACGGCGAGGAGTACCTCTTCTACAAGGCCTTCCCGATCCACGTCGGCATCATCCGCGGCACCACCGCCGACCCGGACGGCAACATCACGATGGAAAGGAAGCCCTGACCCTCGAAGGCCAGGCCATCGCCATGGCGGCCCACAACAGCGGCGGCATCGTCATCGCCCAGGTCGAGCGGATCGCCGAATCCGGCTCGCTCAATCCACGGCAGGTAAAGATTCCCGGCATCCTCGTTGACTGCGTGGTGGTTGCCGAGCGCCCCGAGTGGCACATGCAGACCTTTCTCGAACACTACAACCCGGCCTTCTCCGGCGAGATCCGCATTCCCCTCACGTCCCTCGAACCGATGGAAATGAGCGAGCGCAAGATCATCGCCCGCCGCGCCGCCATGGAGCTCACGCCCAACGCCGTGGTGAACCTCGGCATCGGCATGCCCGAGGGCGTGGCGGCAGTCGCCACCGAGGAACGCATCATCGACCTCCTGACGCTGACCGCCGAGCCCGGCGTCATCGGCGGCATTCCCCAGGGCGGGCTCAACTTCGGTGCCGCGGTGAATACCTCCGCCATCGTCGACCAGCCCAGCCAGTTCGATTTCTACGACGGCGGCGGGCTCGACATCGCCTTCCTCGGTCTCGCCCAGGCCGACGCCCAGGGCAACCTCAATGTCTCCAAGTTCGGCTCCAAGCTCACCGGCGCCGGCGGCTTCATCAACATCAGCCAGAACGCCAAGAAGGTCGTCTTCGTCGGCACCTTCACGGCCGGCGGGCTCGAAGTTGCGCTGCAGGACGGCCAGCTGCGGATTCTGGCCGAGGGCCGCTCCGGAAAGTTCGTGCAGGAAGTCGAACACCGCACCTTCAGCGGCCAGGAAGCCCTGCGCCGGCGGCAACCGGTGCTTTACGTCACCGAGCGCTGCGTCTTCGAACTGAGCGCCGAAGGTGTCGAGCTGATCGAAGTTGCGCCGGGCATCGACATCGAGCGCGACATCCTCGCCCTGATGGCCTTCAAGCCCGTCATCCGCGGCACGCCCCGCCCGATGGACCCGCGCATCTTCCGCGACGAACCCATGCAGCTGCGCGCCGACATCGTGGCCGTGCCCCTCGAATCGCGCTTCCAGTACGACGCCACACAAAACATTTTCTTCGTCGATTTCGAAAGCCTGAGCCTGCGCCACGACGCCGATATCGAACGCATCCGCAGCATCGTCGAAGCCATCCTCCTGCCGCTCGGCCGCAAGGTGCCGGTGGTCGTGAATTACCACGGCTTCGACATCCAGGAAGAACTCATCGACCCCTATGCCAACATGATCAAGGGGTTGATGGACTCCTGCTATGCCCAGGTCACCCGCTACGCCACCAACACCTTTCTCAAGGCAAGACTCGGCGACGCATTGAGCGCACGGCAGCTTAAACCCGGCATTTTCGAATCGGCCGAAGAGGCCCGTGCCGGACTGACAAAAACGCCTTGACAGCAATTTTTTGAAAACTGTTGTTGCAGTGCAACATTTACACGCGCAGATGTGCCATTTTTTGAGGCGTGTCACTTAACGGTGCAGCCGCGTGTGATATTGTTTTCGTGTGAGGTCGCAGTTGATTGTTGTTTAGCACCTCTAAAAAGCTCAATTACAAACACCAGGAGGAACAAATATGGCCAACAAGCAAGAACAGCAACAACTGAACGAAATCCAGAAGAAGAACCTCGAAGCCGCCATGCGTCTGGCCCAGCTCTCCATCGAGAACTCCCAGCGCATCATGGAACTCCAGGTGGGCACCGCCAAGTCCCTGTTCGAAGAAGGTGTTGCGAACGCCAAGGCCCTGTCCGGCGTCCGGATCCGGCTGAAGCCATGAGCCTGCGCACGTCCTACGCCCAGAGCACCACCGAAAAGATGCTCTCCTGTGCCCGCGAAATCGCCGAGATCACTGCCAAGACCCAAGCCGAAGTCGGCAAGATGGTCAGCGAGCAGCTCACCGGCGGCGGCGCAGACATGTTCGAGTCCATGCAGAAGATGTTCAAGGGCATGCCCATCGGCGACCACAACGCCCTCGGCACCATCCAGGGCGCCATGGACACCGCTCGCGCCGCTTACGAGCAGATGACCAAGGCCTCCACCGAAGCCTTCCAGGCCTTCACCAAGATGGGCGTCAAGAAGTAATTCGACGGTCTTCAGCGGTACTGAAAACGGCGCCTCCGAGCGCCGTTTTTGTTTGTATCGCCGGAATCGATCCGGGCAGCAGCATGCGCACCGGAGATTTCCATGTCCCGTGCCCAGTCGCCCCACTGACCCGCGCCCGTGGAGCGGACAGGCTTTGCGTTCCCAGGACGAATCGTGTCGGGTCAATAACGCCAATCCGGACGTGGCGACGTCGACAAGCGTAGCGCGCTGACAACCAGCGAGAACGCGTGCGAAGGCTGCCGGCGACTCGGGTAATACAGGTAGTAGCCAGGGAACGAGGGACACCAGTCCTCCAGCACGCGCACCAGACGGCCTTCTTCGATGTGCGGTGCGAACTCCTCTTCGGGTAGGGACGCGATGCCCAGTCCCGCCAGCGCCGAATCGACCATGCTGGGTGACGTGTTGAAGATAAGTTGCCCATCCACCCGCACATTCAATTTTTGCCCCCCGCGCTCAAAGTCCCAAACGTATAGACCCCCTGCTGTCTGCATACGCATGTTGATGCAGTTGTGCTGCAGCAGGTCGCGGGGAGCCTTGGGGATGGGGTGGGCCTTGAAGTACGCCGGTGAAGCCGCGATCGCCATGCGCAACTGCGGCCCGATCGGAACCGCGATCATGTCCTTGTCGATGGTGTCACCCATGCGCACGCCCGCATCGAAGCGGTCAGCCACGATGACCGCTCCCGCAGCGGGGGGCACACAGCGCATTTACCCTGCCTGTGCCTGTCACCCATCTTCGAGCCGCGTTAACCGAAACGTAATCCTCCTGAAACAGGGACAACCCAGACTGGCGGGCCAACGAAACACGCCCACCCTGGAGACCTTCCCCCATGCGTAAACTCAGCCTGATCGCGGCTGCCACCTCGGCCGTACTGCTTGCTGCCTGCGGCAGTGACAGCAGCAACGACACCCCCAAAAACGTCATCTTCTTCCTTGGTGACGGCATGGGCATGACCACCCAGACGGCCGCGCGCATCTACGCCGTTGGCGAAGACGGCGAACTCACCATGGACACGCTGCCGGAAAGCGCCTTCGTCCGCACCTACTCCAACAACGCCCAGGTCACCGACAGCGCCCCCTCGATGGCGGCCTACATGACCGGCGTGAAGATGAACAACGAAGTCATCTCCATGACCCCGGAGACCTCGGCCTTCAACACCACCACCGGCGCCGACTACCTCAGCGGCACCAACAGCACCTGTCCGACCACCGGCAACGGCAGCGCCGTCACCACCCTGCTTGAACTGGCCAAGGCGGCCGGCCGCAGCACCGGCGCGGTCACCACCACCCGCGTCACCCACGCCACGCCCGCCAGCACCTACGCCCACGTCTGCCACCGCGACGCCGAAAACACCATCGCCGCCCAGGCCGTGCCCGGCGGCGCCGGCTACAACAGCGCCCTCGGCGACGGCCTCGACGTGCTGCTCGGCGGTGGCCGCCAGTTCTTCCTGCCCACCACGGCAGGCGGCAAGCGTACCGACGGTCGCGACCTGACCGCCGAGTTCGTCACCAAGGGCTACACCTACGTCAAGACCAAGGCCGAATTCGACGCGGCATCCGCCAGTGGCACCAAGAAGCTCGTCGGCCTGTTCACCAGCAGCCACATGAGCTACGACATCGACCGCGACCCGGCCGTCGAACCCAGCCTGGCCGAGATGACCGGCAAGGCCATCGACATGCTGTCGAAGAACGACAAGGGCTTCTTCCTGATGGTGGAAGGCGGCCGCATCGACCACGCCCTGCACGAAACCACCGCCAGAAAGGCGCTGCAGGACACCGTGGCTTTCGACGACGCCATCAAGACCGCCATCGCCAAGATGAAGCTCAAGGATGCCGACCTTAAAAACACCCTGATCGTCGTCACCGCCGACCACGACCACACCCTGGTTCTCAACGGCTACGCCGCCCGTACCGGCAAGACCACCGACAGCAACCCCGGCGTGCTCGGCCTGCTCAAGAACTACGTCACCGGCGCACTCGGTGCCGACCTGGACGGCAACCCCTTCACCATCATCGGCTTCGGCAACGGCGAGAACCGCTCTGCCACCCGCACCGCCCTCACCGATGCACAAGTAGCCGCCAAAACCTACCACCAGGAAGCCGCCATTCCCATGGGTGTAGGCAGCGAGACCCACGGCGGCACCGACGTGTTCCTTGGCGCCACCGGTCGCGGCGCGGACAAATTCACCGGTGTCATCACCAACACCGAAGTCTTCAACCTGATCCGCCAGTCGGTCGGCCTGTAACCCGGAGACCCACACCATGAAAACCCAGATCAAGCTCTGCGCAGCCGCCCTTGCCCTCGTCGGCGCCACCTCTGCATTCGCCGCCGGCGAAGCCACCAACGTCATCTTCTTCCTCGGCGACGGCATGGGCCCCACCACCGTCACCGCCAGCCGCATCTACAAGTACGGCGAAGCCGGCCAGCTGACGATGGAATCCCTGAAGCGCACCGCGCGCATCAAGACCTACTCCCTCGACGGCCAGACCACCGACTCCGCCCCGTCGATGGCCGCCTACATGACCGGCGTGAAGATGCGTAACGAAGTCATCTCCATGAGCGCCGACACCCAGCCGCGCGATCCGGTCACCAAGAAGAACTACACCAGCGGCGCCGACAGCACCTGCCCGGCCGGTAACGGCACGCCCGCCACCACCCTGCTCGAACTGGCCAAGGCTGCCGGCAAGTCGGTGGGCGCGGTCACCACCACCACCGTCACCCACGCCACCCCCGCCGCCACCTACGCCCACATCTGCAACCGCAACGGCGAAAACGCCATCGCGGCCCAGGCCGTGCCCGGCGGCGCCGGCTACAACAGCGCCCTCGGCGCCGGCCTGGACGTGCTGCTCGGCGGTGGCACCGACCACTTCCTGCCCACCACGGCAGGCGGCAGGCGCACCGACGGTCGCGACCTGACCGCCGAACTGAAGGCCCAGGGCTACACCTACGTGAATAGCGGTTCCGCCCTCATGGCGCTGGACACCGCCGCCACGACCCGGCTGGTGGGCCTGTTCAGCAAATCGCTGATGAACTACGAGCTCGATCGCGCCAAACCCGCCAACGCCATCGACGAGCCCAGCCTTGCCGACATGACCGAGAAGGCCATCAAGCTGCTGCAGAAAAACGGCAAGGGCTTCTTCCTGATGGTGGAAGGCGGCCGTATCGACCACGCCCTGCACAACACCAACGCCAAGCGCGCCCTCGAAGACACCGTCGCCTTCGACAACGCCATCAAGCGCGCCCTCGGCCTGGTCGACCTGAAGAACACCCTGGTCGTCGTCACCGCCGACCACGACCACACGATGACCTTCAACGGCTACTCCCACAAAGGCAACAACATCCTGGGCAAGGTCAGCGACATCAAGCCGACCACCGTGCAGGGCAAGACCGTGCTCGCCAAGGCCGGCGACGGCCTGCCCTACACCGCCCTGGTGTTCGGCAACGGCGCCGTGCGCAAGCCCGTCCGTGACGACCTGACCAGCGTCGACACCGCGGCCGACGACTACTACCAGGAAGTCGGCGTCAAGCTCGGCACCGCCGGCAACTACCCGGAAACCCACGGCGGCGGCGACGTCATGCTGTTCTCCTCCGGGGCCGGCAACGCAGGCTTCAAGGGCACCCTCGACAACACCAAGGTCTTCGGCCTGGTCAAGTCGGCCATGGGCCTCTGATCGCCACAACGATCCAAAGGGTTTGCCGGCAGTAAAGCTGGCAGCCGTTTCGCCCGGCCTCATGAGGCCGGGCCTTTTTTATTCCTCACGCCACACATCCATGAACAAGTTGATTCTCGCCGCGCTGCTCGCCAGCCTCGTCCCCTCGGCTGCCTGGGCCAGCGACCTCGCCATCAAGGTCGAGCACGAAATCACCACCCTCAGCGCCGACGGCGTCACCCGCGTCACCCGCTTCGGCGAACGCCTGATCCGCCGCGACAACCACAGCTGGGTTGCCCGCATCATCCCCGCCGGCGCCCACGAAGAAGCCGACCACCACACCGCCGGCAAGGGCCACAAGCACATGGACATCGCCGCAGCCTCCCGCTGGGTCGAGCTGGGCAACGACGGCAAGCTGCGCGTGCGCATCGTCAACGCCCACGAAAAAGTCACCGTGGACATCACCCCCGTCGACTACAACAACATCGGCTTCGACGGCAAATGGACCACCGCCAGCCAGCTCCTCGACCCGGAGCAGATCAAGCGCATGAAGGCCATCACCCGCAGCGCCCCGGCGGGCACCCGGTGGTACGAAGGCGGCACCCGCGACGCCAAAGTCCAGGTGCTGTGGGATGAAAAGGACAACTACCCCGCCGCATCGACTCCGCCAATGCCGCCGGCACCAGCCGCAGCAGCATGCTCGTGACCCGCGAGAAAATGCCGGCCGTCATGCCCTGGACCCAGCTCAAGGGCTACGAACAAAAGGAGTACTCGGATCTGCTCGACTGATCGCCGCTGCGCAAATCCAGGCTGCGGCGGCTATCATGACGCCGCAGCCCACCCCTCCTTGCCGCCATGCCACCCCACGCAAGCCCTGCCCCGTCGCAACCCCCGGCCGCCGCCTCCCACACCCTGATCGAAGACGTCCAGGCCATCGTGATCGGCTGCCTGTTCGTCGCGCTGTCCATCGTCATGCTGCGCGAGAGCCGGCTGCTGACCGGCGGTAGCGCCGGCCTCTCCTTCATCGTGCATTACCTCACCGGCTGGCGCTTCGGGCTGGTGCTGTTCTTCATCAACCTGCCTTTCTACATCTTCGGCCTGCGCGCGCTGGGGCGGCGTTTCACGGTCAAGACTTTCTGCGCCGTGGGCGTGCTGTCGCTGCTCGCCGAAACCTTGCCCAAGCTGGTCAGCTTCCAGCACCTCGACCCGCTGTTCTCGGCGGTCATGAGCGGCCTGCTCGCCGGCATCGGCATCCTCATCCTGATCCGCCACGGCGCCAGCCTGGGCGGCATCGGCATACTGGCGATCTACCTGCAACAGCGCAGAGGCTGGCGCGCAGGCACCGTTCAAATGAGCTTCGACTGCATGATCCTCAGCATCGGCCTGCTGGTGGTGAGCCCCGAGAAAGTGGTGCTGTCCATCATCGGTGCCGCCGCGCTCAACCTCGTCATCGGCGTCAATCACCGGCCGGATCGCTACCACGGGTTTTAAGTACAGAGGGGTGCAAGCGGTGGTTTAACTCCACCGCAACATTGGCGGGCTATCGTACATCGCGTCCAGTCACCCAACACCGGCGGCCCAGCGCACCGGCGTTTCCCCGTCCATGGCGCACCCGCCTCCCGCACGACTCCGGCCCCGCATCCTGAAGGCCCTCGCCCCGATTCTGGCGCTGGTCAGCCTCGCGGCCTGCTCGCCGCAACAGATGGTCATGCGAAGCGTGGCCGACGAACTGGCAAGCCAGGGCCAGTCTGCCGAGAACGACCTGGAGCTGGCCCGCGAGGCCAGCGCCTTCTATCTCAAGTTTTCAGAATCGGTACTGCGCCCCCAGCCCGACCACGCCGGGCTCGCCGCAGCCGTGGCCGGCGGCTTCACCCAGTACGCCTACGCCTTCGTCGCCTTCGAGGCCGACCGTATCGAAGCCACCGACGCCAAGGCCGCCCAGCGCCTGCGGGAGCGCGCTGCGCGCCTCTACCGCCGCGGACGCGACCACGCCCTGACCGCGCTCGAACTCGCCCGCCCGGGCTTTCGCCAGGCCCTTGCCGACCCCGCGGCCCCAGCCGCCCTGCGCACCGAACAGCTCGCCCTCGCCTACTGGGGCGCCGCCGCCTGGGGCGGCATGATCTCGCTCTCCAAGGACGACCCGGAAACCGTCGCCGACCTGCCCCTCGCAATCCACCTCGCCCAGCTCGCCTGGCGTCTTGACCCGAGCTTTGGTGACGGCAACCTGGCCAGCCTGATGGGCAGTTTCGAAATGGCCCGCCCCGGCGGCACGCGCGCCAGGGCCGAGGCCTACTTCGACGAAGCCCTGCGGCTTGGCCAGGGCCGCAGCGCCGGGGCCTTTGTCGCCAAGGCCGAAGGCATCGCCCAGCCGGCTGGCGACAAGGCGGCCTTCCTCGATCTGCTGAACCAGGCCGTCGCCGTCACCGATGCCCCGGCCAGCCCGCTCGCCCTCGCCAACGAAGTCATGCGCCGCCGCGCCCGCTGGCTGATCGAATCAGCCGACGACCTGTTCTGAACCTTCCCCCACCAGGAACAACCCCCATGTTCAAGATTGGCCACCGCGCCGCGCCCCTCATCGGCCTGTGTTTAAGCGTGCTTCTGGGCCTGCTCCTCGGCCTGCTGGTCGACGGCAACGCCATTGCCGCCGGCAAGCAGCTGCGCATCGGCACCCTCGCGCCCAAAAACTCGCTTTACCACCGCCAGTTGATGGAAGTGGGCGAAGCCTGGCGGGCGGCCCAGGGCGAAGGCAGCAAATACCTGATCTACCCCGACGGCAGCCAGGGCGGCGAAACCGACATGGCCCGCCGCATGCGCATCGGCCAGTTGCAGGGCGCGCTGCTGTCGGTGGTCGGGCTGCGCGAAATCGAACCCTCCATCGCCGCCTTGCAAAACATGCCGCTGCTGTTCAGGAGCTGGGACGAAGTCGATTACGTGCGTGAAAAGCTGCGCCCGGCCATGGAGAAGAAATTTCTCGACAAGGGCTTCGTGGTGCTGGCCTGGGGCGACGCCGGCTGGGTGCGCTTCTTCTCGAAGGAGGCCGCGGTGCGCCCGGACGACTACCGCAAGATGAAGTTCTTCGCCTGGGCCGGGGAAGCCGAGCAGCAGGACATCATGAAAAGCATCGGCTACACGCCCGTGCCGCTGGAAACCAGCGACATCCTGCCCTCCATCCAGACCGGCATGATCAACGCGGTGCCCGCCACCCCTTACTTCGCACTGGCCAGCCAGGTGTATGCCACCGCCCCGCACATGCTCGACATCAACTGGGCACCCATCGTCGGCGCCCTGGTGGTCACCAAAAAGGCCTGGGACGACATGAGCCCCGCCGCCCAGGAGGCCCTGCAGAGCACCGGCAGCAAGGCCGGCATGCAGATCCGGACCAAGGCCCGCCAGGAAGTGGACGAAGCCGTCGAAGCCATGAAAAAGCGCGGCCTGCAGGTTCATAAGCCCACGCCCGAACAGCTGAAGGAATGGAACGATCTGGCCGAAAAACTCTACCCCCGCATCCGCGGCAAGATGGTTCCGGCTGAAACCTTCGATGAAGTCATGGCGCTGCTCAAAGCCTACCGCGCCGGCAAGCGCTGAGCGACGCCTGCCGGGGCAAAGCTGTTTGCCCCCAAGCCCCTTGATAACCCGCGGCGGGCCGCCACGCTCGCCGCTGCCAGAACGCTGAACCCATGCGCCGCTTCCCCGCCCTGGACGAATTCATCGCCTCCGCCGCCCTGGCGCTGATGACCCTGATCCCGCTGATCGAAATCGCCCTGCGCCCGCTGCACGGCAAGGGCATCACCAATGCCCCCATGATCGTCCAGCACCTGGGCCTGGCGCTGGCGATGTTCGGGGCCGTGCTGGCCGAGCGGGGCGGACACCTCACCGCGCTCGGCAGCGGCCTTGCCACGTCCCGTAATCCGCGGCTCGCCCAGGCATCGACGATCTTTGCCAAGGGCAGCGCCGCAATCCTCGCCGGCATGCTGGCCGCAGCCAGCTGGAGCTTTGTCGCCAGCGAACTGGAAGCCGGCCGCGAGCTGGCCTACGGCATTCCGGTGTGGGCCATCCAGGCGCTGATGCCGGCCGGCTTCGTGATCCTCGGCGTCAAGCTCGGCAGTCGCTGCGCAGCGCACTTTTTTGGGCGCCTTGCGAGCGGCGTGGCGCTCACGGCGGCGGGCGTCGCCTTTGCCCACCATTTCGATGGCGCCAGCCTGCCGCTCCTGCCCTTCGGCCTGTGGCTGCTCGCCGCGCTCTTGGCCGGTGCGCCGATCTTTGCCGTGCTCGGCGGACTGGCCCTCGCGCTGTTCTGGTCCGAAGGCCAGCCGCTGGCCTCGGTACCGCTCTCCCATTACCAGATCACCGTCAATCCATCGCTGCCGGCGCTGCCGCTGTTCACGCTGGCCGGGCTGGTGTTTGCCCGGAGCGGCGCGGCCGGGCGGCTGGGCACGCTGTTCACCGCCTGCTTTGGCGGCGGCGCCACCGGCACGGTTATCGCGGCGGCGCTGTTGTGTTCATTCTTTACCGCCTTCACCGGCGGCAGCGGAGTCACCATTCTCGCCCTCGGCGGGCTGCTGCTGCCGCTCCTGAAGGACGCCGGCTTTCCGGAGCGCCGCGGCATCAGTCTGGTGACCAGCGCCAGCGCGCTCGGCGTGCTGCTGGCCCCGTCGGTGCCGCTGATCATGTACGCAATCATCGCCCGCGTGCCGATCAACACCATGTTCCTGGCGGGTATCGTGCCGGCGCTGGTGATGGTGGTCTTCCTGCTGATTTTCGGCGGCTACCTGCGCAAGGACGGCGTGGCCCCCGTTGCTGAAAGCCGTCCGAAGGCCGATTTCGGCGCCGCGCTCGCCACGGCCTGGGCCGCCCGCTGGGAAATCCTCGCCCCGGTGGTGGCCATCGGCTCGCTCGTCAGCGGCATCGCCACACCCACCGAGAGCGCCGCGCTCACCGCCGCCTACGCCCTCATCACCCAGGCCGTCGCCCACCGGGAACTCGACTGGCCGACGCTGCGGCGCTGCCTGGCCGACTGCGCCCAGGTGATCGGCGGCGTGATGGTGATCCTCGGCATGGCCCTCGGCCTGACCAACTATCTTGTAGACGCCGGCATTCCCGACGCGGCGGTGGAATGGGTGCAGCAGGCGCTGCCGAACAAGTTCGCCTTCATGGTGGCGCTCAACCTGTTCCTGTTCGCAGCCGGCGCGCTGATGGAAATCTACGCCGCGATCGTCGTGCTGGTGCCGCTGCTGCTGCCGGTCGCCATCAGCTACGGCATCGACCCGGTGCACTTTGGGGTGATCTTTCTGGCGGTGATGGAAATGGGCTTCCTGTGCCCGCCGGCCGGCATGAACATCTTCTTTGCCTCGGCGATGTTCAGAAAACCGATCCGCGAAATCGCAGTTTCGGTGCTGCCGGCCCTGCTCGCGATCTTCCTCGGGGCGCTGGCGATTTCGTGGCTGCCGGGATTGGCAACGGGGTTGCCTGGGTTAATCGAAAAATAGTCGAAAGCAGAGCTAACACGCCACCCAAAGAAGCTCCAGCCGGGAAGTACCCAATGAAGTACACCGCGCGAAGCGCTTGATGGTGAGCTCAGCCCAACTCACGCAGAATGCGATTCAACCTCCGCAGTACCTTGGCCAGCTTTCGCACGTTCTCGGCGGCAATACCGTCAAACGCCCCCCCGCCGAGAACATCGACGGACCGTTGTAACAACTGACGCAGCGGTGCGACATAACGCCTGGATTGATCTTGCAACAATTCAATAGAAGCCGATGTCGCGTAACCACGATGCGCTTTAGCGAGACCTTTGACATGTACCTCTACGCTATTAACGGACACATTCAATTCATCAAATCTATCTTCTGTAACAGAGTGCAATAAATCTACTAGCAAATTATTAAGTGCGTTTAGCACTTCAGCCCAACGCAGATGAAGACCAGCCAGTTCCGGCACAGCACTCTCGAACGATGCATATTTATCTAAATTCGACACCTCTCCATTTTTGATGCGCTGGGCTTCAAGTAACAAACTGCCAAAAAATTTTGCCAGTAGCCCATCCCTGCCGATTCACGTACTGCTGGCAGCCTTTCGGCTTCATGGCGTGCCTCGATGCCGCTTTTCTGCGCAATAAACGTCAACGCAGTCAGCACAGCAGCTAAAACTGCTGCGAATACATTTATTTTTTCAAATGGATTCTCAGGAGCGTCAGCATCATTTTTCTCAGAACCCCTTGGTCTGCAAAAAAAGCTCAAGGAGGTTGTCGACATTGTCTTTGGGCTGAACGCCCTGGTCTCACATCCAACTGAAACTGGGCAACGTCGGGCGCTTTATCCTTTGGTTTAAAAAAAATATCGGCAAAAATCCACACTAGAATCCCGATAGACAATGCTGCACTTACCTGAGTGATCGACGAAGACGGCCTCACACTGCTACCAAAGAATACAAAGCACGCGACCACAAGGAAATAAGCAGCAAACCCAAAAAAAACGAATCACCAAACATCTTTACAAAATAATTAAAGAAAGAAATAAAAAAATGGTCCAGAAAAAAACGGCCAGAGGCGAAGAATATTTCCATGAAAACCAACAGAGTACGAGCATTCCCTACCACCCCTTTTTTTTCCACAGACCAACAACTTCTTGAAGACGTCCGTGAAAATCAGCCATCTTCACCCTACCTTTCTCTAGCTGAAGAATCATTAATTCGCTCTTATCCGCACCATCAAATTCAACCGGATTACCCAAGTCTGACATCCAGTATTGAGGGTGAGCACTCATGTAGCAGTAGGGAATTCTATTTCCAGAGCCAGCCTGCCATATGCGCAAACCGAAAGCCTGCCCACTTGGAATCTCTGCCAGTTTCGCCCGGGCCATCGCCTTACTCACGATTAATTGTTCTGCTGCAAAAAATGGCTCGAAGCGATTAAGCAATAAATCAATAACAACAACATCAAAATTTTCTTTTTTATTTCTTAACGCATCGACAATCAGTTCTCCGTCTCGCATACAGTGAGCACAAAAAACCTCGTTTTCACGAGCTTTAAGCTCTGACGCCATTATCTTCAAAATGTTGGGCTGATCATCCAGCAAAAGAATTTTCACGAAATCACCCCTATTTTATTTCGTCTAAAGAAAGCGGCCAGCGCAAATGGGCACTAACCTTCTTCATAGCCTCATCTCCGAGAGCCCCGTCTTTCGAAATTTCTTTGTCGTTCTCAACCTCAAACGTCAACTTACCACCCATTGATTTAGTCAAACTATCGGCGTTAGTCAGCCCCACTCGTGCTCTAGCCTGGGCAGAAGGGCCAATCTGAGACGATGCACTACTCACCCCCCCCTTCAAGCTCATCGCCACCGACTCATAGGCGGGGTTGGTTATGGCTAACTCAAGCCAGGATTCGGCGGCACAATCAGCTGTTTCAGAGCCGCTAATTTTCCATTCAATCAGCACGCAAATCTCCCCGTGACGAAAGGCATTTTGCAGAAGAACACGAAAAACCCGTTTTAACAAAATGGGCGCACACAATATTATTTGGCCGCTCACAGAAGAGCCATCGCCCGAAATATTATTTAGATCTATTTTTCTCAAGTCGCCATAAAGCCAACGCCAAGGCTTCAGCTGATTTTCAAACCAATCAGCGATTTTTACCGTTTGCACCTGCTCAATCTCGCAGGCCAGATCGCCATCACCGCGAGAAGGATCGTCGCTACTCGGACGGAGAATATCGAGAAAATCCCTTCCCAATTCATTCAAGCCCTCCAGGTAATGCCTGAGCATTGTGAGTTCTTCGAGCACCGCTGATCGTTCAACGGGTAGGCTTATAATTTCTTTTTCCAATCGCTCGCAGTGAAGAATTGCCGTAGCCGCGTCATTCTTGACTTCGTGCATGACTGCTGCGGCAAAAGCCCCTCTGATTCGGCTTTCTGCAACCGCGGAGGCAAAAGGCGGCAACAGACGGCGCGCTGCACTTTCCAGCAACGAGCAGCGCAGAGCGGTAAAGTGAAAGCGGTAAGGAGAGTGCACCACCATCAAGGCTTTGAGATGACCTTCAAGTTCCATAGGTATAGCCAGCCAAGCGCCAATTTTCTCTGGCGATTGTCTAAGCCAAAGGCAGGATCTAGAAAAATCCTCAGATGTGTCACTGCAAATTTTCTCGAACCACGCAGAAAAATCCTGAATTACTTGGGACTTCCACAGCTCTGCCTGAAAAGATTCTTTATGAGGCGCCAGCATCTCTATCGGGCTACTATGCTCACGATATCTTTCATAGGTCGAACCATTTCCGGCAACTGCCTGCCATTGGTCCTGGCCCAGGTCAAGCGCAAGATACCAATCTGAAATGGGATCAGGCTGGTCGCCGCCTTCAGTAAACTGCCCTTCGCAATTCAATTTATCGTCCGGCAGCAAACCCCACACACGCCCGGTCGTATCTGGATTTTTCCATTCTTCACGCAATTTTGCGCATACCATCGAAAGCCGGTCGAACGGCTCTGCATCACGCGTGCGCTCCTGCTCGACCAAGGCACTATGCCACAAAATGGAAATTCGCTTATGCCACTCACTCTCGCGAGCACTTTCATCGTATTCAATCCAGCGTAGAATGCGCGTCCCTAAATCGTCCAACTGACCCTTCATCGCCTGCAGCTCTTCGTCAGTTAGAGGCCCGTCGAATACGCCTGCAACCTGATAGGCAACGAGAGCAAGCTCCCTGTCTTGCGTATTGAGGGTATCAACGTATTTGGCATCCAACCGGCGATCCAGTGCCAAGATCGCTCTGGTTTGGCTATTTTGGTCCTTATCTTTTATTGCAAACAAAGCCCGAGTTGTGCCTTCCGGCCCAAAATCTACAGCATCGCATTTAACCTTAGCCTTCGATTCATAGCCTTCCTCCTCCGCACGCGTAGGCGCTGCTTTCAATAAAATCCCATCGCTAGATTCTAGCAATTCCTTTGTTGATTCGTTTTCATCAGCGAGAAAAGCAGAAACCTCCAGGTGTCTGCATCGGGCACAAGCCCGCCTCCTCGCTCAAAGAGAGGCATTACCAATGGAGAGGAAGACTTTGCATTGTCAAATGAAGCCGATGGTAAATTGGCAATCTTATATAAGCGCAGACGCGTGACCCCATATCGTTTGGCCATATACATGGCAACAGCGGCCAGACGCTTTTCAAGATCCGGATAATTTTCAAAATCGAAAAAATCTGCATCATGAACGGACTCACCCTCAGTACGCCAATCTCGTGTCAACCAATAATAATCCTTAAGGCGATACAGCCGCGTATGGCGAAACCGCCCTCGCTTGTCATCCCAATCGACTCGCTGGGTTGATGAGAGCTTTGGATTGGAATAGAGCTCGCTATCGAGCAAACGAAGGATCTTTCTGTCATGAGAACTTAATGTCGAAACGGATGCAACACGGTTCGACCATATACTCTCCAGCGTTGCACAATCGATAATGTCAATCGCAGGTATCAATTGGTTGGCAAGCTGATCGAGTGGAAAACTCAGCGTCGCATCTGAATCCGACGGTAACGGCTGATTTTGTTGAGCCGAGGACTCTCCGATTGTCGGCAACCGCGCCAGATCGACCGGCTTGCGCAGGAAACCATTCAGCCCCCACTCTTGAATAAACTTTCCCCGTTCAGTCGAATGCTGAGCCGATAATAACCAAGTGCGCTTCAATAAATCTGCGTATTTTAGTTTCTGAGCCCAGTCGTGGACTCTATTATCGTCTAGACCGAAATCCAACAAAACCAAGTCTGGGCGGCAGTCGGTAAGCTCCCAATCTTCAAGGCTTTCGGGAGCTTCGACTAGCCAACCACTTAACTCTCCGTAACGCTGGGCTGTTTGCGTGAACTCTTTGTCCGAGTCGATCAACAACAAGTTAAATTTATTTTTCTCAGACATTTTTCAGAGCTCAATTGGAAAACTCAGACGGAAGTGCGAACCGAGGAAACGCCAACTCTCAATGCACTCAAGGCTACCTCCGGCCTCTTCGGCCAGACGACGGGAAAGCCACAAACCCATGCCATGGCGCTCTTCAAACGTGGGTGCGGTGGAGCGCCCGGCCTGCCACAGCCGGGCACGCGCCGCAACAGTCAAACCAGGGCCGTTATCGCGAACGTCGATATAAAGCCGACCTGAGTCGCGATTTATATCGAAAATGATCGACACATATCGATTATCTTGCCGGTAATGGTGCTTAGCCGCATTCAGGGCTAAATTGACAGTCGGCAAGACTAACGCGGCTGATGGAATAGGAAGCGCAATCGGGGGCACCTCCCCGATATCCAATCGCAAATTATTCGATTCGCATTCTGCACTGACGATACCGAGGATAGATTCCCGCGCGGCCGGCAGAAAAACATAACGCTTCCGATACGACAGGCCTTGCAGCAAGTGTTCGGCCAGGCCAAGGGTTTCGAGGTGTGCTTCCCGCAATTTATTCAACAGGGCGGCCAACTCTTTTGTATCGTTTACCGGCTTATCGAGGCGGATTGCGGCTTCGTCCAGCAAGCCATGCACCCGATTCCGCAGGTTGAAAACTTCGTGACACAAGCCCTCATGAGCCATGCCCAGTTCCACAAAGTTGCTTGAATGGTGGGCCCACTCAACCCAGCTCCGTTCTGCAAGGCTGCCCGTTAAGGCATGCTGCCACCAGCGCAGATAGGGTTGCGGATCCCAGTCCCGTGCGTAACCAACACCGAATATCCAGACCTCACCGTCGATGGAAAAGCTTAACCAGCGAGCAGGCTCACCCGCCGAGGCACGTAATTCCACGTTGCCAGCCTCGTGGGCCTTAAGGCTTAGCGAATCGGTACGCCCACTGGCGAGCAAGTGCAATTCAGTATCGGCGAGCACCGCTTTCAGATCGGCCTTGACGAAGGGCACCTGCCCCGTGCCCGAGCAGTCGCTGGCAGCCAGTTCCGGGTCGATACGCAGCAACATCGCAAAACGCACTTGCGGCAACTGGGCAATTTCGCTGAGAAGCGCGTGGGGAGAAACATTGGCTGTACGACTCGCCCCCAGGGTCGGACCTGCCTGCTCAGGCAGGGTTGAAACGGGTGGCGGCGTATCCTCCCAACGTCTTTCGCCAGCCAGTAAGTCGCGCAAGTTCTCATGGGAGAGGGGACGACGCAGCAGACCGACAACCCCTAGACGCACAAGCCGTTCGCGTTGTGGGTTCGTGCTGTACGCGTCGCGCGGGTTGGCAGTAAGCAACAGGAAACGGGACGCTGTTGTGTCGCTAACGGCCAGACGGCGACCGACCAATTCCACCAGCCGCTCACCCAACCCTTTGCCGGGAAGGTTGTTGTCCACCATGACCAGATCGAAATCGCTCTCGGAAACAAGGCCTGCAACCCGGTCGCATGCCTCGGAAAAACGATCGCGGACCACAAGAACGGTTTCCACCTGAGCACCGTTAAGCCGGTATAAATCGGCATAAGCAGACAGGGTGGACTCATCGTCATCCACCAACAGCAGTCTGAGCCCATGCAGGAGGGGATGCCGCGGCATGAGCACGTCCTCCTTATCCACCTGTCCGTGGAAAAACAGGTGAAAACGCACTCTTGCCGACGACTCCCTGGATGTTTGCCAGGCTGCACTGCGGGCATCGCGATAGTTGATCAGGCGGATGATGCTTGCTTGAGGGTGTTGCGGCGGGCGAACGATGTTGATGAGGACGGCCTGCACCCGATCGCCTTTCACCAAGGTTTTACGGGTCATCTCGGTGCTGCTTGGTACCTGGCCCAGGCTGCCGTCGTACCATGGCAGCTCTTCAACGGGCAGGAAGACTTCTATATCCGGCTGCAGAACCGTCGGCTCCTGTACCTCGCCACCCTGCGTCAGTACCAGGCCATCGTCGAGTTGGACAAGATAGCCGCTAATCTGTCCTGAGGAATGGGCGCGAATTTCCCGCCTGACGGTCCCGCTGACGACGTCACCGTCTTCAAGTGCCAGAGTAGCCCAGGGATCCTTGTGGCCCCACCGTTCATGAACGTACCAAAGCTTCTCATGACCATCCTCCCGAAGACGGGTTACATACACCGATGCCAATTCCACCGGATGCAGTGCGGTCGATGCCGCGTATTCCGGAAGATGGGCGAACAGCGCCGTGCTCTTCCAAGCAAGGCTGTCGTGTTGATACAGGCGACCGTGACGCTTGTACTCACGCCCGGTTTCTGGATCGATCAATAGCAGATCGCAGTGGTCGTTCCAAGTTTTCAGGACGCGGGCACGCAGGATACGACCTACAAGATTCTCATCGCTTTCAATAGCGTTTCTGGACTGGGCTGGGCTGTCATTTCTCGGAGTCATGGCGTTGTAGGTGTTTTCCCAATCTATTAAGGAATGCCGGCGGCCCGCCTCCGGCAGCCGCTGCAAGCAGGCCGGAAGTGAGATTTAACATTTCTATCATAAACAGGGAGCCGATACCCTAGCCATGGACCGGATTTCTGTCGACATAGGTCAAAAGATACGCTGATTAAATGCGCCTTCGACTTCGAACCCAACTTGGGTAAAACATGTCATGGACAGCGTATTGGGGCGCCGATAAGCCATGTGGACATCATGGCAGTCGATCTTGTGACGAGATGACTTACGGCAAAAACATTCCGCGCTTCGCTTACATCGACGGAATGGCGAGCCCTTTCCAAGCTTTTGGCAGACTACCCGAGGAACAAGGCCTATTTAGCCCACCGCGCCGCTGCCGAATCATCGGCTTCACGGGCGTCCACCCAGCGCCCGCCTGCGGGTGTGTCTTCCTTCTTCCAGAAGGGGGCGCGGGTTTTCAGGTAGTCCATGATGAACTCGCAGGCGGCAAAGGCGTCGCCCCGGTGGCTGCTGGCAACCCCGACAAAAACGATGCGCTCGCCCGGCACGAGGCGGCCGAAGCGGTGGATGACCCGCGTACCGAGCAGGCGCCAGCGCCCGTCGGCTTCGGCAACAATGGCTTCGAGCGATTTTTCGGTCATGCCGGGATAGTGCTCCAGCGTCATCGCCGAGACTTCGTCGCCTCCGCCTGCCAGCGTGTCGGCCCGCACCAGGCCGACGAAGCTCGCCACCGCGCCCACGTCGCAGCGCCCCGCCGACAGGGCTTCGATTTCCGCGCCGACATCGAAGTCGGCTTCCTGGACGCTGATGGTGTTCAAGCTAACCTCCGGTTACCGGCGGAAAGAAGGCGACTTCGTCCCGATCGGCCACGGCCACTTCGGGGCCGGCCATGTTTTGGTTGATGGCAGCGCGCACGTTGCGCCCTTCTTCCAGCGCCTCCCACACGCCGCCGCGTCTGGCCAGATGATCGCGCAAATCGCCAAGGGTGGCGATGTTGGCCGGCAGGGTGAGGGTTTCGTGGGAATAGCCGAGGGTTTCACGGAGGCTGGCGAAATAGAGAACCTTGATGCTCATGACAACAATTCAGAGTAGGGAATGAACTGGACCTGCTCCCCGGCCGCAAGCGGCGTGCCGGGAGGCGTACTGACGAGGCCGTCGGCCCACACCGTCGAGGTGAGGACGCCGGGGCCCTGGTTGGGGAAAAGCGCGACCCGGCCATCGGCGCCGATGCGCGCGCGCAAAAACTCGCGGCGGCGGTCAGGCCTGGGCCAGTCGAAGCCGGCCGTAAGCGGAATCTCGCGCGGCAGGCAATCGGCCACGCCCATCGCGCGGAGCACAAAGGGCCGCACCAGCATGATGAAGGTGACGAAGCTCGACACGGGGTTGCCCGACAGGCCGATGAAGGCTGCGCCAGCACCGCCCGCCGGATCATTCACGCGGCCAAAAGCCACCGGCTTGCCGGGCTTCATCGCCACGAGCCACAAATCGAGCTGCCCTTCGGCCTGCACCGCGGGCTTGACGTGGTCTTCCTCGCCCACCGACACGCCGCCGCTGGTGACGATCAGGTCGTTGCCGGCCGCCGCGCCGCGCAGCGCCGCACGGGTGGCGTCGAGATCGTCCGGCACGATGCCGAGGTCGGAGACTTCGCAGCCCAGGGCTTCGAGAAGTCCGCGCAGCACGTAACGGTTGGAGTTGTAGATGGCGCCGGGCGGCAGCGGATCGCCGGGCATGACGAGTTCGTCACCGGTTGAAAACAGCGCCACGCGCAGGCGGCGGTACACCGGCAGCCTTGCACAGCCCACCGACGCGGCAAGGCCCAGCATCTGGGGGTTGAGGCGCACACCGGCGGCCAGCACGGTGCTGCCGCGGGCGATATCCTCGCCGGCCCGGCGAATCCACTCGCCGGGCTTGGGCACATGGTCGATCACCACGCTGTCGCCATCGGTGCTGCACAGCTCTTGCATCACGATGGCGTCGGCGCCACGCGGCACCGGCGCACCGGTGAAGATGCGGGCCGCCGTACCCCGCGCCAGCGTGTGGCCAACGGCGCCGGCAGGGATGCGCTGGGCGACGGTGAGCCGCGCGCCTGCAGCAGTCACGTCGGCCGTGTTGATGGCGTAACCATCCATCGACGAATTGTCGAGCGGCGGCACCTGCAGGCAGGAAACCTGGTCGGCGGCGAGCACACGCCCGAGGGCCGCCGCGGTGGAGACCTTTTCGATGTCGGTGACGGGCGTGGCGGCGGCCAGCAGCGCCGACCGCACGTCCTCGAAGGCGCGCATGGGATTGCTCATATCAGGCCCTGATGATGAAGAATGAAGCCGGCCACGGCGGCCGGGTCGTTGAGATCAAGACGCTGCAGGGGCGCGTCGAGTTCCCCGTCGGTGGCAATCGCAACGATGGCCGGATTGTCGGGGTAGAGCAGCGGGCGGCTGTGGGCCGGGCGATGCACCTCGATCTTGGGAATCTGCACATTCTTGAAGCCCTCGACCAGCACGATGTCGCAGGGCGACAGGCGCCCCAGCTGCGCATCGAGATCAGGCTCCGGCGCGCCGCGCAGCTCGTGCATCAGCACCCAGCGTTCGTCGGAAATCAGCAGGATCTCGCTCGCCCCGGCTTCGCGGTGGCGCCAGGAATCCTTGCCCGGCTTGTCCACGTCGAAACCATGATGGGCATGCTTGATGACCGACACACTAAGGCCGCGGCCGGTAATCTGCGGGATGATCTTCTCGATCAGCGTGGTCTTGCCGGAACCGGACCAGCCGGCGAAACCGAAGACTTTCATGCCCCCGCGCCCTCTCCCTCGTGCTCGCAGGGCACGGCCAAGACCGGCGCAAAACCGCCACCGGGGGTACGAAAATTGGTGGTCTGGCCGCGGTACAGGCGTGCAGTGACAAGTTGAACTTCGCCGCGATAGACGTAGTTGCGCAAATCCATCTTGAGGTCGACGGTTGCCCCTTCAACTTCAAGACGCCGCTCGGTGGGTGGCACCAGAGCCTGCGCGATGTAGTCGCCCGCCAGGATGTCCTCGAAGACCCGCCTGGTGAGCTTGTCGCCGCGATAGGCGCCGCGACTGCCAAAACCCGACGCCGGCTTGAAGAACAGGCGGCGCCGGCGCGCCCAGAAATCATCGGCCTGCTCGCGCACAACCGCCTCGGTGCGTGGCACGCCGGCAACAACAGTGGCGATGGTGCCCTCGCCGACGCCCAGGCTGCGCAAGCGGGCCGGATCGGAGAGCAGCACCAGGTTGCGCTTGTCGGCATACAGCGCATGGGCCCGCGGGTGCGGCGTGATGACCGCCGAGCCGGCAAACCATGCCTCGCGCAGGGCGCGGCTGGGCGGAGCGTCAAGGGCAAAATCGGTAAGACGGTTATAAACGAGATCAACCGGCTGGCCGTGGAGCGTGAGCCCGGCGCCCGTGTGCACAAGCTCGGCCGGATCGCAGATCCAGGCGGTGATGCCGTGACGCTCGAAGAGACGCTGAAAGATCAGGAACTCGGGCAGCAGGTATTGTTCCTGCGGGGCCTCGTCGACGATGGCGATGCTGCGGAGCGCAACCTCACCCCGCTCGGCCTGCCACTCGGCGCGAAACATCGCGACGAAGCGCGCTTCGAGGTCGGCCGCATCGCTCCCCTGCATGGCCTCCATGGCCTCGGCCACCTCGTTGCAGCAGGCCCGCTGGGCGCGGCCGAGGATGGCATTGAGCAGACCGCCACCCGCGTTGGTGTTGATCTCGATCAGCTGCGGCCCATCGGCCCCCAGGTGAAAGTCGTAGCCGAGAAAAACCCCTGCAGCCTTTGCCGACCGCCGGGCGGTTTCGGGCGCCCAGGCCAAAACCGCGTCCTGCCAGGCCGGCAGCGCGACAACCTGTTCGATGGCCGCCACCACCTCGGCCATGCGCTTGACGTGGCGGGCCGACACAAAGGCCATCGAATCGGCGAAAAGGTGCGGCCGCGACTCGGCCAGCATGGCCTGCAGCGCGCCGTCCCGCGGGTCGCGGGCGAGCGCGCCGACAAGCGCCTGGCGGTCGAGCGAGACGCACTGGCAGCCGGCATTGAGCGCCTCGGCAGTGCCCGCGCAGTTGCCGCTTACCAGCGCGGCAAGAAATGTTTCGGAAAGCTTGGATGAGCCTTTGACGGGCATGGAGGGCAACGCGGAACAATGAACAGGCAGGCGCCGGATTGTATCAAGCGCCTGCCTTGCTTAGGTGCGCGCCGCCGGCGGCGGCAGCTCTTCAAGAAACGCCACCACCTCGGCCTCGTGCTTGCTGCGCCGCATCGGCGGCAGGCTTTGCCAGACGCGCTTGCCGTAGGGCTTGGTGAGCATGCGCGGATCGCAGATGGCGAGCACGCCCTTGTCGCGCTCGGTGCGGATCAAGCGGCCGGCCCCCTGCTTGACGTTGATCACCGCACGCGGCAACTGGTATTCCATGAAGGGGTTGCGGCCGGCCTTCCGCATGTTTTCAATGCGCGCCGCAAGCACGGGGTCGTCGGGCGGCGCGAAGGGCAGCTTGTCGATCACCACCACCGACAGCGCATCACCGGGCACGTCCACGCCTTCCCAGAAGCTCTGGCTGGCCACCAGGATGGCGTTGCCGAGGCGCCGGAAGCGCTCGAGCAGTTCGGTACGCGAACCTTCGCCCTGGATCAGCAGCGGCAAATCCAGCTTTTCGCGGGCGAGATCATCGGCGATCAGTTCGTGGATGCGGCGCATGGCGCGCAGCGAAGTGCACAGCACGAAGCTTCGGCCATGCGCCGCGCGGATCAGCGGAAAAGCCACCTTGGCCACCGCATCCGGGTATTCGGGGCTGTTCGGCTCGGGCATGCCTTGCGGTGCGTAGAGCACGGCCTGCTCCTGGTAATCGAAGGGGCTGCCCCACACGGCGGTTTCGATCGGTGGCTCGACCCAATTGAGGCCCAGCTCGCGGCAGTAATGGCCAAAATCCCGGCCGACAGCCAGGGTGGCCGAGGTGAACACCCAGGCCCGCGGATGGCCATCCATCTGGCGCTTGAAGATTGCGGCGATCGACAGCGGCGTGGCATTGAGGGACAAGGTCTGGCTGAAGACTTCAACCCAGCGCACCCACTCGCCGCCCTCCGGCACCTGCCAGCGGGTCAGCCGCTCCTGCAGCTCCTGGGTGCGGCGCAGGCAGTTGGCGAGGCCTTCCGAACGTTCGGCCTGGGTTTCGAGCATCGTGCCGAAGCCTGCCAGTTCGGTGTCCAGGATTTCGACGGCTTCGTGGAAGGCCTTGTTGTCGTCCAGCTGCGCAAAGCCAAAGCGGGCGTTTTCGGTGGGAATGGACAGACGCAGGTCGCGGGCGGCTTTTTCGAGCTTGCGGGTGGCTTCGATCAGGTCGATGCAATCCCGCGCGGCGGCCACGGTTTCCGAGCGCGTATCGCGGGCAAGCTCGAGAAGCTGGGCCGTGGAAACACTTTCGCCGAAAAACAGGCTGGCGGTTTCCGGCAGCTGGTGGGCTTCGTCGAAGATCACCGCGTTGCACGAGGGCAACAACTCGCCCATGCCCTCGTCACGCAGCATCACGTCGGCAAAGAACAGGTGATGGTTGACCACCACCACGTCGGCGTCCATCGCCGCCCGCCGGGCGTTGGCGACGAAACATTCCTTGATGTTGGGGCATTCCTGCCCCAGGCAGTTGTCCCGCGACGAAGTGGCAAACTGCCAGGCAAAGGCGTCTTCCGGCACTTCCGGGCATTCGGCCTTGTCGCCGCTCTGGGTTATTTCCATGAAGCGCCCGATGGCACGCACGTGGGCCGAATCCTCGGGGGTGTGGAAGCGGCCGTCGACGAGGTTGCGGGTCAGGTGGTAATGGCACACGTAATTGGCGCGGCCCTTGAGCAAGGCAACCCCGACCGGCACCTTGAGCGCGGCGCGAATGGTGGGCAGGTCGCGGTTGAAGAGCTGGTCCTGCAAGGTTTTGGTGCCGGTGGAGATGATCACCTTGCCGCCGTTCAGCAGCGCCGGAACCAGGTAGGCGTAGGTTTTTCCGGTACCGGTCCCGGCCTCGGCCACCAGCACGCGGTTCTCCTTGAGCGTGCTGGCGATGCGCTCGGCCATCTCGACCTGCTGCGGGCGCGGGGAAAATCCGGGGATCGCCGCGGCCAGGGGGCCGTCGGCGGCAAAAGCGGTTTCAATATTCATTATTCAGGAAGCAGGAAGAGATGCTATTCGATTGCATCGACGCGCAGCCAGACCTGGCCGCCGGACTGGCTGCTGCTCCGGGCCAATCCGGTGCTGCCGTAATCCGCGCGATGGGTGTCCGACTGACTGGCCCCCAGGGGAATCCACGCGCCCAGCGGCCCGGAAACCGTGGTCGTCAGTCGCGCCGACTCCACCACGCCATCCGGCCCGATTCGTTCCAGCGACGGACTGATCTCGACATTCACCCGATCGCCCAGCACCTGCGGCAGCGCGTAAAAGCCCGAGCCCACATCCGCGCGACGCATGGAATCCACCTGCACCCAGCCTCCCGGCGTCGCCCGCCACTCGCGCATCACCAGCGGAAGCGACTGCCCGACGCGGATCAGCGCCCGGCCGCCTTCGAGCACCTGCACCTGCTGGCTGACCGTGTCCTCGCGCTGGCTGTCGGCGCTGCCGCCCTGGATCTCAACCCGGCTGCCACGGACGGAGACGCCGACACCGTCACCCTGCCCGTGCCATGCACGGCCCTGGCGCACCGACACGACAAGTTGCCGCAGCGGCGTGTCCAACGCCGCTATGGCCGTGCGCAGTTCGGCAAGATTGGCCGGTGAAACCCGCAGCAGGATCTTGTCGCCCAGGCTGCTGACGGCGCCGCCCGGCTCGACGAAGGGCTGAAGGCCGGACAGAACCTGCTCGGCCGGGCGATGCCGGAGCGTGACGATCTCGAGCTGCGCCCCGGCCGCTGCCGGCGCGGCCACCGCGGCCAGACCGGCAAAGAAGGCGATGCGCCACGCGCTCATCGAGCGTTTACTCAGTGCGGTGCGCTTCGGCGAGGTAGTCGCGGGAACGAATCTCGATCAGCCGGCTGACGGTGCGCAGGAACTCGTTGGCCTTGTGCCCTTCGCGGTAAAGGTCATACGCCTGGCACTCGGCACTGACCACCAGCTTGACCCGGTGATCGTAAAGCACGTCGATCAACCAGGTGAAACGCCGCGCCTCGGATGCCATCCCCGCGCTCATCCTGGGCACGCGGGAGAGAATCAGCGTGTGATGCTCGCGGGCAATTTCGAGGTAATCGTTTTGCGACCGGTTGCCACCACACAGCGTGTCAAAGTCGAACCAGATCACCCCCGGCGCCTTGCGCTGCACCTTGAGGGTCCGCTCCAGCACCTCGATCTCGCCAGGCTCGCCCTTCGTGCCGGCGATCTTCTCGAAATCCATTGCAAGATGCTGGTCGGCCGCTGCGTCGGCAGGTACGAGGAAGGCATCCATCTGCTCAAGCGTGCGCAGCCGGTAATCCGTTCCGTGATCCACCTCGACCACATCGAAACGACGCTTGATCATGTCGATGGTGGGCATGAAGTTGATACGCTGCAGGCCGTTCGGGTAGAGGCCGTCCGGCGGATAGTTGGAGGTCATCACGAAGACCGTGCCGCGGGCAAACAAGGCCTCGAGCAATCGGCCGAGGATCATCGCATCGGCGATGTCCGACACGTGAAACTCGTCGAAACACAGCAGGCGGGTTTCGCGGGAAATACGATCGGCGACCTTTTGCAGCGGATCCGGCTCGTTGTTGAATTTCTTGAGGTCGTTCTGCACTTCCTGCATGAAGGCATGGAAGTGCACCCGGCGTTTGCGCTGGTAGGGCACCGAGTCATAAAAGCAATCCATAAGGAAGCTCTTGCCGCGCCCCACGCCTCCCCAGAAATAAACGCTGCGCGGCTCCTTGGGTCGCGACAGGAGCCTGCGGATCGTCCCGCGCCGGGCAACCTTGAAAGCCACCAGTTCGGAGTAGAGCCTCTGCAGCCGCTGAGCCGCCGCGCTCTGGGCCGGGTCTGACTTGAAACCCTTGGCCTTGAGGGTCGCCTCGTAGGCGTCGAGCATGCCGTTTTCAGAGACTTTGAGAATGTGGTGGGGCATTGTCTTGATTGGGTAAAACCAAAATAAATCGGGGGCGGGCAGGCATTTTAGCGCCTGACCACCCCCGGCTGAAACAGGACGACCTCACGGTCGCCCCGCTCCATCAGAGCCTTCAGAAGTGCAGCGGACGCTTATCCACGGCCAGCGCTGCTTCATGCACCACTTCCGACAGGGTCGGATGAGCATGGCAGATGCGCGCCAGATCTTCGGAAGCACCCGCAAACTCCATCGTCACCACGGCCTCGCCGATCAGCTCGGACGCGTTGGCACCAATGATATGCACGCCGAGGATACGGTCGGTCTTGGCGTCGGCCAGCATCTTGACGAAGCCGGACGGGTTGCCTGCACCCAGCGCACGGCCGTTGGCCGCAAACGGGATCTTGCCGACACGGTACTCGACGCCATCGGCCTTGAGCTGCTGCTCGGTCTTGCCGACCCAGGCGATTTCCGGCGCGGTGTAGATCACCCACGGGATGGTGTCGAAATTGCAGTGACCGGCCTGGCCCGCCATCAGCTCGGCAACCATCACGCCTTCTTCCATCGCCTTGTGCGCCAGCATCGGGCCACGCACCACGTCACCCACCGCCCACACGCCAGGCAAGCTGGTCTTGCAGTGATCATCGACCTCGATGAAGCCACGGGCGTCGATCTTGAGGCCGACCGCTTCGGCATTGAGGCCGCCGGTGTTAGGCACACGGCCGACGGAAACGATCAGGCGGTCGAACTCGGCCGTCTTGGCGCCATCCTTGGTCTCGTACTCGACCGTGACGGACTTCTTGCCGACCGTCACCTTGCCGACCTTGACCGACAGCTTGATGTCGAGGCCCTGCTTGGTGAAGAGCTTGAGGGCTTCCTTCGCGACGTCCTGGTCGGCCGCGCCGAGGAAGCTGTCCATCGCTTCGAGGATGGTCACTTCGGAACCGAGGCGATTCCACACGGAGCCCATTTCGAGGCCGATCACACCGGAGCCGATAAGGCCGAGGCGCTTGGGCACGGCATTGATGTCGAGGGCGCCGATGTTGTCGCAAATCAGCTTGTTATCGACCGGAATGCCCGGCAGGTGACGAGCGGACGAACCGGTTGCCACGATGACCTGCTTGGCCTCGACGACCTCTTCGCCCACCTTGACCTGCCAGCCGGCGTCGGTCTTGGCGACGAAAGAACCATGCCCCGCCAGGAAGGTGACCTTGTTCTTCTTGAACAGGCCCTTGATGCCGGACGTGAGCTGGTCGACCACCTTGGACTTGCGGGCAATCATCTTGGTCACGTCGATCTTCGGCGTGCCCACGGAAATGCCCTGCTCCTCGAAGCTGTGACCGGCTTCCTCAAACAGGTGGGAGGTATGCAGCAGCGCCTTCGAGGGAATGCAGCCCACGTTGAGGCAGGTGCCGCCCAGACGGGGCTCGCCCTTCGGATCGGCGTAGGGATTGGATTCGGCGCACGCCGTGCTGAAACCCAGTTGCGCAGCGCGGATCGCAGCCACGTAGCCACCGGGACCACCGCCGATGACCAGAACATCGAATTGCTTCGCCATGTGTATTCTTCCTTGTTCGGATTGAAACAAGGCACGGCGGCGACAGGAAACCCGCCGCCGCCGTGCCTCAGGTCAGAGAGATCAGACGTCCAGCAGCAGACGCGACGGATCTTCCATGGCTTCCTTCATGGTCACCAGTCCAAGCACGGCTTCACGGCCATCGATGATCCGGTGGTCGTAGGACATGGCGAGGTAGTTGATCGGGCGAACCACAACCTGACCATTTTCAACCACGGCGCGATCCTTGGTTGCGTGGATGCCGAGAATCGCCGATTGCGGCGGGTTGATGATCGGGGTCGACATCATCGAACCGAAAATGCCACCGTTGGAGATGGAGAAGGTGCCGCCGGTGAGCTCTTCGAGGGAGATCTTGCCGTCCTTGGCCTTCTGGCCATATTCGGCAATCTTCTTCTCGATGTCGGCGATGGACATCTGGTCGGCGTCGCGCAGGATCGGCACCACCAGGCCACGGGGCGAACCGACAGCGATACCGATGTCGATGTAACCGTGGTAGACGATGTCGTTGCCATCAACCGAGGCGTTCAGGACCGGGTACTTCTTGAGGGCCGCAACAGCAGCCTTCACGAAGAAACCCATGAAGCCCAGGCGCACGCCATGAGCCTTCTCGAACTTCTCGGCATACTGCTTGCGCAGGGCCATCACCGGAGCCATGTTGACTTCGTTGAAGGTGGTGAGGATGGCGTTTTCGTTCTTCGACTGGATCAGGCGCTCGGCAATGCGGGCACGCAGGCGGGTCATCGGAACGCGCTGCTCGGGACGATCGCCGGTGGCAATCGCCACGGCCGGCGCGGCAACCGCAGCAGCCTTCGGCTGGGCAGCAACCGCATCTTCCTTGGTCACACGACCACCACGGCCGGAGCCGGACACGTCGGCGGCAGCCACACCCTTCTCGTCGAGAATCTTGCGGGCCGACGGGCTGGCCGCGCCAGCAGCAGAAGACGAAGCAGCGGCAGGCGCAGCGACAGCGGCAGGTGCTGCAGCAGCAGCCGGAGCACCGGCAGCCGCAGTGGCTTCGGTATCGATGGTCGCAATGACTTCACCCGAGGTCACGGAATCGCCGCCGTTCTTGACGATCTTGACCAGCACGCCGGCAGCCGGGGCCGGGGTCTCGAGCACGACCTTGTCGGTTTCGATGTCGATCAGGTTTTCGTCGCGACCAACGGCATCGCCTTCCTTTTTGTGCCAGCTAACCAGCGTGGCTTCGGAAACGGACTCGGACAGTTGCGGTACTTTGACTTCGATCAGCATGTTTCTTCCCTTATGTTCAGTTCAGCACGGACTTGGGCATCAGGCTTTGATTTCGCCAAACGCATTTTCGATAACCGCTTTCTGCTGCGCGTTGTGCTTGGCGTAGTAACCCACGGCCGGCGATGCAGAGGCCGGACGAGACACCAGCAGGAACTTGTGATTGTCGCCAAGCGCACTGTCCAGATGATGGCGGGAAGCGAGCCAATACCAGACGCCCTGGTTGCGGGGCTCTTCCTGGCACCACACCACTTCCTTGGCGTTCGGGTACTTGTTCACTTCGCCCGTGAAAGCATCCGCCGGGAACGGGTAGAGCTGCTCAAGGCGAACGATGGCGATGTCCTTGATGTCGTTGGCACGACGATGGGCCAGCAGATCGTAGTAGATTTTGCCCGAGCACACCACCACGCGCCTGACTGCGTTGGCATCGAGTTCGTCGACTTCGCCGATCACGGTTTCGAAAGTGCCCTTGGAGAGGTCTTCGAGCGAGGACACGGCATCCTTGTGGCGCAGCAAAGACTTGGGCGTGATGATCACCAGCGGCTTGCGCAGCTTGCGCAGGGCCTGGCGACGCAGCAGATGGAAGATCTGCGACGGGCCGGACGGGATGCACACTTCCATGTTCATCTCGGCACACAACTGCATGTAGCGCTCGATACGGGCGGACGAGTGCTCGGGGCCCTGACCTTCGTAGCCATGCGGCAACATCATGACCAGGCCACACTGACGACCCCACTTGGCCTCGCCGGAGCTGATGAACTGGTCCATCACCACCTGGGCACCGTTGGCGAAGTCGCCGAACTGGGCTTCCCAGATAACGAGCTGGTTGGGCTCGGCTGACGAGTAGCCGTACTCGAAGGCCAGCACGGCCTCTTCGGACAGCACCGAGTCGTAGCAGTAGAACGGCGCCTGACCCTCACGAATGTTCTGCAGCGGGTAGAGCGTGCCGTCATGCCACTTGTCACGGTTCTGGTCGTGCAGCGCAGCGTGACGGTGGAAGAAGGTACCGCGGCCCACGTCTTCGCCGGAAATCCGCACCGGGAAGCCTTGCACCAGCAGGCTGGCGTAAGCGAGGTTTTCGCCCATACCCCAGTCGAGCGGCAGCTTGCCTTCGCCCATCGCCTTGCGGTCGTCGATGATTTTCTGGACACGCGAGTGCAGCACGAAGCCTTCAGGCGTCGTGGTCAGCGCCTTGGACAGCCGCTTGAGCTCGGCCATCGGCACCTTGCTGTCGCATTTGTCGGTGTACTTCTTGTGGACGTACGGCCCCCAGTCCTGGGAGAACTGGCGCTTGAAGTCGGACAGCACGGGATTGATGAGGAGCTCGCCCTTGTCGAGTGCAGCGCGATAGTCCTTGATGAACTGCTCCGGCTCGTCGGCCTGACAGATGCCCTGCGCGACCAGTTTGTCGGCGTAGAGCTTGCGCGTGCCCGGGTGCTTGGCGATCTTCTTGTACATCAGCGGCTGGGTCACCATCGGCTCGTCGGCCTCGTTGTGACCAAGCTTGCGGAAGCAGACGATATCTACAACCACGTCCTTCTTGAATTCCTGCCGATACTCGACAGCGATGCCTATCACGAAGGCAACCGCTTCAGGATCGTCACCGTTCACGTGGAAGATCGGCGCTTCGGACATCTTGAAGATGTCCGTGCAATACAGCGAGGAGCGGTAGTCGCGCGGATCGGAAGTCGTGAAGCCGATCTGGTTGTTCACGACAACGTGGATCGTGCCGCCCGTGCCGTAGCCACGCGTCTGCGCGAAGTTGAGCATTTCCTGGTTCACGCCCTGGCCGGCAACGGCAGCATCGCCGTGAATGATCACCGGAACGACTTCCGACTTGCCGGTTTCGCCGCGACGGGTCTGACGGGCATACACCGAGCCTTCGACCACCGGGTTGACGATTTCAAGGTGCGACGGGTTGAAGGCGAGCGTCAGGTGGACCGGGCCGCCAGCCGTCATGACATCGCTGGAGAAACCCATGTGGTACTTCACGTCGCCGGCGGAAAGGTCGGAAGCGGCCTTGCCTTCGAACTCGGAGAACAGCATGTTCGGCGACTTGCCGAGCGTATTCACCAGCACGTTCAGGCGGCCGCGGTGAGCCATGCCGATGACGATTTCCTGGACGCCCCGGCTGCCGGATGCACGAACCAGTTCGTCCATCGCGACGATCGTGCTTTCGCCACCTTCCAGCGAGAAGCGTTTCTGGCCGACATACTTGGTGTGCAGATAGCGCTCCATTGTCTCGGCGGCCGTGAGGCGCTCGAGAATCCGGCGTTGCTTGGTAGCGTCGAACAAAGGCTTGCCGCGGTTCGGTTCGAGACGAGCCTGGATCCAGCGCTTCTCGCCGATGTCCGTCATGTACATGTACTCGGCGCCGATGGAGCCGCAGTAGGTCTGGCGAACGGCGTCGAGGATCTCGCGCAGAGTGGCACGATCGCTCGGCAGGCCGTGGAACGAGCCAGTATTGAAGGTCTCGTTCAGATCGGCTTCGGTGAAGCCGTAGTGGGAAAGCTCCAGCTCGTGGATATCCGGACGCTCGGTGCGCTTGAGCGGATCGAGCTGGGCCCAGCGGGTACCGAGGAATCGGTGGGCGTTGATCAGTTGCAGGACGCTGACCTGCTTCTGGTCGCCGCCGCCCGAAGCAAGCACGGTACGAACCGGGCCGCGCTTTGCCATCTCGGCAAAGGCATTAATGATCGGATAGTGCGCGACATCGCGGCCGCTACCCGGAGTGTTTTGCAGCGAATCGAAATAGCCCCTCCATTCGTCGGATACGGAATCCGGGTTGTCGAGGTAGTTCTCGTAAAGTTCCTCGATGAACGGCGCATTGCTGCCGAACAGTTGGGAGCTTTCAAAAAGCTGTTTCATCATTGGCGTCCACCTGGCATGTGTCTTGATTTTTTGAACTACTTCAATGCAGAGAGGGAGCCCTCTAGTTTTCTAATCAGATAAACGAAGCGGGATCACTCGATAACTCGAGCATCCCGCATTCGACTTCTGTGTCCCCTCCCCCTCAGGGCTTGCTTAGCCGCGCTGGGACAGCGGCACGACGTCGCGACGAGCGGCGCCGATATAGAGTTGACGCGGGCGACCGATCTTGTATTCCGGATCGGTGATCATTTCTTCCCACTGGGTCATCCAGCCAACGGTACGGGCCAGAGCGAAGATGCAGGTGAACATTTCGGTCGGGATGCCGAGCGCCTTCTGCACGATGCCGGAGTAGAAGTCCACGTTCGGGTAGAGTTTCTTCTCGACGAAATACGGATCTTCAAGAGCGATCTTTTCCAGCTCCATTGCAAGCTTGAAGAGACGGTCGTTTTCAAGACCGAGTTCGCTCAGAACATCGTAGCAAACCTTGCGCATCAGCTTGGCGCGCGGATCGAAGTTCTTGTACACGCGGTGACCAAAGCCCATCAGTTTGAAACTGTCGTTCTTGTCTTTGGCACGGGCGATGTACTCGCCAACGCGGGAAACGTCGCCGATTTCTTCGAGCATTTTCAGGCAGGCTTCGTTCGCGCCGCCGTGCGCCGGCCCCCACAGACAGGCGATGCCTGCAGCGATACACGCAAAGGGGTTGGCACCGGAGGAACCCGCCAGACGCACTGTCGAAGTGGAGGCGTTCTGCTCGTGGTCGGCGTGCAGCGTGAAGATGATGTCCAGAGCGCGAACCAGAACCGGATTCGGCACGTACTTTTCGCACGGGTTACCGAACATCATGCGCATGAAGTTCGAGGTGTAATCCAGCCCGTTGTCCGGATACATGAACGGCATGCCGGTGTTGTACTTGTAAGCCATGGCCACGATCGTCGGCAGCTTGGCCACAAGCCGGTTGAAACTGACGTTGCGGTGCTCGGCATCCGAGAAATCCATCGCATCGTGGTAGAAGGCGGACAGCGCGCCGACCACACCCGTCATCACTGCCATCGGGTGAGCATCGCGACGGAAGCCGGAGAAGAACTTGGAGAGCTGCTCATGCACCATCGTGTGACTCTTGATGGTGTTTTCAAAGTCGCTCTTCTGCTTTGCGTTCGGCAGCTGGCCGTTCTTCAGCAGGTAGGTGACTTCCAGAAAATTGCAGTTTTCGGCCAGTTGCTCGATCGGATAGCCGCGATAGAGCAATTCGCCCTTGTCACCATCAATGTAGGTGACGCTGGACTGACAGCTCGCCGTGGACAGGAAACCGGAGTCATACGTGAAGTATCCGGTCTTTCCGCCGAGAGTACGGATATCGATCACATCATTGCCATGCGTTCCCGACATGATCGGAAACTCTACGGGCTTGCCATCTACAGTCAGTGTAGCAGTACGTTGCGTCGTCATATTTTGGTCCCTTTTCCCTGTTGAACTCCACAGCTGCCAAGCGCTGAATCCGCTGCTTTAACCGGCCCGCAGCAAATCCACCATTTCTTTCCAGCGATCATCCGCAACCGGCTGGCTGCCGTTGATCATGGCCCACAGGTCATGATCTTCGACAATCAGCAGGTCATCGAGATCGGCCAGCTGATCATCGCTCAGATGATCAAAGTGCCTTTCAAGGAAGCGCGCGAACACAAGGTCGAGCTCAAGAAGAGCCCGACGGCACTGCCAGCGCACACGCCCCCTGTTGATCGTCATACCGCGCGACGAACCATCATGTCTTTGATCTTCCCGATAGCCTTGGTGGGATTGAGACTCTTCGGGCAGACATCCACGCAGTTCATGATGGAGTGGCAACGGAACAGACGATACGGATCGTCAAGATTGTCCAGACGCTCACTGGTTGCCTGGTCACGCGTATCTGCCAGGAAGCGATACGCAGCCAGCAAGCCGGCAGGCCCGACAAACTTGTCAGGATTCCACCAGAACGACGGGCAGCTCGTCGAGCAGCACGCGCACAGGATGCACTCGTAAAGGCCGTTGAGCTCTTCGCGGTCCTCCGGAGACTGCAGGCGCTCACGCTCGGGCGGCGGATCATTGTTGATCAGATACGGCTTGATCGAGTGGTACTGCTTGAAAAACTGGGTCATATCGACGATGACGTCGCGAATGACCGGCAGACCGGGCAGAGGACGCAGGACGATGGGCTGAACGACCTCGTCCATTGAGGTCAGGCAGGCCAGACCGTTCTTGCCATTGATGTTCATGGCATCGGAACCACAGACACCTTCGCGGCAGGAACGACGGAAGGACAGCGTATCGTCCTTGGCCTTGAGTCGAACCAGCGCGTCCAGCAGCTTCTTGTCGGACTCTTCGAGCTCGACAGAAATATCCTGCATATAGGGCTTGTCGTCCTTGTCCGGATCGTAGCGGTAAATCTTGAACTGTACGGTTCGCTTGCTGCTCATGTTCTATTCTCCGGGACGCTCAGTAGGTACGCTTGGCCAGCGCGATCGGCTCGACATCGGCAGACATCGGCTGCAGATTCACCGGCTTGTAGTCGAGGCGATTGCCCTGGCTGTACCACAGCGTGTGCTTGAGCCAATTCACATCGTCACGGCCATTCGGGGTCTCGGCACAGTCGATCGCATCGTCACGAACGTGGGCGCCACGAGACTCCTTGCGTGCTTCGGCGGACACCATCGTCGCCTTGGCCACTTCGATCAGATTGTCGAGTTCGAGTGCCTCGGTGCGGGCGGTGTTCCAGACTCTGGATTTGTCCTTGATCTGGGTCCGCTTGGCGCGCTCGGCAACTTCCATGATCTTGGTGACACCTTCCTTCAAGACGTCAGCAAAGCGGAAGACGCCGGCATGCTTCTGCATCACGCGCTGCATCTCAAGACGAACTTCGTGCACATCCTCGCCACCGGTCTGGCTTTCCAGGCGTGCAATCCGCGCCAGCGAAACATCGGCTGCATCTTCGGGAAGCGGCTGGAGCTTGAGCTGACCGGACTGGAAGTCTGACACCACGGTTTCGCCTGCGGCCTTGCCGAACACCAGCAGATCGAGCAGCGAGTTGGTGCCAAGGCGGTTTGCACCGTGCACCGACGCACAGGCACATTCACCCGCAGCGTAGAAACCGACGATCGGCACATTCGAATTGCCGTCCTTCGGCACGACAACCTGACCCTTGTAGTTGGTCGGGATACCGCCCATCTGGTAGTGGCAGGTAGGCACGACAGGAATCGGGGCCTTGATCGGGTCAATGCCAGCAAACTGGATCGAAATCTCGCGAATGCCAGGCAGGCGCTTGTTGATGGTTTCGGGCGACAGGTGCGTGATGTCGAGCAACACGTGATCCTTGGCGCTGCCACAACCGCGACCTTCATTGATTTCGGTGGTCATCGCACGGGAGACCACATCCCGGGACGCCAGATCCTTCAGGTTGGGCGCATAACGCTCCATGAAACGCTCGCCGGAGGAATTGCGCAGAATGCCACCCTCGCCACGTACACCTTCGGTAATCAGCACGCCGGCACCCGCCACGCCGGTCGGGTGGAATTGCCAGAACTCCATGTCTTCCAGCGGAATACCGGCGCGAGCCGCCATTCCGACACCATCGCCAGTGTTGATGAAGGCATTGGTGGAGCTGTAATAGATACGACCAGCGCCGCCGGTTGCGAAAATGGTGGCCTTGGCATGGAAAATCGACACCTCGCCGGTCTCCATTTCCATCGCCGTCACGCCGAGCACGTCACCGTCCGCATTGCGGATCAGGTCCATCGCCATCCATTCCACGAAGAACTGGGTATTGGCGCGCACGTTGCGCTGATACAGCGCATGCAGCATCGCGTGACCGGTGCGGTCGGCTGCTGCACAGGAACGGGAAACGGGGGTCTGACCGTAATTCTGCGAATGACCACCAAAAGGACGCTGATAAATCTTGCCGTTGTCGGTACGGTCAAACGGCATACCGTAATGTTCGAGTTCAACGACGACTTCGTTGGCCTTCTTGACCATGAACTCGATTGCATCCTGGTCGCCCAGCCAGTCCGACCCCTTGACGGTGTCGTACATGTGCCAGTGCCAATTGTCTTCCGTCGAATTGCCGAGCGAAGCAGCAACGCCGCCCTGAGCCGCCACGGTGTGCGAGCGAGTCGGGAAAACCTTGGTCAGGACAGCTGTCTTCATTCCAGCTTCGGAGAGCTGCAGGGCTGCCCGCAGGCCGGCGCCGCCAGCGCCGACGATTACCGCATCAAAGGTACGCTTTGCGACTTTCACTTACAGCCTCCAGAGAATCTGAGCAGCCCAGCCGGCATAGCCGATGAGCAGAAGGGCGACAACCGAGTGCAGCGCAAGACGGATGCCGGTCGGTTTGATGTAGTCCATGAAAATGTCGCGCACGCCGATCCAGGCATGAAAGAACAGCGACATGAAAAACAGGAATGTCGCAAACTTCATGAAACCGCCGCTGAAGACGGCACGCCAACTCTCATAGGAGGAATCGGGCATCAACAGTGCGCAGATCGCGAAAACAACAGTGTAAATGGCCATGACAACGGCAGTGACGCGTTGCAGAAGCCAGTCACGGAAGCCGTAATGAGCACCGACGATAATGGGCTTTACCATAGTTTGACTCCCAGCGCGACGGTAAGAACAAGGCTGACAACCAGAACGATTCCGGCGCTGCGACGGGCAGAGGGAAGATCGATACCCTTGTGCATATCAAGCAGAAGAAAGCGGATACCCGCACAGAAGTGGTGAAGGTACGCCCACAACAAGCCCAGCAGAACAAGCTTGAAGAACGGATTCCCGATCACGGATTTGTATGAGGCATACGATTCGGGCGAGCCGACGCTGTTACCAAAGAGCGCCAGCAGCACGGGCAGCATCAGAAACAGTCCGGCACCACTCACCCGATGCAGGATCGAGACGAATCCCGGGAGCGGGAGCCGAATCTGGTTCAGCGCCAGATGCTTCGGGCGCTGTTTCTTCAAAATCACCTCTGTCATAGATTTTCCCTCAAACAATAGCGACAAAAAGCCGCACATTTCCCACACAAACAAAATTATAAGTATATACCCTTACCAACTACTGACAGGTCGGGCCTTTCCCATCAGTTCAACTCGTTCAATTCAATTCGTTGAGATAATAATGCTCGGCGGTCGAATAGAGCCCGCGACGCCACTCGACAGGTCGGTCGCCATAGGTATATGTCACCCGCTCCACCGACAGTAGCGGAGTCCCCTCGACCACACCGAGGGTCTCACTTGTCATCCGGTCAGCCGCGACAGCACGAATCCGCTCTTCGGCGCGGATCATCCTCACACCAAAACGACCCTCAAACAAGCTGTAAAGGGAACCCTGAGCACCCTGCAACACTTCCATGGTCAGACCTTGAAATATCTCGCCCGGAAGATATATTTCATCAACAACCACCGGTTTGCCCGAAAAACGCAGCAGCCTGCGCAAAATCGTAACAGGCGCACCCAGCTCTATTCCGAGCATCCGCGCAGCTTCATTTCCGGCTTTGGCCTTCCAGCAATCGAGGGGGACACTTTGCGGATGGGCCAGATCGCCATCCACGGGAACGAGCCGCAGGAAACGGAACAAGGCCCGCGGGTCGTTGTGTGACGCCACGTAGGTTCCCTTGCCCTGCTTGCGAACGAGGAGATTTTCCGCCGCCATCTCGTCAATGGCCTTGCGCACCGTTCCCTGGCTGACATTGAACCGAAGCGCGAGCTCCTGCTCGCTGGGAATCGCCTGCCCCGGACGCCACTCGCCGGACTCCAAGGCGCTGAGCATCAGATTCTTGATCTGACGGTAAAGAGGACTGAAAGTGGGCGAGTCGTGTCGCATCGGTGTATTTGAACACACTTTTTTCAGGCAGTCCATAATCAATCTTATATCTTATATAAGATATAAGACATGGAATTGACAGAGCAAAAAAATACTCCTACGATTCGCATGTTAACTAGTCGCATGCCAGATTCAACGCGAACCCATATCGCAACGAGCCGCAGACGACTTGAAGCATTAACATTAGTGTTTTTATAACGCTTCTTTAGAGAGGGAGTCTCAATAATGGCAAAAGCCCCCGTTCGTGTCGCAGTTACCGGCGCCGCCGGCCAAATCGGTTACAGCCTCCTGTTCCGCATCGCCAGTGGCGAAATGCTGGGCAAGGATCAGCCCGTCATCCTTCAGCTCCTCGACCTGCCCCAAGCCCAGAAGGCTGTGAAGGGCGTCATGATGGAACTGGAAGACTGCGCCTTCCCGCTGCTGGCAGGCATGGTCGCCACTGACGACCCCAACGTGGCCTTCAAGGACGCCCAGATTTGTCTGCTGGTCGGTGCCCGCCCGCGCGGCCCCGGCATGGAGCGCAAGGACCTCCTGACCGAAAACGCCAAGATCTTCACCGTACAGGGCGCCGCCATCGGCCAGTACGCCGACCCCAACGTCAAGGTTCTGGTTGTGGGCAACCCCTGCAATACCAATGCTTACATTGCCAAAGAGATCGCGGTCAAGTTCGGTCGCGTCCAAGCCAAGAATTTCACCGGCATGCTGCGCCTGGATCACAACCGCGCGCTGTCGCAACTGGCCTCCAAGTCTGGCCGTGACGTTTCGAGCCTGAAGAACCTGGTCGTTTGGGGCAACCACTCCCCCACGATGTATGCCGACTACCGCAAGGTCACGTCCAACGGCGACAACGTCAAGAACCTGATCAACGACGAAGCCTGGAACCGCGACGTGTTTCTGCCCACCGTCGGCAAGCGCGGCGCCGCAATCATCGAAGCCCGCGGCCTGTCGTCTGCCGCTTCGGCCGCCAATGCCGCCATCGACCACGTCCGTGACTGGGCGCTCGGCTCCAATGGCGAATGGGTCACCATGGGCATCCCCTCCGATGGCTCCTACGGCATCCCCGAAGGCATCATCTACGGCTTCCCGGTCACGACCGAGAACGGCGAATACAAGATCGTCCAGGGCCTGGAGATCGACGAGTTTTCCCGTGAGCGCATGACCCACACCCTCAACGAACTGCTCGAAGAGCGTGATGGCGTGAAGGATCTGCTGGGCTAATTGCTCGACTGATTCGGCGCACAGCAAAACGCGGGGGCAGAAATGCTCCCGCGTTTTTTATTCATGTGTTTTTTTGCTAATCTCCACACGCCACGACAACGAAGGAATGAGCCACGTCATGCCGCACCCCGATACCGTGCTGTTTCAGGGCGAAAAGCCCTTCCCGATTCTTCCCGTCGTCGATCATTACGCTGGCAGCGAAAAGCTGATGCGCAAGGCGCTCGCACTCCAGCATGAACTCGGACCGGTTTTCGACATCACTTTCGACTGCGAAGACGGTGCCCATGCGGGCGCCGAAGCCGAACATGCAACGATGGCCGCCAGCCTGATCATGTCCGGCGACAACCGCTTCGGACGGGTCGGCGCGCGCATCCACGACATCACCCACCCGCACTGGGAACGGGATGTGGACATCCTCGTCAGCCAGGCCGGTGAACGCCTCGCCTTTCTGACGCTTCCGAAGTCCCGCAGCGTTGCCGATGCAGCCCTTCAGATCGAAAGCATCCGCAGCGCAGAAGAACGCAACAGCGTCGAACGGGCAATTCCTGTCCACGTACTGATCGAAACTCACGGGGCGCTACGCGACGCGTGGGACATTGCAGCCCTGGATAGAGTGGAGTCCCTCGACTTTGGCTTGATGGACTTTGTAAGCGGCCACCACGGCGCCATTCCCGGCTCAGCCATGCGCAGCCCCGGGCAGTTCGAACATCCGTTGGTGACGCGTGCAAAATGCGACATCTCCGCGGCCGCACTGGCCAACGGGGTGGTTCCATCACACAACGTCACAACCGAACTGAAGGACATTACCTTCATCCGCCGGGATGCTGAACGTGCCCGCAAGGAATTCGGCTACTTGCGCATGTGGAGCATCCACCCCAACCAGGTCGTACCCATCATTGAAGCCATGCGCCCGGACTTCACCGAGGTCGAGGAAGCGGCAAGCATTCTGGTTGCAGCCCAGGACAAGGGCTGGGGACCCATCCAGCATGCCGGCAAACTGCACGACAGAGCATCGTATCGCTATTACTGGGAATTGCTGAAACGCGCCAAAAGCACCGGCATGCACATACCTGGCGAAGCGGCTTCGCGGTTCTTCTAAAAGAGAAGCCCGGCGCAGAACCGGGCTTTATTTTTGCTGCCCTATCAGACCTCAGTCAGGCAAAGCGATCTTGTTGTCGGTGCTGTACTGGTAGTCGTGAAAAACGTGCTCGGCTGACAGGATTGCGTAATTCCCATCCTCACCCTTGCGGGACGTGTCCTTCAGCCGGTAAGTATAGTGGCCGCAGGTCCAGAGATCGAAATTACGCATGTGCGTGCACATGCAGGTCTTCTCCATGACGAAAACCTTCTTTGCGCCGGGATGCAGCGCCACTTCCTGGTTGTACGCCTGAATATAGGAGCAGCTTCCGTTGCTGTCGAGCAGGTATCCGTAGGCCTCACAGTTCGGGCGAATGCCCGAGCCGATGGCCGGGCTGCCGGTCAGCATGCGCATCGGGTAGCCGGTTGGCGAAATCTGATTAACGACGATCTCGTCTTCGCTGGCCTTGAAATAATGCTGCTGTACATCGGCCGGCAGGCCACACTCCTCCGTCACGGTAAAGCGTGTTGCAACCTGAACCGCCGCGGCGCCATGCTCAAGAAATGCGGTGGCGTCGCTTCCCGTGAAGATACCACCTGCGGCGATAAGCGGAATCTCGAGCTTCTCGGCAAGCAACCAGGCACGAATCTCGGCAACGATGGTTGCCAGATCGTACTTCGCCCAGTCCATTCCAAAACCCAGATGCCCCCCCGCCAGCGGACCTTCCACAACCACGTAATCAGGCAGGCGGTTGGTGCGCGCGCTCTTGCGCAGGAAGAGCTGCAATGCACGCAGGGACGACACGATGATGCCAAGCTTGGCATCCCGGAAGCGAGGATGATCCTCGATCAGCGCAAACGAACCAAGGTGAAGGCCGGCAGCCAGGGTAATACCGTCGATACCTGCATCCAGAGCGCTGGCCAGGCGCACGCGAAGGGTTTCCTTCGGGGCATTCATGGTCAGTTTTTCCATGCAGTTCACGAATATCATCCCGGAACCGCGCTTCGCTTCCATGGTCTTGCCCACATGGAGTTTCGTCGCCTCGGCCAACTGGTCGAGATCAAACTTCACCACCGACTTGTCGGTATTGGCAACGTTGAACTTGTACTGCTTGAGTTTATCCTTGACGTACTTGGTGTTGAAACGGCGATCAGCCACCGTTTTCACCATTGCATCCGAGATGTGACCGACTCCGCCCAGACGTGCAGCCTCTAGCGCCAGAACTGCAGTGGAGATATCCACCCCCATACCACCGATCACAATGGGCACCAGCTCCTGCTTGCCAAAGCGCAGACGGAAATCATCAACTCGTTTCATGAAACTCCTTCCAGACAGACGTAAAGACGCCACTCAGGGACCAACCGGCCAAAATGTGGCCTAATGCAGCATTATCCCACTGAGCGGGCGCTCTTGACGTTGTTTAAATCAAGGGAAGCCCAAAGAATTGCACCCGGCCGCCCATCGAAGGCCGCCACCCGACAGGCGGCGAGACTGAAAGCCGCAAAATTTGTTACCTTCAGCACTGCGGAAAATATCACGTAGTCCGCTAGAATTACGCCTCCGAAGCCGCCCTAATCCAGATGTCGGAACCCTCCCATCCCGCAAAAGAATGCGCTGTACTGTTTGCCGATCTCGTCGGCAGCACACAGCTGTATCAGCGCGTGGGTGACTCCTCGGCCTTCGAACTGGTCGACCGCAGCATCCGCGCCATGCGCATCGTGGTCGAAACCAAGCGCGGCCGGGTCGTCAAGCACACCGGCGACGGGCTCATGGCCGTTTTCAACGATCCCGACAGTGCTGCGGACGCTACGCTGACCATCCACCAGACGCTGAAAGACCTCCCCTCTGCGCCCGAGCAGCAGCGGCTCGCGGTGAGGATGGGCTTTCATTTCGGCCCGGTTGTCGTAAGCGGTACCGACGTCTTCGGTGAAACCGTCAATTTCGCGGCGAGACTGGCCGAACTTGCCTCGCCGGGCAAGGCCATCACGTCGGCCGAAACCGCCCGCCGCCTCGGGCCCGAATGGCGCTCGGTGCTCCACGCGCTGCCCCCGCGGGTGATCCGCGGGCTGTCCCGGCCAGTCGAGCTGTGCGAACTGATGTGCGAGGCCATCGGAGAGCTGACCATCGTCCAGAGCGACCACTTCCTTCTCGAAACGGAGCCGGAATTACGTCTTTACCTGGACTCGATTTCGCTGGTACTCAATTCCAACAAGCCCAGTGCGCGCATCGGGCGCGACCCCGCCGCCGACTTGGTGGTGGGTGACACCCAGTCGTCCCGCCGCCATGCCGAAATCGAACTGCGCGGAGACAAGTTCGTACTGATCGACCGCAGCAGCAACGGCACCTTCGTGCAAATCGAAGGTGAAAGAGAGTTTCTGCTGTCGCGGGAGGAAGTTGTGCTGCGCGGACGCGGCCAGTTCTCGCTGGGGCGCAGCTGCTCAAACAGCCCTCAGGTCGTCAGCTTCGTCTGCATCTAGGGCTTCCGGAGCCTCCTCCGGAGCAGCCCGGTCTCCCCTTTAGCGCGCCAGTGCTGCGCGTAATGCCAATCCAGCCTTTTCGACCGCCGTCACCGCCTGCGGAAACATTTTTCCGAGCGTGATGAAGCCATGCAGCATGCCGTCGAACTCATGCACGGTCACCGGCACGCCAGCCGTGCCGAGGGCTTCGGCATAAGCCTTGCAATCGTCGGTCAGCGGGTCGCAACCTGCAACGATAAAGGTCGCCGGAGGCAGCCTGTCGAAGCGCCCGGCGAGTAGCGGTGAAGCACGCCAGTCGCTCCAGTCGGATTGATTGGGCAGGTATTTCTCGAAGAACCAGGCCAGGCTCTCGGTATCCAGAAAGTACCCGTTGGCGTAGGTACGGCGCGACGGACGCTGGCTGAGAATGTCGGTGCAGGGATAGATCAGGATCTGGTGCGCCGCCTGCGGAGCACCGTCGTTGCGCATCTGCAGCGCAGTAACGGCACTGAGCGTGCCGCCTGCGCTATCACCGGCCAGCGCAAAGCGGGTCGGGTCGACGCCGAGCATTGCGGCATTGGCGAGGGTCCAGGCAACGGCCTGTAGCGCATCCTCCACCGCACCCGGAAACGGATGCTCGGGCGCCAGCCGATAATCCACCGACAACACCGCGCATCCGCCGAGGTTGGCCAGCTCACGACACAAGGCGTCGTAGCTCGGGATGTCGCCAACGCACCACCCGCCGCCATGGAAATAAAAAGTGACCGGGAGGATTGCGTCCTGCGCCGCATCCAGCGGGCGATACAGGCGCGCCATGATCACGCCATCCCGCGCATGCACACCCGGAATCGGCACGTCGGTTACCGACGCCACGGCAGGCAAATCGGGGCGTAACGCAAACTGGAGCTTTTCGAAGGAGCGACGGGCCTGATGCACATCCAGCTCGTGGAAGCGCGGCGCACCGACGCGATAGACCATGTCGAGCATAGCCTGGGCTTTGGGGTCGAGTGCCATGAAAAATCCGGGAACTTGTTCTTTTTTTCGACACTTCCGCCTGGGGAAGCATCGCCTGATCGGCCACTGTGGGCCAGAGAATCAAGTGGGTCACAATTTGCACCATAAACGGAAAAAACAGCCCGTTTTTTGCTACAATTCTCTAACCCATTGATTTTATTGGTGCCGGGAGGGGGACTCGAACCCCCACACCTTGCGGCGGCGGATTTTGAATCCGCTGCGTCTACCGATTCCGCCATCCCGGCCTGGGAAGCGCTGCATTATCTACGAAACTTTTAACCGCATCAACTCATGTCCTGGACTCTCGACGATTTCGATTACCCGCTCCCCCAAGAACTCATTGCCCAGGCTCCGCTAAACCGCCGCACCGACAGCCGTCTGCTGCAGGTCGGAGCTCCGCTCGTCGACCTTCGTTTTTCCGATCTCCCCACCCTGCTCTCCCCCGGCGATCTGCTGGTTTTCAACGACATGTGAGTGATCCACGCGCGCCTGTTCGGCATCAAGGCCACCGGTGGCCAGGTCGAAGTGATGGTCGAGCGCCCGCTCGGGGCCCATGAAGCGCTGGCACAAGTACGTGCAAGCAAAAAACCCAAGCCCGGCAGCTGGTTGCACCTCGAGGGCGCGCTGGATGTCGAGGTGATCGGCCGGGTTGGCGAATTCTTCCACCTGCGCTTTCCGGATGGCGACGATCTCGTCACCCTCCTTGAGCGCCACGGCCACCTGCCGCTGCCGCCCTATATCGAACGCGCAGCCGGCAATACCGACGAATCCCGCTACCAGACGGTTTTTGCCCGGAACCCGGGCTCGGTGGCAGCCCCCACGGCCGGTCTGCATTTCGACGAAACCTTGCTCGCCCGCCTGGCCGGGCAAGGCGTGGGCAGCGCCTTCATCACCCTGAACGTCGGCGCCGGCACTTTCCAGCCCGTGCGTGTGCATGACTTGTCCGAGCACAAAATGCACACCGAGGCCTACTTCGTGCCCCCGGCCACCGTTGATGCCATCGCCGCCACCAAGGCGGCCGGCAAGCGCGTGGTGTGCGTCGGCACAACCAGCATGCGCGCGCTCGAATCCGCCGCGCGTGACGGCCAGCTCAAGGCCGGCAATGCCGAAAGCGACCTGTTCATCCTGCCGGGCTACCACTTCAATGTGGCCGATGCCCTCATCACCAACTTTCATCTGCCAAAATCCACCCTGCTGATGCTCGTTTCCGCCTTCACCGGCATGGACACCATCCGCAATGCCTACGCCCACGCAATCGCCGAGCGCTACCGCTTCTTCAGCTACGGCGACGCCATGTTCCTGACCCGGAATCCCGCATGAAATACGAACTCCTCGCCACCGACGGCGCGGCCCGTCGCGGCCGTCTCACGCTCAACCACGGCACCGTGGACACCCCGGCCTTCATGCCGGTCGGCACCTACGGCACGGTCAAGGGCATCTCCCCGCAGGACCTGCGCGACATCGGCGCCCAGATCTGCCTCGGCAACACCTTCCACCTGTGGCTGCGTCCGGGCCTCGAAGTCATCGAAGCCTTCGGCGGCCTGCACCAGTTCATGGCCTGGGACGGCCCCATCCTCACCGACTCGGGCGGTTTTCAGGTTTTCTCGCTGGGCGCGCTGCGAAAGATCACCGAAGAAGGGGTGCGCTTCAATTCGCCGGTCAACGGCGACAAGCTCTTCCTCACACCCGAAGAATCCATGCGCATCCAGAAAGTGCTCAATTCCGACGTGGTGATGATCTTCGACGAATGCACGCCCTACCCGGCCACCGTCACCGAAGCCGCGGATTCGATGCGCATGTCCCTGCGCTGGGCCCAGCGCTCACGCGACGAATTCGACCGCCAGGAAAATACCAACGCGCTGTTCGGCATCGTCCAGGGCGGCATGTACGAAAACCTGCGCGACGAATCCCTCGCCGAGCTCGAGGAAGTGGGCTTTGACGGTTACGCCATCGGCGGCCTTTCGGTGGGCGAACCCAAGGACGACATGCAGCGCATCCTGCACCACACCGCGCCGCGCCTGCCCAAGGAAAAGCCGCGTTACCTGATGGGCGTCGGCACCCCGGAAGACATCGTGTTTTCGGTGCAGGCCGGCATCGACATGTTCGACTGCGTGATGCCCACCCGCAACGCCCGCAACGGCTGGCTGTTCACCCGCCACGGCGACATCAAGATCCGCAACGCCCGCCACAAGACCGACACCCGTCCCCTCGACGAATCCTGCGACTGCTACACCTGCCGCAACTTCTCGCGGGGCTATCTGCACCACCTCAACCGCCTGAACGAAATCCTCGGCGCGCGCCTGGCAACCATCCACAACCTGCACTATTACCAGCAGCTGATGCGTGACCTGCGCGACGCCATCGCCGCCGGCACGCTCACCGACTACGTCGCCCGCTTCCACCGGGAGCGCGCCGGCCAGGGCAGCTAGCCCGCGGGCGCCGGCTTCGCCCGCCCGCCCCTTGCCGCTATAATCCGCCTTTTTGCCCAGAATCCGCCCCATGCAGGTTTTCCGTGGAATCCCAGAGCGAGCCGAACACGGCTGCGTGCTCACCATCGGCAACTTCGATGGCGTGCACCGCGGCCACCAGGCGCTGCTGGCGCAGTTGAGGGCAAAGTCGGAGGCCACCGGCCTTCCCGCCGCGGTGCTCACCTTCGAGCCACACCCGCGGGAATACTTCGCCCATGAAGATCGCCCCAGACGCCTCACATCGCTGCGCGAAAAAATCCTGCTGCTCGAAGGCCAGGGCGTCGACCGGCTCTACATCGGCCGCTTCAACCAGAAACTCGCCGGGCTCACCGCCGAAGCCTTCATCGAAGACGTGCTCGTCCACGGCCTCGGTGTGCGCCACCTCCTGATCGGCGACGACTTCTGCTTCGGCAAGGGCCGCAAGGGCAACTTCGCCATGCTCCAGGCCGCCGGCGACAAAATCGGCTTTGGCGTCGAATCCATGCACACCTTCAGGCACGAAGACGAGCGCGTCTCCAGCTCCGCCGTGCGCGCAGCCCTCGCCGAGGGTGACATGCCCCACGCCGCCCGCCTCCTTGGCCGCTCCTACAGCATCAGCGGGCGTGTCATGCACGGCGACAAGATCGGTCGCACGATCGGCTTTCCCACCGCCAATATCCAGCTCAAACACCGCAGCCCGCCGCTGATGGGCATCTACACCGTCAGCGTCGATGGCCTGGCCGACCGCCCCTGGCCCGGCGTGGCCAGCGTCGGCGTGCGCCCCACCATCAACGATGCCGGCCGACCGACCCTGGAAGTGCACCTTTTCGACTGGGATACCGACTGCTACGACGCCCATCTCCGCGTTAACTTTCTAAAGAAGCAACGCGACGAAGAGCGCTACGACAGCCTCGACGCCCTCACCGCCCAGATCGCCCGCGACGCCGAAGAGGCCCGCGCCTACTTCGTCCAGAATCCCCTCTGAATTACAGGCCGCACACACCATGTCCGAAACCCGCAAGCCGCAAAACCCGCAAGACACGCCGCATCGCAAGACCCTGAACCTGACCGACACGCCCTTCCCGATGCGCGGCGATCTCGCCAAGCGGGAGCCCAGCTGGGTGGCCGACTGGCAGCAAAAGAAGCTCTACCAGAAAATCCGCAAGACCGCGGCCGGCCGGCCCAAGTTCGTGCTGCACGACGGCCCGCCGTACGCCAACGGCAGCATCCACATCGGTCACGCGCTGAACAAGATTCTCAAGGACATCATCGTCCGCTCCAAAACCCTGGCCGGTTTCGACGCCCCCTACGTGCCGGGCTGGGACTGCCACGGACTGCCCATCGAGCACAAGATCGAAGTCACCCACGGCAAGAACCTGCCCGCCGACCAGGTGCGTGAACTCTGCCGCGCCTACGCCTTTGATCAGATCGAAGAGCAGAAGAAGGACTTCATCCGCCTCGGCGTGCTGGGCGACTGGGACAATCCCTACCGCACCATGGATTTCGGCAACGAAGCCGGCGAAGTTCGCGCGCTGGCCGAGATGGTCAAGCGCGGCTGGGTTTTCAAGGGCTTGAAGCCGGTCAACTGGTGTTTCGACTGCGGCTCGGCGCTGGCCGAAGCGGAAGTCGAATACCAGGACAAGGGCAGCCCGGCCATCGACGTGGGCTTCGTCTGCGCCGAACCCGAAAAGCTTGCCGCCGCCTTCAACCTGGCCGCGTTGCCGGCCGGCAAGGATGCCTGGGCGGTTATCTGGACCACCACCCCGTGGACCATCCCCGCCAACCAGGCCCTCAACGTCCACCCCGAACACGAATACGCGCTGCTCGACACCCCCCGTGGCCTCCTCGTGCTGATGACCGAGCTCGCCGAGGCCAGCCTCAAGCGCTTCGGCCTCGAAGGCCGCATCGTCGGCCGCACCAACGGCGCCAAGCTCGACAAGATCACCTTCCGCCACCCGTTCTACGAGCGCGTCTCGCCCGTCTTCGTGGCCGACTACGTGGGCCTCGACGCCGGTACCGGCATCGTCCACTCGGCCCCGGCCTACGGCCTGGAAGACTTCAACTCCTGGAAGGCCAACGGCTTCACCAACGACGACATCCTCTCCCCGGTGCAAAGCAACGGCGTGTATGCCGACACCCTGCCCTTCTTCGGCGGCCTGCACATCTGGAAGGCCAACCCGGTCATCGTCGAGAAACTGCAGGAAGTCGGAGCGCTCTTCTCCACGAGAAGATCACCCACAGCTACATGCACTGCTGGCGCCATAAAACACCGCTGATCTACCGGGCCACCGCCCAGTGGTTCGTCGGCATGGACCTCAAGCCCAACGGTGGCCCGAGCCTGCGCGAGCTCGCCCTTGGCGGCGTGGACGCCACCCAGTTCTTCCCGTCCTGGGGCCAGGCGCGCCTGCACGCCATGATCGCCAACCGTCCCGACTGGTGCATCTCGCGCCAGCGCAACTGGGGCGTACCGATTCCCTTCTTCCTCGACAAGGTCACGGGCGAGCTTCACCCCCGCACTATCGAACTGATGGAAGAAGTCGCCCAGCGCATCGAGAAGGAAGGCATCGCCGCCTGGTTCAAGCTCGACCCGGCCGAACTGCTCGGCGCCGAAGCCGGCCAGTACGACAAGATCAGCGACACCCTCGACGTGTGGTTCGACTCCGGCACCACCCACTGGCATGTGCTGCGCGGCTCCCACAATGATGGGCACGCCACCGGCCCGCGCGCCGATCTTTACCTCGAAGGCTCCGACCAGCACCGTGGCTGGTTCCACTCGTCGCTGCTCACCGGCTGCGCCATCGACGGCCACCCGCCCTACAAGGCGCTGCTCACCCACGGTTTCGCCGTGGATGGCAGCGGCCGCAAGATGAGCAAGTCGCTGGGCAACGTGGTCGTACCGCAAGAAGTCACCGGCAAGCTCGGCGCCGACATCCTGCGCCTGTGGGTCGCCTCCACCGATTACTCCGGCGAGCTGTCGATCTCCAAGGAGATCCTCGACCGCGTCGTGGAAACCTACCGCCGCCTGCGCAACACCCTGCGCTTCCTGCTGGCCAACACCTCCGACTTCGACGCGGCCGTCGACATGCTGCCGGTGGACCAATGGCTGGAGATCGACCGCTACGCCCTGGCCCTGACCCGCAAGCTGCAAACCCAGGCCGAAGCCGACTACGCCCGCTTCGAGTTCCACCGCATCGTCCAGGCCCTGCAGAACTTCGCCTCCGAAGACCTGGGCGCGGTCTACCTCGACATCCTCAAGGATCGTCTCTACACCACCCAGGCCAAGTCCGTCGCCCGCCGCTCCGCCCAGAGCGCCCTGTGGCACATCCTGCAATCCGTCGTGAAGCTGATGGCGCCGATCCTGTCCTTCACCGCCGAGGAAATCTGGCAACTGCTAAGCAAGAACGCCGACGACAGCGTGATGCTCCACGCCTTCCACACGCTGCCCGCCCAGGACGGCGAGGAAGCCCTGCTCGAACGCTGGAGCGCCATCCGTGCGATCCGTGCCGACGTGCAAAAGGAAATCGAAGCCGTCCGCACTTCCGGGCTGGTCGGCTCATCGTTGCAGGCCGAGGTCGAGATCCGCCTGGCCGGCAATGCGTTCGACCTGCTGGCCAGCCTCGACGACGACCTGCGCTTCGTGCTGATCTGCTCCAGAACCACGCTGCTCAAGGTCAGCAACGACGCTGACGACGCCATTCTGGTCACCCCGTCCCCCACAAGAAGTGCGAGCGCTGCTGGCATTACCGGGACGACGTGGGACACGATGCCGCGTATCCGGAACTTTGCGGCCGCTGCACGTCAAACCTGCACGGCGCCGGCGAAGCTCGCGCCCATGCGTAAGCTTACCCACGCCTCAGGAGCCTGCCCGTGAAACTACGCCTCGGCAACTGGATCGGCCTGTCGGCCATCGTCGTGCTGGTGGACCAATGGACCAAGCACCTCGTCCGCGGCGCACTGCGCAACGGCGAAGTCATCCGCGTCACCGACTACTTCGACCTGGTCCTGGCCTTCAACCCCGGCGCGGCCTTCAGCCTCCTGGCCGACCAGGGCGGCTGGCAGCGCTGGTTCTTCGTGGCATTGGCGGCCGGCATCTGCGGCTGGCTGTTGCGTCTGCTGGCCCGCCACCAGCACGAACTGCTGCAACCGCTGGCCTTCGCGCTGATCATCGGCGGGGCCATCGGCAACGTCATCGACCGCTTCGTCTTCGGCGCGGTTGTCGACTTCCTGTATTTCCATATCGGCCGCTACGGCTGGCCGGCCTTCAATGTGGCGGATTCCGCCATCTGCATCGGCGTTGTACTGATGATCCTCGCGCAACTGCGCGAACATCGCCACACCCTCGCCCAAGAGAAACTTTCATGACCCAGATCGTCCAGCCCGACAGCCTGCTGACCCTGCATTACCGCATCACCCTCGACAGTGGTCAGCCCCTGATCAGCACCTTTGAATCCAAGCCGGCCACGCTGCAACTGGGCCGCGGCGACATCGCCCCCACGCTCGAACGCTGCCTGGCCGGCATCACCATCGGCGAGCGCCACACCTTCCTGCTCGAGCCTGAAAACGCCTTCGGCGCGCACCGTGAAGATCTCGTCGAAAAGGTTCGCCTCGAAGACTTCCCCACCGGAGCCGAAGTCGAACCGATGGTCATCATGGAGTTCACCGCGCCGGACGGCTCCCGCTACCCAGGCCTGATCCGCGAAGTGCTCGACACCCACGCGATCATCGACTTCAACCACCCGCTGGCCGGCAAGTCCATCCGCTTCGAAGTCGAAGTGATCGGCGTCAGCTAAGCCCCGCAGCACGAGGAATCAAATGGAAGTCCTGCTCGCCAACCCCCGTGGTTTCTGCGCCGGCGTAGAACGCGCCATCGAGATCGTCGAACGCGCCCTGGCGCAGTTCGGCGCGCCCATCTACGTGCGCCACGAAGTCGTCCATAACCGCTTCGTCGTCGAAGGCCTGCGCGCCAAGGGCGCCGTCTTCATCGAAGACCTGTCCGACGTACCGGCCGGCAACACCGTCATCTTCAGCGCCCACGGCGTCTCCCAGGCCGTGCGCAGCGAAGCGGAAACCCGCGGCCTGCGTGTTTTCGACGCCACCTGCCCGCTGGTCACCAAGGTGCACCTCGAAGTTGCCCGCATGCGCGAACAGGGCCGCGAGCTGATCATGATCGGCCACAAGGGCCACCCGGAAGTCGAAGGCACGATGGGTCAGATCAAAGACGGCATCTACCTCGTCGAAAGCGCGGCCGACGTGGCCGGCCTGCAGGTCAAGAGCCCCGACCTGCTCGCCTACGTCACCCAGACCACGCTCTCGGTGGACGACGCCGGCGCCATTGTCGGCGCGCTGCGCGAGCGCTTTCCGAGCATCATCGGCCCCAAAAAAGACGACATCTGCTATGCCACCCAGAACCGCCAGGACGCCGTGAAGTTCATGGCGCCGCTCTCCGACCTGGTGCTGGTCGTCGGCTCCACCAACAGCTCCAACTCCAACCGCCTGCGCGAAGTGGCCGAGCTGCTGAAGGTGCCCGCCTACCTCATCGACGACGCGGACTCCATCGATCCGGCCTGGATTGTCGGCAAACAGCGCATCGGCGTAACAGCTGGCGCATCGGCACCGGAGGTGCTGGTCGAATCGGTCATCGCCCGCCTCAAGGCCCTCGGCGCAGCCTCCGTGCGGCCGCTTGACGGCGTGCCGGAAAAAATCATTTTTCCGCTACCCAAAGAACTCCAGGCCCCCGCTGCCTGAACTTGGAGGCTGCCCCCGGGCAGCCTTTTTTTCACGACTTCACAATCCGATCCGACCCCCACCATGCCCTACGTTCAACGTGATTCTGCAGGCCAGGTTGTTGCACTTTTCAGCGAAGCCGGGCCGGGCCATGAAGAGGAACTCCCGAACGGCCATCCCGACACCGCCGAGCTCACCGGCTCGGCCGATTTCACCCGTCTCGACGCCGACCTGATCCGCGTCATCGAAGACGTCGTCGATGTTCTCATTGACCGCGGCCTGCTGCGCCTCACCGACCTGCCCCCGAAGGCCCAGCGCAAGCTCCTCGCCCGCAAGGGTGCCCGCGCCCGCCTGCGTCACGGACTCGACCTCCTCGGCCCCTACGACGTGATCTGACCCCGGGCCGCGAGGAGCCCGTTTCACCGGCTATTCCACCGGCAAGCCACTTTCTGCAACACATTGCCGTGAGGCTCAAGTTCCCCCTTCGCCACCCGTTATCCATACAATCCGGACGCCTGCCGGTATGACCGGCGATTTTTCCCGGCTGGGGCCTTGCCCCGGACGGTAAAGAAACGACCACCACACGATTGTGCCGATGACCGACGCCGCACCCTCCGCCGCCGCCCGCGCCACGCCCGCCCCGCAAGGAAGCGGCGCTTCCGCCACCGACAACAACTGGCACCCCGGCGAAGCCGCCACCCATGAAGACCCCCTGCTCGATGCGCTGGTCGTCTTGACCCAGCTGCACGGCAACCCATTCACGGCCGCCGCCCTCTCCGCCGGCCTGCCGCTGGTCGACAACCGCCTGACCCCGTCGCTGCTGCCCCGCGCAGCGTCCCGCGCCGGGCTTGCCGCCCGCATCGTGAGAAAGCCCCTGGCCGAGATGCAGCCCGGCATGCTGCCGGCCATCCTGCTGCTCCACGACCGCCGCGCCTGCGTACTGCTCGAACACCTGCCGGACGGCGGTGCGCGGGTCCGTTTCCCCGAAGCCGGCGAATCCGCCCACGAGATGTCCGCTGACGAGCTCGCCGCCCTCTACAGCGGCCTCGTGTGCTTCGTCCAGCCGCGCTTCCGCTTCGAGGCCCGCGCCCCGCAGATCCGGGCAGTGCGGGCAGCCCACTGGTTCTGGGGCACCGTCTTCGAAAACTGGCGCCTCTACCGCGACACCCTGCTGGCCGCGCTGGTCGTCAACCTCTTCGCCCTCGCCATCCCGATGTTCTCGATGACGGTCTATGACCGGGTCGTGCCCAACCACGCGGTCGAAACCCTGTGGGTGCTGGCCATCGGCGCAATCCTGGTGCTCGGCTTCGACTTCATGCTGCGCACGCTGCGGGCCTACATCGTCGACACCGCCGGCAAGCGCATCGACGTGCAACTCTCGGCGCGCATCATGGAACGCGTCCTCGGCCTGCGGATGGACGCCCGCCCGGCCTCGGTCGGCTCCTTCGCCGCCAACCTGCGGGCCTTCGAAGGGGTGCGTGACTTCATCGCCTCCGCCACCGTCACCACGCTGATCGACCTGCCCTTCGTGCTGCTCTTCCTGCTGGTGATGGTATGGATCTCCCCGTGGCTGCTGCTGCCGCCGCTGGTCGGCATGCTTGCCGTGCTGTTCGTCACCCTCGTCGCGCAGGACAAGATGCACGAGCTTACCGAAACCACCTACCGGGCCAGCGCCCAGCGCAACGCCACCCTCATCGAAAGCCTGGTCGGCCTCGAAACCCTCAAGACGCTCGGCGCCGAAAGCCAGGTCCAGCGCCATTGGGAGCGCGCCACGCTGTTCATCGCCCAGATCGGCGGCCGCCTCAAGCTGCTCTCGGCGAGCACGGTCAACTTTGCCCAGCTCGTGCAGCAACTGGTCAATATCGTGGTGATCGTCGTCGGCGTCTATGAGCTCTCAAACGGCAACATGACGATGGGCGGCATCATCGCCGCCTCCATGCTGTCCGGCCGCGCCATGGCGCCGCTGGGCCAGGTGGCCGGGCTGATGATGCAATACCAGAACGCCCGCACCTCCCTCGCCTCGGTCGGCAGCCACATGGAACTGCCGATCGAACGGCCCGACGGCGCCAGCTTCGTGCATCGGCCCAGTTTTTCCGGCGACATCGAATTCAAGGATGTCAGCTTCTGCTACCCCGGCCGCGATCAGCCGGTACTCAATAAGATCAGCTTCCGCCTCCGGGCCGGCGAAAAGGTCGGCATCATCGGGCGCATCGGCTCGGGCAAGACGACCATCGAAAAACTCGTCCTGGGCCTCTACCAGCCCACCGAGGGCGCCGTGCTCATCGACGGCATCGATTCGCGCCAGATCGACCCGGCCGAGCTGCGCCGCTCCATCGGCTTCGTGCCGCAGGACGTCACCCTCTTCTACGGCACGCTCAAGCACAACATCGCAATGGGCGCCCCCTTCGCCGACGACAGCGCAATCCTCGCCGCGGCCGAGCTGGCCGGCGTGCGCGAATTCGCCAACGCCCACCCGCAAGGCTTCGAGATGCCCATCGGCGAGCGCGGCGAATCCCTCTCCGGCGGCCAGCGCCAGGCGGTGGCCATCGCCCGCGCCGTGCTCAACGACCCGCCGGTGCTGCTCCTCGATGAACCGTCCAGCAGCATGGACCACCAGAGCGAAGAAAGCCTCAAGCAGCGCCTGCGCCGTTTTGCCACCAACAAGACCATCATCCTCGTCACCCATCGCACTTCACTGCTCGATCTGGTCGAGCGCCTGATCGTGCTCGACCAGGGCAAGATCGTTGCCGACGGGCCCAAGGCACAGGTGGTCGAAGCCCTCCAGCAGGGCCGCATCGGACGGGCGGGGTGAGATCATGAAGAGAATTTTCGGCCCCCTCTGCGCCCTCTACGATGCCATCTACCAGCGCGCCTCACGCACCTTCGACCGCCTCCTCGACGGCGCTGAAAAACGTGAGATCCACGACGACGGCGACTACATGGCCGACGCCGAATGGGCCATCTCCGAACAAAAACTGCGCGGCAGCCGCATTGCCGTGCTGTTTACCTGCGCCGCAGTGCTCACCCTGTTGGTGTGGGCCGCCTTCGCCCAGCTGGACGAAGTGACCCGCGGCGAAGGCAAGGTCATCCCGTCCCGGCAGGTGCAGGTCATGCAAAGCCTCGACGGCGGCATCGTCTCCGAAATCCTCGTCAAGGAAGGCGAGCAGGTTAAAACCGGCCAGCTTCTGCTCAAGGTGGACCCGACCCGCTTCGTCTCCTCGCTACGCGAAAACCGCGCCCAGTACATCGCGCTGCTCGCCCGGGCCGCACGGCTCACCGCGGTCGCCAGCGGCAAGGCCTTCGTGCCGCCGCCGGAGCTCATCAAGGAAGCCCCCGATCTCGTCGAACAGGAACGCAGCGCCTACGAATCCAAGCGCATGGAACTGGACGCCACCGTCGGCGTGGCCAGCCAGCAGCTGTCGCAACGCCGCCAGGAACTCAACGAAGTCACCGCCCGGCGCGAGCAGGCCAGGCAAAGTTTTGACCTCACCGCCCGCGAACTCGAAGTGACCCGCCCCCTCGCCAAGACCGGCGCCGTCTCCGAGGTGGAACTGCTGCGCCTCGAGCGGGATGTGGCCCGCTACCGGGGCGAGCGCGACAGCGCCAACGCGCAGATCCCGCGCATTCAGGCGTCGATTTCAGAGGCCCAGCGCAAGATCGAAGAAGTCGAACTCAACCTGCGCAACCAGGCCCGCAGCGAACTCTCCGAGACCAACGCCAAGCTCGCCGCACTTTCGGCCGGCAGCGAAGGCCTTGCCGACCGGGTCAAGCAGGCCGAGATCCGCGCCCCGATGAACGGCACCGTGAAGCAGCTTTTCGCCAACACGGTCGGCGGCGTCGTGCAACCGGGCAAGGAAATCATCGAGATCGTCCCCACCGACGACGCCCTGCTCCTCGAAGCCCGTGTCCAGCCCAAGGACATCGCCTTCCTGCGCCCCGGCCAGCGGGCGCTGGTCAAATTCACCGCCTACGACTTCTCCACCTTCGGCGGCCTCGAAGCCACGCTCGAACAGATCGGTGCCGACACCATCACCGACGAAAAGGGCAACGCGTTCTACATCGTGCGGGTGCGCACCACCAAGAGCACCATCGGCGATGCACGCATGCCGATCATCCCCGGCATGGTGGCCGAAGTGGACATTCTCACCGGCAAGAAATCCCTCCTCAGCTACCTCATGAAGCCCGTGCTGCGCGCCAAGGCCAACGCCCTCACCGAGCGCTGAGAAAACCTCCGACCCCGACCCGCCATGAGCTCCCCGCAACCGCTTCTGATCCTGACCGACGACGACCTCCTCGCCGAGCGCTGGCAAGGCCTTGGCCAGTCCCCGGTGCGCGCCCGCAATCTCGAGGGCCTCGACACCTGGCGCGCCGCCGGGCACCGCCTTGTCCTCGTCGACCTGGGCAATGCCAAGGCCGGCCAGCCGCCGCTCTGGACCCAGCCCAGCTGGCAGCGCAATGCCGCCGGACTTGCCATCCTCGCCACCTCGTCCACGCCGAACGACGACGAAGGGCTTGCCGCGCTCAATGCCGGCGCCAGTGGCTACTGTCACAGTCACGCGCCCCTCGAAACCCTGCTCCAGGCGCTCGACGTGATCGCCAGCGGCGAGCTCTGGGTGGGCCGCGCGCTCCTGTCGCGCCTGCTCCGCCTGGTGGACAGCCGCCTGCCGCGCAGCGGCCTCGCCGACTGGGCCACGCCCCTCACCGAACGCGAGCGGGAAGTCGCCCACCTGGCCGCGCTGGGCGAGAGCAACCTCGCCATCGCCGGCGCCCTCGGCATCACCGAGCGCACCGTCAAGGCCCACCTCAAGGCCGTGTTTGAAAAACTGCAGGTCGCCGACCGCCTGCAACTCGCCCTGCGGGTGCACGGCGTTCGTTAAACCCCGGAGCGGCGCCCTGCCGCTCCCGCGGATTCCCGCACACGTTTCAGCATTCAGCGTCTTTCCCGTGGCATCCGTCACGCCCCCTGTCCTTGTGGACAATAGCGACGCCCGTCGCGAATCCGTAGATTTCGCAGCATCTGATCAATCCGTTTCCGGAGTTCCCCATGGCCACCTCTGCATCCCCCGTCAGCACTGCCCCTCAAGCCACCGTCAAGGGCACTGTCGTTTTCGTGCAGGGCGACGCCTACCTGCGCGACAGCAGCGGCAAGCTCACCGCCATCAAGCCGGGTGACGTGGTCGCCGAGGGCGACGCCATCGTCACCGCAGCCGGCGCCATCGTGGAACTGCAGCTGCCCAGCGGCGCAAAACTCAGCGTCGGGCCAGAACGGGAACTGCTGCTCAATGACGAACTCTTCGCCACGGCCGCGCCGGAGCGCAGCGAAAACATCGTTTCCAGCCTCGGCGCCGATGCCGACAAGGTCATCCAGGCCCTGAACGGCGGCACCGATCCCTTCGACGGCCTCGAAGAACCGGCAGCCGGTGTCACCGGCGGCGGCCTTGGCGACCAGACCCACGACTTCGTGCGCCTGGTCCGCATCCTCGAAGAAGTCACGCCCGTCTCCTACACCTACAGCAGCAGCACCGACGGCATCGACTTCTTGCCCGCCGCCGGCACGACAACCCTGCTCGTGCCGGCCAATACGCCCCCCGTCGCCAACCCGGACGCCACCGCTGCCACCGAAGACAGCCCCGTGAGCATCGACGTGCTTGGCAACGACACCGATGCCGACGGCGACCCGCTCAGCGTCACCGGCGCCAGCGTCGATCCGGCCAAGGGCAGCGTCACCGTCAACGCCGACGGCACCCTCACCTTCACCCCGGCCGCCAACGTCAATGGCCCGGTCGAGATCACCTACACCATCAGCGACGGCAAGGGCGGCACCGCGAGCGCCACCACCACGGTCGACATCGCCCCGGTGGCCGACGCCGCCCGCGTTGGCACCGGCAGCGGCACCGTAACGGAAGACACCCCCGCTCAAAACACCGCCTCCGGCACCGTCAGCATCGTCGACCCGGACGCCGGCGAGGCGGCTTTCCAGCCGCAAACCAATTCGGCCGGCACCTACGGCAGCTTCACCCTCGCCGCCGACGGCGCCTGGACCTACACCCTCGACAACACCAAGCCCGAAGTCCAGGCCCTGAAGGAAGGCCAGCGCAGCACCGAAACCTTCACCGTCACCAGCATCGACGGCACGACCAGCACCGTCACGATCACCGTCATCGGCACCAACGACGCCCCCGTGGCCGTGGCCGACAACGCATCCACCGACGAAGACCAGCCCGTCACCCTCAACCCGCTCGCCAACGACACCGACCCCGATGCCGACACCCTGGCCGTGACCAACGCCAGCGCCGCCAATGGCCAGGTCACGATCAATACGGACGGCACCCTGCGCTATGTGCCCAACCCCGATTTCAACGGCACCGACACCGTCACCTACACGATCAGCGACGGCAATGGCGGCACCTCCACCGCCACCGTAACGATCAACGTCACCCCGGTCCCCGACGCCCCGGTCGCAGTCGCCGACCTTGCCGCCACCGACGAAGATCAGCCCGTCACCTTCACTGTCCTCGACAACGACACCGACGCGGACGGCGACACCCTCAGCGTCACCGGCGCCAGCGTCGATCCGGCCAAGGGCAGCGTCGTCGTCAACCCCGACGGCACCCTCACCTTCACCCCCGCCGCCAACGTCAATGGCCCGGTCGAGATCACCTACACCATCAGCGACGGCAAGGGCGGCACCTCCAGCGCCATCGCCACGGTCAACATCGCCCCGGTCAACGACCCGGCCAGCATCAGCAAGGGCGCCGGCACCGTTCAGGAAGAAACCACGCTGCTCGCCAGCGGCACGCTCACCGTCACCGACCCGGACGCAGACCAGTCAGCCTTCCAGGCCCAGAGCGGCACGCCCGGCACCTACGGCAGCTTCTCCATCGACGCCGCCGGCCACTGGACTTACACCCTCGACAACGGCAACCCCCTCGTCCAGGGCCTCGCCACGGGCGACACCCGCAGCGAAACCTTCACCGTTGCCAGCCTCGACGGCACCGAAAGCACCGTCGTCGTCACGGTTCTTGGCCTCAACGAAGTCATCGGCGCCCCCGGCGTCGGCATCGTCAAGGAAGACAACCCCATCCAGACCGGCGGCCAGCTCACCGCCAGCGGTGGCGCCAACTTCGTCGCCCAGCCCTCCACCCCGGGCAACTACGGCAGCCTCACGCTCAACCCCGACGGCAGCTGGACCTACACCCTCGCCAACCCGACCGACGCCGTACAAAGCCTGCGCGACGGCGAAATCCGCACCGAGACTTTCCCGGTCAGCCTCTCCGACGGCACCACCAGCACCATCACCATCACCGTTGTCGGCACCAACGACCCGGCCCTCGTCAGCCGTGACAGCGGCATGGTGACCGAAGACAGCGCCCTCACCACGAACGGCGTGCTCACGGTCAGCGACGCCGACGCCGGCGAATCCGCCTTCCGGCCGCAGGCCGCCGTTGCCGGCCAGTACGGCAGCTTAACCCTCGACGCAGCCGGCAACTGGACCTACACCCTCGACAACACCCACCCGGCCGTACAGGCCCTCGGCCTTGGCGACACCCTCTCCGAAACCTTCCCGGTCGCCACCGTGGACGGCACCCCGAGCCGCGTCGCCATCACCATCAACGGCACCAACGACGCCCCCGTCGTCACGCCCGACAGCAAGGTGACGCCCGAAGACCAGCCCATCTCCGGCGCCCTCACGGCCACCGACCCGGACGGCGACCCCCTCAGTTTCGCGCTCAAGGACGCCCCGTCCAACGGCACCGTCACCGTCAAGCCCGACGGCACCTACACCTACACCCCCAACCGCGACTACAACGGCCCCGACAGCTTCACCGTCACCGTTTCCGACGGAAAGGGCGGCAGTGTCGTCACCACCGTCAGCCTCACCGTCACGCCGCTCAATGACGACCCCGTGGCCCGCAACGACGCCAACGGCCTCGTCAAGACCGACACCGTACCGGCCACCGGCAACCTCATCACCAACCCCGCCGGCGCCGACACCGACGTGGACGGCGACACCCTGGCTGTCAGCAACGTGGCCGGCGTAGCGGTCACAGGCGCCACCGTCGTCACCGGCCTCTACGGCACCCTAACGATCCAGGCAAACGGTCAGTACAGCTACATCCAGGACGCCACCAACAACACCGTCACCAGCCTCGCCCCCGGCGCCACTCTGCAGGACGCCTTCACCTACACCGTCACCGACGGGCAGGGGGGCAGCGCCAATGCCGTCCTCAGCATCACCATCGCCGGCGCCAACACCCCGCCGGTCGCCCGCGCCGACGTCGTTGGCACGCCCGAAGACAGCGCAGTCACCTTCGCCGTCCTCGACAACGACACCGACCCGGAAAACGACACCCTCAGCGTCACCGGCGCGACCGTCGATCCGCTCAAGGGCACCGTCGTCGTCAACGCCAACGGCACCCTCACCTTCACCCCCGCGCCTGACGTCAATGGCCCGGTCGAAGTCACCTACACCATCAGCGACGGCAAGGGCGGCACGTCCACGGCGATTGCCACGATCAACGTCACCCCGACCGCCGACACCGCCGTGCTCGGCAGCGGCAGCGGCACCGTCAAGGAAGACACTCCGGCTCAGACCACCGCCTCCGGCACCCTCAGCATCGTCGACCCGGATGCCGGCGAAGCCGCCTTCCAGCCGCTGACCAATGTCCCAGGTCTCTTCGGCACGCTCAGCCTCGCCGCCGACGGCGCCTGGACTTACACCCTCGACAACACCAAGCCCGAAGTCCAGGCCCTGAAGGAAGGCGAGACCCGCCCTGAAACCTTCACCGTCAGCAGCGTCGACGGCACCACCACGACCGTCAGCATCACCGTCACCGGCACCAACGACGGCCCGACGGCAGTCGCCGACCTGGCTGCCACCAACGAAGACCAGCCGGTCACCTTCGCCGTCCTCGGCAACGACACCGACCCGGACGGCGACACGCTCAGCGTCACCGGCGCGACCGTCGATCCGCTCAAGGGCACGGTCGTCGTCAACGCCAATGGTTCCCTGACCTTCACCCCGGCCGCCAACGTCAATGGCCCGGTGGAAGTCACCTACACCATCACGGACGGCAAGGGCGGCACCTCCACCGCGATCGCCACGATCAACGTCACCCCGACCGCCGACACCGCCGTGCTCGGCAGCGGAACCGGCACCGTCAAGGAAGACACTCCGGCTCAGACCACCGCCTCCGGCACCCTCAGCATCGTCGACCCGGATGCCGGCGAAGCCGCCTTCCAGCCATGACCAATGTCCCAGGTCTCTTCGGCACGCTCAGCCTCGCCGCCGACGGCGCCTGGACTTACACCCTCGACAACACCAAACCCGAAGTCCAGGCCCTGAAGGAAGGCGAGACCCGCCCCGAAACCTTCACCGTCACCAGCGTCGACGGCACCACGACCACGGTGTCGATCACCGTCACCGGCACCAACGACGGCCCGACGGCAGTCGCCGACCTGGCCGCCACCAACGAAGACCAGCCGGTCACCTTCACGGTCCTCGGCAACGACACCGATCCGGACGGCGACACGCTCAGCGTCACCGGCGCGACCGTCGATCCGCTCAAGGGCACCGTCGTCGTCAACGCCAACGGCACCCTGACCTTCACCCCCGCGCCTGACGTCAATGGCCCGGTGGAAGTGACCTACACCATCAGCGACGGCAAGGGCGGCACGTCCACGGCGATCGCCACGATCAACGTCACCCCGATCGCCGACACCGCCGTGCTCGGCAGCGGAACCGGCACCGTCAAGGAAGACACCCCGGCTCAGACCACCGCCTCCGGCACCCTCAGCATCGTCGACCCGGACGCCGGCGAAGCCGCCTTCCAGCCGCTGACCAATGTCCCGGGTCTCTTCGGCACGCTCAGCCTCGCCGCCGACGGCGCCTGGACTTACACCCTCGACAACACCAAGCCCGAAGTCCAGGCCCTGAAGGAAGGCGAGACCCGCCCGGAAACCTTCACCGTCACCAGCGTCGACGGCACCACGACCACGGTGTCGATCACCGTCACCGGCACCAACGACGGCCCGACGGCGGTTGCCGACCTGGCCACCACCAATGAAGATCAGCCCGTCACCTTCACGGTCCTCGGCAACGACACCGACCCGGACGGCGACACCCTCAGCGTCACCGGCGCGACCGTCGATCCGCTCAAGGGGCACGGTCGTCGTCAACGCCAACGGCACCCTGACCTTCATTCCCGCGCCTGACGTCAATGGCCCGGTCGAAGTCACCTACACCATCAGCGACGGCAAGGGCGGCACGTCCACGGCGATTGCCACGATCAACGTCGCCCCGATCGCCGACACCGCCGTGCTCGGCACCGGAACCGGCACCGTCAAGGAAGACACCCCGGCTCAGACCACCGCCTCCGGCACCCTCAGCATCGTCGATCCGGACGCCGGCGAAGCCGCCTTCCAGCCGCTGACCAATGTCCCAGGTCTCTTCGGCACGCTCAGCCTCGCCGCCGACGGCGCCTGGACTTACACCCTCGACAACACCAAGCCCAGGTCCAGGCCCTGAAGGAAGGCGAGACCCGCCCTGAAACCTTCACCGTCAGCAGCGTCGACGGCACCACGACCACGGTGTCGATCACCGTCACCGGCACCAACGACGGCCCGACGGCGGTTGCCGACCTGGCCTCCACCCTTGAGGATCAGCCGGTCACCTTCACGGTCCTCGGCAACGACACCGACCCGGACGGCGACACCCTCAGCGTCACCGGCGCGACCGTCGATCCGCTCAAAGGCACGGTCGTCGTCAACGCCAACGGCACCCTCACCTTCACCCCCGCGCCTGACGTCAATGGTCCGGTCGAAAGTCACCTACACCATCAGCGACGGCAAGGGCGGGCACGTCCAGCGATTCGCCACGATCAACGTCACCCCGATCGCCGACACCGCCGTGCTCGGCAGCGGAACCGGCACCGTCAAGGAAGACACCCCGGCCCAGACCACCGCCTCCGGCACCCTCAGCATCGTCGACCCGGATGCCGGTGAAGCTGCCTTCCAGCCGCTGACCAATTCAGCCGGCGCGTACGGCACGCTCACCCTCGCCGCCGACGGCGCCTGGACTTACACCCTCGACAACACCAAACCCGAAGTCCAGGCCTGAAGGAAGGCGAGACCCGCCCCGAAACCTTCACCGTCAGCAGCATCGACGGCACCACCACCACCGTGTCGATCACCGTCACCGGCACCAACGACGGCCCGACGGCGGTCGCCGACCTGGCCACCACCAATGAAGATCAGCCCGTCACCTTCACGGTCCTCGGCAACGACACCGACCCGGACGGCGACACCCTCAGCGTCACCGGCGCGACCGTCGATCCGCTCAAGGGCACGGTCGTCGTCAACGCCAACGGCACCCTGACCTTCACCCCCGCGCCTGACGTCAATGGCCCGGTCGAAGTCACCTACACCATCAGCGACGGCAAGGGCGGCACGTCCACGGCGATCGCCACGATCAACGTCGCCCCGATCGCCGACACCGCCGTGCTCGGCAGCGGAACCGGCACCGTCAAGGAAGACACCCCGGCCCAGACCACCGCCTCCGGCACCCTCAGCATCGTCGACCCGGACGCCGGCGAAGCCGCCTTCCAGCCGCTGACTAATGTCCCGGGTCTCTTCGGCACGCTCACCCTCGCCGCCGACGGCGCCTGGACTTACACCCTCGACAACACCAAGCCCGAAGTCCAGGCCCTGAAGGAAGGCGAGACCCGCCCCGAAACCTTCACCGTCACCAGCGTCGACGGCACCACGACCACGGTGTCGATCACCGTCACCGGCACCAACGACGGCCCGACGGCAGTCGCCGACCTGGCCTCCACCACTTGAAGATCAGCCGGTCACCTTCCACGGTCCTCGGCAACGACACCGACCCGGACGGCGACACCCTCAGCGTCACCGGCGCGACCGTCGATCCGCTCAAAGGCACGGTCGTCGTCAACGCCAACGGCACCCTGACCTTCACCCCCGCGCCTGACGTCAATGGCCCGGTGGAAGTGACCTACACCATCACCGACGGCAAGGGCGGCGCTTTTCCAACGGCGATCGCCAAGATCACCATCGCCCCGACCGTTGACACCGCCGTACTCGGCACCGGAACCGGTGCGGTCAAGGAAGACACCCCGGCCCAGACCTCCGCCTCCGGCACCCTCAGCATCGTCGACCCGGACGCCGGCGAAGCCGCCTTCCAGCCGCTGACCAATTCAGCCGGCGCGTACGGCACGCTCAGCCTCGCCGCCGACGGCGCCTGGACTTACACCCTCGACAACACCAAGCCCGAAGTCCAGGCCCCATGGAAGGCGGACCCGTCCCGAAACCTTCACCGTCAGCAGCGTTGACGGCACCACCACGACCGTCAGCATCACCGTCACCGGCACCAATGACGGCCCGACGGCGGTTGCCGACCTGGCCACCACCAATGAAGACCAGCCCGTCACCTTCACGGTCCTCGGCAACGACACCGACCCAGACGGCGACACCCTCAGCGTCACCGGCGCGAGCGTCGATCCGCTCAAGGGCACCGTCGTCGTCAACGCCAACGGCACCCTCACCTTCACCCCGGCGCCTGACGTCAATGGCCCGGTCGAAGTCACCTACACCATCAGCGACGGCAAGGGCGGCACGTCAACGGCGATCGCCACGATCAACGTCACCCCGACCGCCGACACCGCCGTGCTCGGCAGCGGAACCGGTGCGGTCAAGGAAGACACTCCCGCCCAGACCACCGCCTCCGGCACCCTCAGCATCGTCGACCCGGATGCCGGCGAAGCCGCCTTCCAGCCGCTGACCAATTCAGCCGGCGCGTATGGCAGCCTCTCGCTTTCAGCAGACGGCGCCTGGACTTACACCCTCGACAACACCAAACCCGAAGTCCAGGCCCTGAAGGAAGGCGAGACCCGCCCCGAAACCTTCACCGTCAGCAGCGTTGACGGCACCACCACGACCGTCAGCATCACCGTCACCGGCACCAACGACGGCCCGACGGCAGTCGCCGACCTGGCCTCCACCCTTGAGGATCAGCCGGTCACCTTCACGGTCCTCGGCAACGACACCGACCCGGACGGCGACACGCTCAGCGTCACCAGCGCCAGCGTCGATCCGCTCAAGGGCACGGTCGTCGTCAACGCCAACGGCACCCTCACCTTCACCCCGGCGCCTGACGTCAATGGCCCGGTCGAAGTCACCTACACCATCAGCGACGGCAAGGGCGGCACCTCCACCGCGATCGCCACGATCAACGTCACCCCGCAGAACGACGCACCCGTCGCGGCCAACGACACGGCCAGCACCACCGAGGATTCCGCTGTCACGCGCAATGCAAACGAAGGCGTCCTCGCCAACGACAGCGATATCGACAGCACCAGCCTCACCGTGGCGGGTGCCCGCACCGGCACCAGCGGAGCCTTCGCCCCGGTGGATGGCAGCGGTCTCACGCTCACCGGCAACTACGGCAGCCTGCTTATCCGCGCCGACGGCAGCTACACCTACACCCCCGGCACCGCCGCCCAGGCGCTCAACACCGGCGACACGGTGCAGGAAGTCTTCAGCTACCAGATGACTGACGGCCAGCTTGGCAGCACCGCCACGCTGACCATCTCCATCAGCGGCACCAACGACGCCGCAGAGATCACCGGTACGCTCATCGGCACCGTCAAGGAAGACATCGCCGGCCAGCTTGTCACCGGCGGCAGCCTTGCCGCAACCGACGTGGACAGCCCCGCAGGCTTCACGCCGGCAAGCGCCAGCGGCACCTACGGCAGCTTCAGCATTGCGGCCGACGGCACCTGGACCTACACGCTCAACAATGATTCGGCCCAGGTGCAAGCCCTTCGGGAAGGCGACGTGCGCACGGTAACCTTCCAGGTCAGCACCGCCGACGGCACCACGCGCAACATCACCGTCACCGTGCAGGGCACCAATGAACTGCCCACCGTCACCCCGGCCACCGCTACCGGCCTTGAAGACCCGGCAGCGCCGATCCCCGTCACGCTCACCGGCGCAGACGTCGACGGCACGGTCGTGAGCTTCACCCTGGCCGACCTCCCGGCCCACGGCACCCTTTACCTTGACGCCGCCATGACCCGGCCGGTCGTCGCCGGCACGGCCCTGCCTGCCGGCACCGGCAGCCTCACGCTCTACTTCCAGCCGGACGCCAACTGGAACGGCGACACCGCCTTCCACTTCACGGCCTCCGACGACAACGGCGGCATCTCGGCCGCGGGCACCGCCAGCATCGGCATCACTGCGGTGAACGACGCCCCGTTGGCCGCCAACGACTCCGGCGCCGTCAATGAAGACGCCACCCTGAACGTCTCGGCAGCCGACGGCCTGATCACCAGCACCGCCACACCCGCCGGCGCCGACCGCGACATCGATGGCGACACCCTGACCATCACCGCCATCCGCACCGGCGCCGAAAACACCAGCGGCACCCCCGGCACCGTCGGCACGGCCATCACGGGCACCTACGGCACGCTCACCGTGCGGGCCGACGGCAGCTACACCTACGTATCACCCTCAGCACCAGCGGCACCCTCGTGATCAGCGATGCCGACGCCGGCCAGTCGTCTTTCGTTCCGGAAACCGTCGCCGGCACCTACGGCAGCCTCAAGCTGGAAAGCAACGGCAGCTGGGTCTATACGCTCAACAACAGCGCCCCCAACGTGCAGGGCCTCAAGCAGGGCGAGCAGGTCATCGAGCGCATCCCCGTGACCACGGCCGACGGCACCGTGACGATGGTGGAAATCACCGTCACCGGCACCAACGATGCTCCGCTGGTTGGCAGCGCCAGCGTCAACGTGTCCGAGGAAGGCCTCGCGGGCGGCATTGCCGACTCCACCGGCAACACCGACAGCACCGACCTGACCGTGGCCAGCGGCATCCTCAGCCTCACCGATGCCGACGGCAACACCCTGGTCGCCAGCCTCACCGCCCCCGTCGCCAGCCTGAGTTCCGGCGGCGTACCGATCACCTGGAGCGGCAGCGGCACCCAGACCCTCATCGGCTCTGCCAACGGCGTCGAAATCCTGCGCGCCACCATCGCCAATGACGGCAGCTACACCGTCAAGCTATCCGGCCCGGTCGACCACCCCGACACCACCAGTGAAGACGTTCTCAGCATCGCCCTTGGCGTAAACGTCAGCGACGGCGTCACCACCTCCACCAGCACCCTGACCGTCAACGTCGAAGACGACTCCCCGATCGCCGCGGCCGCATCCCAGACCATCACCGTCGCACCGGTGGACACCAACCTGCTGCTCATACTCGACAACTCGGCCAGCATGACGCGCACCGACGGCGTGGCCGGCACCACCCGCCTCGCCTCGGCCATCAGCGCGCTCAACACCCTGCTCGACCGCTACGACGGCTTTGGCGAAGTGCGCGTGCGGCTGGTCACCTTCAACACCGAAGCCGCGGCTGCAGGCGGTGTCTGGACCACCGTGGCCCAGGCCAAGGCCCAGCTCGCCGCCATTGTCGCCACCGGCGGCACCAACTACGACGCCGCAATCGCGGCCGGCCAGTCGGCCTATTCCTCTACCGGCAAGCTGGCATCGGGCCAGAACATCGCCTACTTCCTCTCCGACGGCCAGCCCAACACCGGCACCGCCATCGGCGCGGGCGACGAAGCCGCCTGGAAGGGCTTCCTGCAAAGCAACCAGATCACCAGTTTCGCCCTCGGCATGGGCACCGGAGCCACCCAGGCCCCGCTCGACCCGATCGCCTACAACGGCGTCACCAGCACCAATCTCAATGGCCAGGTGATCAGCGACTTCAACCAACTGTCCACCGCCCTGCAAGCCACCGTGCCACAGCCGGCCAGCGGCGAACTCCTCTCCGGCGGCCTGCTCGGAGGCACCAGCGGCTTTGGCGCAGACGGCGGCAGCATCCGCTCCGTCACGGTTGATGATGTCACCTACAACTACAATGCCGGCCGGCAGCGTCACGGTATCGGGCGGAGCAAGCCACGGCAGCTACAACGCCAGCAACCACCAGCTCACGGTTTCCACCGCAGCCGGCGGCACGCTGGCCATCAACATGAGCACCGGCAGCTACACCTACACACCCATCTCCACGATCAGCACCAAGGTGACAGACGGCTTCTCCTTCGTGCTGGCCGACAAGGACGGCGACACCGGCAGCTCCAGCATCACCTTCGACGTGAGCCGCCTTGCCGAAAACAACATCGTCCTGAGCAGCACAACCTCTGCCATCGCCAAGGCCAGCCTCGGCCTTACCGGTGAGTACTACGGCTACAACGAAACGAGCAACACCACGAGCACCCGCTTTCACGCCGACGACAGGACCCTCGGCAATCTCGACCGTGTCTCCGACATGACCAGAATTGTTGACGGCCGCAGCGGCCAGACCATCGTCGGCACCTACAACGCCGCCACGGCCACCGGCGCAGACGCCACCTTCAGCGCCGACAAGATCGACTACGGCTTCGGCTACACCACCGGCAGCACAAGCGTCGGCGCCGTCGATGGCAACCTCGGCAACAACCCCACCCTGCTGGGCAGCAATCTGGCGATCAATTCGGGCGCGCTCTACAACTTCCTGCGCGGCGGCACCACCGGCTCCGACAGCAGCGAACTCAAGACGACCACCGGCATCGGCAACACCACCGACTCCGGCATGCGCATGGTCGGCCTGGTCAATCTCGGTGGCGGAAGTTACGACATCCGCGTAACCGCCGACGACGGCTTCCGGCTCAACATCGCCGGCCGGACGGTGGCCATGTTCGACAACATCCAGTCGCCCACCGCCCGCACCTACACCAACGTAAGCCTCGCCGCCGGCCTGCAGCCCATTGAAATCCTGTACTGGGAACAGGGTGGCAATGCCCGCCTGCGCATCGAAGTCAAACTGTCCAGCGAGCCCGACACCGGCTACAAGACGCTCGGCACCGACGAGTTCGCACTCTTCACCCCGACCAGCGCGCCCACTCTCAACGCGCTGCAGGACATCATCGAAGACCCCACCCAGAACGGCCAGTGGCTGATCCGCACCGGCTCGCAAATTGCCGGCTCGAACGGCAACGATGACATCACCGGCAGCGACGGGCGTGACGACATCTCGGGCGGCGCCGGCAACGACATCGTCCGCGCGGGCGGCGGTGCCGACCTGATCGCAGGTGGAGCCGGCAACGACACCCTGACCGGCGGCCTCGGCTCCGACACCTTCAAGTGGAGCCTTGCCGATACCGTCACCACCACCAAGCCTGCCGTCGATGCCATCACCGACTTCAACACGGCCAGCGCCATCAACGGTGGCGACGTACTCGACCTGCACGACCTGCTTCAGGGCGAAAGCCAGGCCAGCGGCAACCTGGGCAACTACCTGCACTTCGAGAAGGCGGGCGCCGACACCGTGGTTCATGTCAGCTCCACCGGCGGCTACACCGGCGGCACTTTCGTCGCCGGTGCCACCGACCAGAAAATCGTGCTCCAGGGCGTCGATCTCACCAACAGCGGCGCGCTGTCCTCCGACACGCAGATCATTCAAGACCTGCTCCTCAAAGGAAAGCTCCACACCGACTAAGCGACTGAAGCGGCCAACCAATCCGCCCGACCCCGCAAGGTTTTCCTTGCCGGGTCGGGCCCCGGGTTAAATTGCAGTGACACAAAAAAGGAGGCCTCTTTCGACGGCCTCCTTTTTGCATTCATCTCACGCAGCACAGGCACCCTGGCCTGCCATTCACCTCATCCGGCGAGGCGGCGCGAAGCCTCCGGCCCGGTCATGCCGCTCACGCCAAGGCTGGCTGCCGCGGCCCACTCTTCCGCGGAATGAACCTGCTCGGCGTACACGGCAACATTCAGGCCGCGGGCCACATCCACGATCGCCTTCACCAGCCGCTGGTGCCCCGCGTTTTCGTGAAGGCCCGCCACAAAACTCCCATCCAGCTTCAGATACGCCAGACGAATCGCGTACAGGCGCGGCAAGGCCGCCAGCTGACGGCCAAAGTGCTCGATACCCAGCTGGGCCCCGTGACGGGCCAGCACTTCGGCCAGCGCCTCCAGCCCGGCCAGGTTGGCGTCCAGTCCACGCTCGCTGACCTCGACGGCAATCCGCGCCGCAGCGCTTCCCGCCGTCGCCAGCAACACGTCCAGCCGATCCAGAAAATCCGGTTCGATCAGCGAACGGGGTGCCACGTTGATGGCAACCGGATCCGGCGAATCGAGCAGCTTCGCAATACCAAGACGAAGCGCTTCAAGGTCGCAGGCCGACGCCAGGCCAACCCGCACCGCAGCCGGCATGAACTGACCCGCCGTCAGCGTACCGGCACCGCCCTGCATGGGCAGACGCAACATGAACTCCCGGTGCACCAGGCTGCCATCGACCGCCAGCACCGGGTAACCCACCAGTGAAAACTCATGGCAGACCAGCGCGCCTTCGAGCAATGCCTTCCACGCGCCTTCGCCAGGAACCGGAATCGGCAGCGACGCTCCGTCCGTCTCGGCAATCAGCACCCCAGCCGATTCGGCCCGCATCAGCGCGGAATCCACCCGCGCCAGCGCAACACCGGGTTGCTCGTCGTGACGATAGGTCACCACCGCTGCATTCATCCGCAACGCATGCGCCCCGTCCACCTGCAGGTCGAGTGCCGCCACCGCGCTCAGCGCCCGCTCGAAAAGTTTCCGTGCGTCGTCCAGCACCACACCTGGCAGCACGACGCCAAACTCGGCGCCGCCCACGCGGGCCAGCGACACATCGTCAAGCGCAGGCAGACTGCCCTGCAGTGCATCGGCCACCGCAACCAGCCACTCGTCGGTACGCGCCCGCCCGAGGTGCTGGTTGAGCGCCGCCAGATCAGCGATCCGCAACATGCCGAGACACCCGGCCGGCGGCACACTGGCATCCGACAGCACGCGGCGCAGTTCGCCGTTGAAGCACGCCCGGTTGAACAGGCCCGTGCCCGGGTCGCGGCTCCCTTCGTCGCGCAACTCGGCGATCCGCCCGGCCTGCTCGGCAAACAGCGTGCGCACCCGATCCGACATGTGATTGAGCGCCCGTGCCATGCTTTGCAGTTCGGCCACCTTCGGCTCCTTCAGCACCCGGAATTGCCCTGCCCCGATGGCCTCCGCCTGTTCGGCCATTTCGGCCAGCGGCTGGCGCACCCAGCGCAGCAGGGCCGACACGCCCATCGCCCAGAACAAGCCGATCGCCAGCATCAGGCTGCCCAACTGCAGCACGCCGCGAAGCAGCGAGCGGTAGGCATACCCTTGCGCCGCCTCCACGGTGATCAGCCCCACCTGGCGCCAACCGTCACTCACCTGCGCCTGGCCGGGCCGGATGTGCATCGGCAACACCGCGGGCAGCCACTCCGGCACGCCCTCGCCCACATCGGGCTGGCTGCGCTCGACCACCACACGCCCGCTGGCGTCGGTAAAACGGATCAGGCGGTAATGACCGCCATCGAACAAGGCGGTGACCAGCAACTCGGCGGTCGCCGCATCCTTGCTTTGCTGGGACATGGACAAAGCCAGGGACACCGCACCGTCACTGGCCTGGGCCTGGAGCTGCTGCTCGAAGTAGCTGCGCGCGGTCAGCACACTCACCGCAAACGCCCCCGCGAGCACCACACCCATCGCAACAACCACGCTGATCCACAACCGTTTCAACAGGGACATATCAATTCCTTCAAGGCGTATAGCCTTCTGCACTCATGCGCATGAGCATCTCCCGCCAGCGGGACAACCGGTCTACCGGCGTCGAAGCCTGGCTGGCCCCGCCAACGAAAACACCCTGCATGTTAAAACTGAACACCGGCACGAGATCCGGACGGCTGCTCGCCGGACGAATCGTCGTGATGAGGTTGTCGAGCACCAGCGGCACCGCCTCGGGCGACGCGTAATAGCTCAGCACCATGTGGGCCTGGGTCACGCTGCTGGCCGGCCCGCCGATCCGCGCCCGCACGTAGGTCATGCGCAGGCGGCTTTCGGCAACACCCAGCTCGCGCAGGCTGAAGTATTTCGCAAACACAAAATCTTCGCAGTCACCGACGCCCCTGCTCAAGGTTTCCAGCGGCGTCGCCCAGTAGTCTGACTGGTTCCACACCACCTGGTCGTCGGCAAAACGGATGCGCCGGTTGAAAAACTCATTGACCCGCTGCAACTGGTCTTCTTCGGACAGCCCGCGCCATCCGGCCAGCGCACTGCGCCAACCATCCACCGCTTCGCCCGCCGACACGCCGAAGCGCTGCACCGCCGACTGGCGCATGCGCTCGATCTCGAAGCCTCCCGACGCCACCCCGCCCAGAAACAGGAACGCCAGGCCCGCCCCGACCCACCGCCGACAAGCGGTCGCCAGACTGCGGCTTGAGCGGAAAAAAGGGAATCCGGACATGAAAGGTTGAAAGCGGGTCAGCAGGAAAACCGTAGCGCACAGTCGGACAAAACATCGAGCACCGCGTGCAGGCACAACAAGGCCGGCCTGATCAGCTACAGATCAACGGCATTTTCTTCGGTAAATTAAGGTTTCGGTGTAAAGAGCCGTCAATTGTGAAAAATTAATTCTCCGGCTGTATATTGGCCGTTTAGGTCGCTAAAAGCACAAATACTGCGCAATGCTGCGGATCACCGGCGCATAGAATCCAGCCATTCCCGCTGAAACACTTTGGCTCTTCATTCGCAACCCGGCCTGTCTGCTATCGAGATGACAATGTTCAAAGTAACAAAGCTGTCCATCTGCCTGACTCTTTCCTTTCTTGCCATGTCACCCGCTTTCGCGGCCAACGCCGGCACGCTGCCCGATGCGATCGAAAAGGCTGTCCTGCGCAACCCGGAAGTGCTCGCCCGCCTCCACGACTACCAGGCCTCCGACGCCGAGCGTGACGTCGCCCGTGGCGCATTCTTCCCGCGGGTCGACCTGCAGGGCTACACCGGCCGTGAACGCCGCGACACGCCCACCAGCCTGCCCAGCAGCTACAACCGGCCGGGCTACCAGCTACAGTTGCGGCAAATCCTGTTCGACGGCTTTGCCACCCGCAACGACGTCAAGCGCCTCGGCTTTGCCCGCGCCACCCGCTACTTCGAACTGCTCGGCACCACTGACGAAGTAGCCTACGAAGCCGCCCGCGCCTATCTCGACGTACTGCGCTACCGCGAACTGGCCGCCTTCGCCCAGGAAAACTGGGCCATCCACAAGGAAACCGTCGACCAGATCGAACGCCGCGTAAAAGCCGGCGTAGGCCGTCGGGTCGACCTGGAACAAGCCTTCGGCCGTCTCGCCCTGGCCCAGTCCAACTGGCTCACCGAAAGCTCCAACCAGCACGACGTCAGCCAGCGCTACCAGCGCATCGTTGGCGAAGCCCCGGCCGACAAGCTCGAAACCCCGCCCAGGCTCAGCGACAAGCTGCCCGCGGCGCAAGATGTGCTCAAGGAAGCCGTCGAGAGCAACCCGGGCTTTCGCGCCGCAGTGGCCAACATCCGGGCCTCCCGCGCCAACATCGACGTACAGCGGGCCAACAACCTGCCTACCGTCGAGTTCCGCGCCAGCACCGGCATGGACAGGAACCTGCTGGGCGCAACCGGCGAAACCAATTCCAGCGCCGTGCAGGTGCTGATGAACTGGAACCTCTTCAAGGGTGGCGCCGACGAAGCGCGGATCCGCCAATCCCACGAGCAGCACTACAACGCCACCGACCTGCGCGACAAGGCCTGCCGCGACATCCGCCAGCAAACCGCCATCGCCTGGAACGACGTCAAGAAACTCAAGGAACAACTGGGCTACCTCGAACAGCACCAGCTTTCCACCGAAAAGGCCCGCGACGCCTACCGCCAGCAGTTCGACATCGGCCAGCGCAGCCTGCTCGACCTGCTCAATGCCGAGAACGAACTGTTCGACGCCAAGCGCGCCAGCGCCCGTGCCCGCTACGACCTGACCCAGGCCGAACTGCGCGTCCTCACCCAGACCCACCGCATCCTGCCCAGCGTCCAGCTCGCCTCCGTTGCCAAGAACGGCCCCGAAGAAGCCGGCGTTACCGAGCCGACCGAAGATGAAAGCCTGATGTGCAGCACCACGCTTCCGCTCGTCCAGCCCCTCGACACGGCCGGCGCGATGCAGGGCCGTCCGCAACCCGCCGCCGTACCCCTGCCGCTTGCAAGCTCCGTGGCGTCCAGCGCTGTTGCCAGCGCCCCGGCTGCGGCCCCCACGATCGAACCCCTGGTCAAATCCTGGGCTGCGGCATGGTCGGCGAAAAACGTGAAGGCCTACACGAACTTCTACTCCAGCCAGTTCAAGCCTGAACAGGGCAGCCTGCAAGACTGGACGACGAACCGTGACAAGCGGATCAACAAGCCGGGAGCCATTTCTGTCGAGGTGGACAACCTGACTGTGCGCAACCTGTCTCCCGATACGATTGAGGCCAGCTTTGTTCAGCATTACCGCTCCAGCGGCTACAGCGACAGCATGAACAAGACGCTCAAATACCAGCTGGAAAACGGCCAATGGAAGATCATCCGCGAGTCAAACCGCTGAACATCACCATAAACCGACGCCACCTCCGGGTGGCGGCTACAAAAAGAAAGGGAGCCCGAGCGGCTCCCTTTCTTTTTGTACTGAATGAAGTACGCGAAAGCTTTACAGCTTGACGCCTGCAGCCTGCAGATGCGGCTGCATGATCCGGCGATAGAACTCGTGAAAGTGCTGCATGCCATCTTCGTAGGGCGACTGGTACGGCCCCACTTCGTTGCGACCTTCCTTCATCAGCGCCCGGCGGCCCCGATCCATCCGCTCGCCGATATCGTCATCCTCGACAGCCGTTTCCATATAGGCCGCCTGTTCTGCTTCGACAAACTCACGCTCGAACTCCAGGATGTCTTCCGGATAGTAGAACTCCACCACGTTGGTGGTCTTGTCCACATCCGTCGGAATCAGGGTGCTCACCACCAGCACATGGGGATACCACTCGACCATGATGTTGGGAAAGTAGGTCAGCCAGATGGCGCCATGCTTCGGCATCTCGCCGCCGCCATAGTTAAGCACCGCCTCGTGCCAGCGCTTGTAGGCGGCCGAACCAGGCTTTTTAAGCGAGGTGATACCCACCCGCTGAACCGAATACCACTGCCCAAACTGCCAGGTCAGATCGTCGCAGGTAACGAAATGGCCAAGCCCCGGGTGGTACGGCACAACGTGGTAATCCTCCAGATAGACCTCGATAAAGGTCTTCCAGTTGTAATTGCACTCGTGGATCTCGACTTTATCGAGTTTGTAACCGGAGAAATCCAGTTCGCCAGCCACCTGCATGCCGGCCAGATCCGCGTTCGCGGAGCGCGGCCCCTTGAACAGCAGGCCCTGCCAGCGCTCGAGCTTGTCGCGCTGCAGGTCGAGGCAGGGCTTTTCCGGGAAATGCGGCGCACCGATCAGCAAGCCATCCGGGTTGTAGGTCCAGCGGTGGATCGGGCACACGATGTTCCGGTCGGCCACGCCGGAGCCCTGCAGCATGATTGCCTGACGGTGACGACAGATGTTGGACATCTGGTAAAAACCGTCATCCCGATTGATCAGCGTCTTTGAATGATCCAGCCATTCGAGCGAGCGGAACTGGTTGGCCTCCGGCACCATCAGCTCATGGCCGACATAGCCAGGACCGGCATCGAAGAGGAGACGCTTCTCCAGCTCGAAAATTTTTTCGTCCGAATACCAAGAAACCGGCAATTGGGAGACTGCCGACGAAAGAAGTGCCGTAGAGGCGATGTCAGACATCCCGAACCCCCTGATTCAAAGCGAAAGCCCGAAACGTAAAGCCGAGCATTATATGATATTACCGGTTTGACCTAAAGCCCGGCGATAGGCTATTTTTACGGTCTGCCTCACCCCGATTCCGGCCGCGTACGGTCAGGTCAACATGGTCAAGACATCCTCAAGCAAATCAGCCAGCTTCGAATCTGCCGTCACCGAACTGGAAACCATCGTCCAGCAGATGGAAAACGGGCAGCTGCCGCTCGAGCAGGCACTCGCTGCTTACGAGCGCGGCACCGCTTTGCTCCGCCAATGCCAGGGTCAACTCACCAGGGCCGAGCAAACCATCAAGGTACTCGAAGCCGACGCCACACCAGGAGACATCCAGCCATGACCGCCGCCACGTTCAGTCAATGGATGAGCGACATCCAGCAACGCACCGAAACCGCCCTCGACTGCGCCCTCCCGGCCGCCGACATCGCGCCCGCCCGCCTGCACGAAGCCATGCGCTACGCCGCGCTGGGCGGCGGCAAGCGGGTCCGCCCGCTGCTCGTACATGCTGCTGGCCAGCTCAGCGGCGCCACGCCCGAACGCCTGGACAGGGTCGCCTGCGCCATCGAGATGATCCACGCCTATTCGCTGGTCCATGACGACATGCCCTGCATGGACGACGACGTCTTGCGCCGCGGCAAGCCCACGGTTCATGTCGAGTACGACGAGGCCACCGCACTGCTGGTCGGCGACGCACTTCAGACCCAGGCCTTCCTGCACATCGCCGACGCTCCGGTGTGCGACAGCCCCCAGGGCCAGATCGCCATGATCCGTCAGCTCGCCCTCGCCTCGGGCTCCCGCGGCATGTGCGGCGGGCAAGCCATCGATCTGGCCGCGGTCGGCCTCCAGCTCAGCCTTGCCGAACTGGAGTTCATGCACATCCACAAAACCGGTGCGCTGATCCGGGCTTCGATCAACCTTGGCGTACAATGCGGCCGCCGGCTCGGCGATAATGAAATGGCTTCCCTCGACCATGTGGGCAAGGTTATCGGCCTGCTGTTCCAGGTGGTGGACGACATCCTCGACACCGAAGCCGACACCGCCACTCTCGGCAAGACTGCCGGCAAGGACGCCGCCAGCGACAAGCCCACCTACGTGAGCCTGCTCGGCGTAAACCGCGCCCGCGAGCTGGCCGAAGAAATGTGCGCGGATGCCCTCGGCCGCCTCGCCGCCTTCGGCGATGCCAGCCAGCGCCTCGCGGAGCTGACGCGCTACATCGTCCGCCGCCAGTTCTGAAGCCGACCAGGCGCAACTCGAACAACACCGATCAACCACCCGGTAACCCGGAATGCCTCACGCAACGCAGCCAGCCCAACCCCGTACCAGCCTGCTGGACAGGATCGCGTCGCCCGCAAACCTGCGCAAACTTGAGCCGGACGAACTTCCCACCCTGGCCAACGAACTGCGCCACTTCCTGATCGATTCCGTATCCCGCACCGGTGGCCACCTGTCGTCCAACCTGGGCACGGTTGAGCTCACCATCGCACTGCACTACGTCTTCAACACCCCCGAAGACCGCATCGTCTGGGACGTCGGCCATCAAACCTACGCCCACAAGGTGCTCACCGGCCGCAGGAAGGGCATGACCAGCCTGCGCCAGTACCAGGGAATGTCCGGGTTTCCGCGGCGCAGCGAAAGCCCCTACGACACCTTCGGCACCGCACATTCATCCACCTCGATCTCGGCAGCGCTCGGCATGGCCGAAGCAGCCCGCCTGCGCGGCGAAGACCGTCGCGCCATCGCGGTGATCGGAGACGGCGCGATGACTGCCGGCATGGCCTTCGAGGCCCTCAACAACGCCGGTGACATCCACGACACCAACCTGCTGGTCATTCTCAACGACAACGAGATGTCCATCTCGCCGCCGGTGGGCGCCCTCAACAAGCACCTCTCCCGGCTACTGTCCGGCCGCCTTTACAACGGTGCCCGCAAGATCGGCAAACGCGTCCTCGAAAACCTGCCGCCACCGGTCATCGAGCTGGCCCGCCGCACCGAAGAGCACGTCAAGGGCATGGTCTTGCCCGGCACCATGTTCGAGGAATTCGGCTTCAACTACATCGGCCCCATCGACGGCCACGACCTTGAGGCCCTGCTCCCCACCCTGCAGAACCTGCGCACCCTCAAAGGGCCCCAGTTCCTGCACGTGATCACCCGCAAGGGTCAGGGCTACAAATTGGCCGAGGCCGACCCGATCCTCTACCACGGCGTATCCAAATTCGACCATACCGCGGGCATTGCCACCGGGGGAGATGCCAAAGGCGGCGGCAAGCTCACCTACACCCAGGTTTTTGGCGACTGGCTGTGCGACATGGCCGCCATCGACAAACGCCTGGTTGCCATTACACCGGCAATGCGCGAAGGCTCGGGCATGGTCCGTTTCGCCCACGAATACCCCGATCGCTACTACGACGTAGGTATCGCCGAACAACACGCCCTGACCTTCGCCGGCGGCCTTGCCTGCGAAGGCTTCAAGCCTGTGGTGGCGATCTACTCCACCTTCCTGCAGCGCGCCTACGACCAGCTCATCCATGACATCGCCCTGCAGAACCTGCCGGTGATGCTGGCCATCGACCGCGCCGGATTGGTCGGCGCCGACGGAGCCACCCACCACGGCGCCTTCGATCTTTCATTCCTGGCCTGCATTCCAAATCTGACGATCTTCTGCCCCGCTGACGAGAACGAATGCCGGCAGATGCTCCACACCGCCTACCAGCATAACGGCCCCACTGCCGTCCGCTACCCGCGCGGCGGCGGCCTGGGCGCCAAGCCCCAAGCCGCGATGAGCCTGCTTCCCATCGGCAAAGGCGAAATCCGCCGCCAGGGCAAGCGCACTGCGCTGCTCGCCTTCGGCAGTCTTCTCGGCCAGGCCCTGCAGGTCGGCGAGCAACTCGACGCCACGGTCGCCAACATGCGCTTCGTGAAGCCCATCGACCGGGATCTCATCCTCGAACTCGCCAGCACACACGAACTGTTGGTAAGCCTCGAAGAAAACGCGATCATCGGCGGCGGCGGCTCGGAAATTGCCCGCATCCTCCATGCAGCCGGCAGCCCAGCCCGCCTGCTGCAACTCGGCTTGCCCGATCGCTTCATCGACCACGGCGACCAGAGTCAGCTCCTTGCCGAAATCGGCCTCGACGCCGCAGGCATCCAGAAGAACATTGAAGAGGCCTATCGGCCGAATAGTTGAGTGCTTTTGTCGGGAATGATAGGATCAAACCTATCGAGGGGTCCTAGAGCCCCACTCCCAACGAGACCTACCGAGAACAGCCATGACCACGTGTGAAGCCCCCACCCCCATTCCGGACGTCCAGAGTTCAGCAGACTCCCGCCAGCTGGCCATCAACAAGGTTGGCATCAAGTCCATTCGCCACCCCGTAAAAGTGCAGGACAAAAACGGAGGGGTGCAACACACCATCGCCGTTTTCAACATGTACGTTGGTCTGCCGCACAACTTCAAGGGCACCCACATGTCCCGCTTCGTGGAGATCCTCAACGGCCACGAACGCGAGATCTCGGTCGAATCCTTCGAGCCGATGCTGCGGGAAATGGTGCAAAAGCTCGAAGCCGAAACCGGCCACGTCGAAATGACCTTCCCCTACTTCATCAACAAGGCCGCCCCGGTTTCCGGCGTGCAAAGCCTGATGGACTACGAAGTCACCTTCATCGGCGAAATCCGTGTCGGCGGCATCTACGAGTTCACGATGAAAGTTGTGGTTCCGGTCACAAGCCTGTGCCCGTGCTCCAAGAAAATCTCAGCCTACGGCGCCCACAATCAGCGCTCCCACGTCACCGTCACCACCACCACCAACGACCACCTGTGGATCGAAGAACTGGTGCAGATGGTCGAAGCCCAAGCATCCTGCGAGCTCTACGGCCTGCTCAAGCGCCCGGATGAGAAGTACGTTACCGAACGCGCCTACGACAACCCCAAGTTTGTCGAAGACATGGTCCGCGACGTAGCTGGCGTAATGAACGGTGAGCCGCGCATCGACGCCTTCGTGGTCGAATCCGAGAACTTCGAATCGATCCATAACCACTCCGCCTACGCGCTCATCGAGCAAGACAAGCGCACGAAATAATTCCATGCCCAGCCCGCCGCAAACGGCGGGAAGGCCGAAAAATTCCCGGACTGCAGACGAAAAAAAAACGGAACCGAGGTTCCGTTTTTCTTTTACACCACCAAGAATCAAGCCTTGGCAGCAGCCTTTGCAGCAAAGGACTTGTAGTCCAGCTTTTCCTTGATCCGCGCCGACTTGCCGGAGCGGCTGCGCAGATAGTAAAGCTTGGCGCGACGCACATCACCGCGACGCTTCACTTCGATGCTGGCAACCAGCGGGGAGTAGGTCTGGAACGTACGCTCCACGCCTTCGCCGGAGGAGATCTTGCGAACGATGAAGCCGGAGTTGAGACCGCGGTTACGCTTGGCAATAACAACGCCTTCGTAAGCCTGCAGACGCTCGCGCGTGCCTTCCTTCACCTTGACTTGAACAATCACGGTGTCGCCAGGAGCGAATTCCGGGATGGTCTTGCCCTGGGTAAGGCGGGCGATTTCTTCCTGTTCCAGCTGATCAATGAGGTTCATGCGTAACTCCAAAAAAATAATAAGGCCTTGGGCCGTTCGTGCAGAGCAGGTCGCCACCTGGTACACGCCTTTTTTATGAAAGCAGAAAACTAGCTTTCCACCTTCTGTTCTGGCTGCCGGAATGCTTCCAGCAGCCGGAATTCTTCCTTGCTCAACGTGCGGCCAGCCAACAGATCCGGCCTCCGCAAGCGGGTCTGAGCAAGAGACTGCTGCAGACGCCAGCGCCGAATTTCAGCGTGATTGCCTGACAACAGCACATCCGGTACTGCCATTCCCTCGTATACGACGGGTCGGGTGTAATGCGGACAATCCAGCAGACCATCCACAAAAGAATCCTCGACCGCTGAATCTTCGTCGTTCAGTGCGCCCGGCAATTGCCGAATCATCGCGTCGAGCAAAACCATCGCCGGAAGCTCGCCGCCAGAGAGGACGAAGTCGCCGAGGGAAATCTCCTCGTCGACGCAACGTTCAATCAGACGCTGATCAACACCTTCGTAACGGCCGCACAACAAAATCACCCCGGGCTCTGCAACCAACTCAAGAACCCGCCGATGATCGAGCGGACGCCCTTGAGGCGACAGATAGATAACCTTGCCTGGCGCGCCCACTGAAGTAGCCTGCCGCGCTTTCGCCGCAGCAATCGATTTCTCGAGTGGCAGCGGCAACATCACCATACCCGGGCCACCGCCATAAGGACGATCATCGACCGTACGATGGCGATCCTCGGCAAATTCCCTGGGATTCCAGCAGTTGAGCTCGTAGAGCCCACGCTCCCGCGCCCGGCCGGTAATACCGAAACCCGACAGCGCGGAAAACATTTCTGGAAACAACGTAACGACGTCGTAAGCCTTGCGGCCCATTACGGTCATTACCAGTCAGCTTCCCATTCGGCGGTGATACAACGCGCCGCCATATCAACGGCAGTCACATAATGTGCAACAAACGGAATCAGCCGCTCGATCTCGCCATCCTGCACCTGCAGCACATCGTGCGCACCGGTAGACAACAAGCCACTGACGGTGCCAAGCACAAGCCCGGACGCGTTACGCACCGTCAAACCGACAAGGTCGGCCCAATAGTACTCATCCTGGTCGGGCGGAGGCAAAGCTTCCCGCGGCGCAGCGATGTAATACCCGGTGACAGCTTCGGCGGCATTGCGGTCAGGCACCTCGACAAAGGCTGCAACAACGCCACCCTTGCCGTGTTCCTTGCACCCGTTGAGAGTATAAGGAACCCACTCCTTGCCGTCCGGATCGATGCCCAACCACCACTGGGGCATCTTTTTCCAGGACAAGGGATCATCCCCGAAGGGGTGGACCTTGAGCCAGCCAGAAACCCCGAAGGGAGCCGCAATTCGCCCAAGAACAATCATCGGCGATTCAGTTGAAGCAGGATCAGTCTGCACGCGAAGCCAGACGGATCAAGCTGCGGCTTTGGCAGACTGCTTGACCAGACGAGCGACGGTATCGGACAGTTGGGCACCGGTACCTTGCCAGTAAGAAAGACGCTCGACGTTCACGACGAGACCCTTTTCGTTGCCAGAAGCAACCGGGTTGTAGTAACCAACGCGCTCGATGAAACGGCCGTCACGACGATTGCGGGAATCGGCGGCAACGATGTTGTAGAAAGGACGCTTCTTGGAACCACTGCGGGCAAGACGAATAACAACCATGACTGTTCCTGATCCGATGGAATTGGAAAAACGTTGGATCATAAATCACGAACCAGAAAACAGCAAGAATTCCCGCGTGCAAATTGCGGCTGAAACAGCAAGCCGGCAGCATCTCCACGGGCACGATACACGGCACGCCCATCAGTGGTCATTCAGAGCACATGATTTCCGGGAACTTAATTACAATATCCGTCTAGCTTCGAAATACCGCAGGCAATGAGCGTCGCCGACTCCCCCCATTCCGACCGCACAGCCCCAGTCCTCGACTGGCTCGCTACAGAACTTTCAGCCGACGCTGATCTGGAGTTGGCTGCGCTCGTCCGCCACCTCGATGAACTCGGGCGCCCGGAAATCAGCCGCAACCAGTTCCACCGCTGCATCGACTTGTTACACACACGTGCGCTGGCGATAAGCCGCCTGTTTCGCGAACGCTTCGCCAGCGCACCACTGCCGCTCACCGTCAACCTGCACCGCGCCGCGACGCGCTTGGTGGCCGCTCTTGGCAAGGTGGCCGCCGGCTACGAAGAAGTGCTTGCCGAAGTGCGCCATCGCCTTGTGCGAACCATGCGCCGCAACCCGGAGACAATCAGCGCGAAAGCCCTTGAGATTCTGGGCGAGCAACTCACGATTGCGCACCTTGCCGGCAACAGCGCGCCCTTCGAGTTCTGGCTGCGCGCCCATGCATTCTTTCTCGGCAGCCGTTCCGAGGCGACGGCCGACAGCAAACCCGGCAGTATTCCAGACACCACGCTCCGGGCCTACAAATACCTTCTGGCATTTTCTTCAACCCAGCCCGAAGGCCTCAGCGGTCACGAAATAAACTGGTTGTCCGAGTATCTCGCCAGCAACGCCAAAAACACGCTCATCCGCCACACCCCACCGGGCGAAGGCGGACTCGGGTGGCTCTGGATAGACCCGGATCAGGACACTCCGCCGATCTCGATCAACCGCCGGGAACCGCCTGCGGTGGAAGGCCTCATTTATTTCACGGCCGAGGAACTGGCGCGTCGAACAACCTCCCTGATTGAACAACTAGAGGGAGACGGCCCTGCACCAGCCGGGCTCCCGCCCGGCCTTGAGCGCACCGCAACGGCAACGCTGCTGCGTAGAGTCCGGGAATACTGGGCGTCACCTCCCCACCGGGAGCACTCGCGCCGTCGCAACCGATATGCTGTAAGCGTCTGCAGCGGGCTGGACGCAATCTGGAAAATGCTCCGAGAGCCTGTCTCCACCCGCCAGTCACGTTACGCAACCGAGTGGATGGTTGTAAACGAAAGCCCTACCGGCTACGCAATCATGCAGGTCACCGGAACAGCGAACAACCTGACGCCGGGAATCGCCATAGCAATACGCCGTGGCGACGAAGAACCCTGGACACTCTGCGTCGTGCGCTGGATCCGGACCGAAACCCCGGAGCAAGTCGAACTCGGCCTGCAGGTTCTCGCCAATACGGCCAAGCCGGTATCGGTTGGCTTCCGCAATGCCGAGCGAACACGCCCCATGCGACCTGCGCTTGTCCTGCCTCCGGTTGCCGCACTCGGACGCCAACAAGCAATCCTTGCTCCTGCCGGCACGTATTCCGCTCGACGCTTCATGCTGGTTTCCGACACTCAGCGTCTGTATATCGCACAGGGGCGCCTCCTCAGCCTTGACATGCAAACCCCGGCGATAGAACTTTTTCAGTACGAAATCGACCCCTACCCCCTATAAGCGAAGTCAGGTCCGCTTCGCGGCCAGCGTGTCTATTGGAATCGCCGCCGCGGCATCCAGGGCCCTGACCAGATCACGCCAGCGTGAATCAATTCCCGCTTCGCTGCCAGCAAGCGGGAGGCTGGCCGAAGCGGGCAGATTCCACGCGAACAAGCGGGCCACCTCGACAAGCAGAACATCCCCAGCGGCCCGCGCCAGCAACCAGCCCCCGTCCTCCCTGCGCGCAGCAATCCTCGCGCACTCCAGAACTTCGAGCAACTCACGAACCTCTCCATGCCCGCAACGGGCCACGTCCGCCAATACATCCACATCGCGCCGCCCTCCTTCCCGCTGCGCATCGACGAGCTCGGCAATGATCTGCAGCGTGACATAAAGACGTCGCCCCGGAAACACCGGCAAGGGGCGGCGGCGCAGATTACGCTCCGGCAGCACGGCGGCCACAACCGCCCCGAGCAGAATCACGATCCACGACAGGTACAGCCACAACAGGAAAATCGGCACTGCGGCAAACGCGCCATACACCAGCGTGTAGCTCGGAAAATGAATCAGATAAAAGCTGAACAGCCGCTGCATGACCGACAGCCCGACAGCCGCCAGGACGCCCGCCACCACGGCATCTCCAAGACGCACGCTGCAATGTGGTACGGCGTAGTAGAGCATTGCAAAAACACCACTCAGCACCGCTACCGAGATAAACCGAAGCCCTGCCGCTTCAAGCCAGACAGGCTCGTTCACGATATTCAACGACATGCTCAGCATGGCACTGGCGAGAAACACGCCGCCAGCCAGCAGGATCGGCCCGAAAGACAAGGCCATCCAGTACGCAGCCAGGCGGGTCGCCCACGGACGGCGACTACGAACCATCCAGATCTGGTTGAGCACCTGATCAATGGTCTTCATCAATAGAACTGCAGTTACAACCAGCGCAAATGCGCCGGCAATCGTCAAGTTTGTCGCCTTCTGGCTGAACTGGATCGCATAACCTGCAATCACCTTGCCAGCCTTGTCAGGCAGGAGGTTATCAAGCAGAAAGCCCCGCAATGCGGCATCCAGATGTGCAGACTGGGGAAACTTGCTGGACACGACGGCCACCAAGGTAACGAATGGCACCAGCGAAAGCAGCGTGGTGAACGCCAGGCTTGCGGCAACCTGGGCACAATGGCCCTCCCGGAAACGCCGCCAGATCGCCACCAGAAGATGGCGGACAGACACAGCCAACCCCGAAACACGCTGCCGGAAATCGTCTCCGGAATCAGGGCGGGAGTTCATTTACGTATAATGCCTTTCCGTCTCACAGGCCCCACCATGCAGGAAGTACTCGTTCTCTACTACAGCCACCGCGGCTCGGTTCGTGCGCTTGCCGAGCTCGTCGCCCGCGGCATCGATTCCGTACCCGGAGCCGCCGCACGGCTGCGGACCGTACCACGAATCTCCACCGTCTGCGAAGCAACCGAAGCCGACATCCCCGACCGCGGCGCCCCCTACGCCGAGGCGCAGGATCTCGAGGAATGCATCGGTCTAGCCCTCGGCAGCCCCACGCGCTTCGGCAACATGGCAGCACCCATGAAATATTTTCTCGACGGAACCGCCGGCCCCTGGCTTTCCGGCGCGCTCGCCGGCAAGCCAGCCTCCGTATTCACATCCTCGGCAAGCCAGCACGGCGGCCAGGAAAGCACCCTGCTGTCGATGATGACGCCGCTGCTTCACCATGGCATGCTGATTCTTGGCCTGCCCTTCTCGGAGCCCGACCTGACCCGGACCCAAAGCGGAGGCTCACCTTACGGTGCGACCCACGTTGCCGGCAAAGAGAACAACACCAGCCTCACCGACGAGGAAAAACGGCTCGCCGTCGCCCTCGGCAAACGCCTTGCAGAAACCGCCTTGAAGCTCTCCACCCGATGAAACCAAAAACCCTGTCCCTGATTGCAAGCATCAGCCTTCTGGCACTGATTGCCCTCTGTCTCGCCTGGGAGGCGATCCTGGCTCCGCTGCGTCCCGGCGGCTCCTGGATGACCTTGAAAGTGCTACCCCTGATGTTCGCGCTGTTCGGCATCCTGCGCGGCAATCGCTACACTTATCAGTGGAGCACGATGATGATCCTGCTCTACCTGACAGAAGGCGTGATCCGCACAAATGACGCGGCCCCCGGCAACGCACTGGCGTTGGCGGAGGCCATATTGAGCGTGATCTTCTTCGTGGCCACGATGCTCTACGCCCGCAACACCGCGCCGTCACGACTGGCCCAGGCCTCGCAGCGCGAAACCTGAGCTCCCCTCCGGCGCCCGACCTGCCCCTCAAACTTGAGGGTTCAGCCTCTCGGTGCTCCCCTGCAACTTGTTGAGCGCATTGAGATAGGCCTTGGCCGATGCGACGATGATGTCCGTATCGGCCCCCTGCCCATTCACCACGCGACCATCCTTCGAAAGGCGTACGGTCACTTCACCCTGAGCGTCGGTACCGGTGGTAATCGCATTTACCGAGTACAGCAGCAACTGAGCACCGCTGTCGGCAATGATCTCGATCGCCTTGAAGGCGGCATCGACCGGACCCGAACCACAGGATTCAACTTTCTGCTCCCGACCATCCACCGACAGGGTTACCCACGCGCACGGTGTTTCTCCGGTTTCGGAATGAAAGGTCGACGATACCAGTCGGAAATGCTCTTGCGGCTCCGAACTGTCATCACTCATGAGGGACTGCAGATCTTCGTCGAAAATCTCGTGCTTCTTGTCGGCCAGCGCCTTGAAACGGGCAAAAGCATTGTTCAGCTGCTCCTCGGACTCGACCACCACACCCAGTTCCTGCAGACGTGACCGGAAGGCATTGCGGCCTGAGTGCTTGCCCAACACAAGCTTGTTGGCGCTCCAGCCCACATCCTCGGCGCGCATGATCTCGTAGGTTTCGCGGTGTTTGAGCACACCGTCCTGGTGGATGCCCGACTCGTGAGCAAAGGCGTTCGCCCCGACAATCGCCTTGTTGGGCTGCACCGGAAAACCGGTGATCCCGGACACCAGCTTCGAGGCCGGCACGATCTGCGTCGTATCGATACGCGTATCGCACTCAAAAATGTCCCGACGGGTGCGCACCGCCATCACAATCTCTTCCAGCGACGCATTGCCTGCGCGCTCGCCAAGGCCATTCACCGTACATTCGACCTGGCGTGCTCCAGCGCGAACAGCGGCAAGCGAATTGGCAACGGCAAGGCCAAGATCGTTATGACAATGCACCGACCACACGACCTTGTCGGAATTCGGCACACGCTCAATCAGCGTCCTAAGGGTGGCGGCGAACTGCTCGGGAACGTTGCAGCCCCCCGTATCCGGCACGTTGATGGTCGTCGCGCCGGCCTTGATGACCTCCTCGAAGATCCTGCACAGAAAATCAATTTCCGAACGACCGGCATCTTCAGCCGAAAATTCGATATCGTCGGTGTATTCACGCGCCCAGCCAATCGCCTTCACTGCCTGCTCGACAACCTGGTCGGGCGACATGCGCAGCTTCTTCTCCATGTGAATGGGACTGGTCGCAATGAAGGTATGAATGCGCTTCGACGCTGCCGGACGAATGGCCTCGCCGGCCCGGCGAATGTCCAGTTCGTTGGCACGTGCGAGCGAGCAGACCGTCGAATCCTTGATCGCCTCCGCCACGGCACGAACCGCCTCGAAGTCACCATTGGACGCAGCGGCAAATCCCGCCTCGATCACATTGACCTTCATGCGCTCCAGCTGACGGGCGATCCTCAGCTTCTCATCCCGCGTCATCGATGCACCGGGGCTTTGTTCGCCGTCGCGCAAGGTCGTGTCGAAAATGATCAACTGGTCGTTCATGATGAGCTCCTGCCGGGGTCTGTCTAATTGGATTGAGCGATCGCCCGGCCGTTCAAACCGGCGGGAACAAATCGGAAACTGGGTGATGTATTCAGCGCCAGAGCCCCTGCGTGCAGGCTCCCGTCGTCGAAGAGCGAAAGACTATAAATCAGATTTTTCAGGCTCGGCAACCACACTGCTACGCTTGCGCCCCTTCAACCAGCCCCAGAAACCGAGCACATAGCCGGAAACCGCATAGCAAAGAAAGAGCCCGAACAAGACGCCCGGCGGATAGCTGGAAACCAGCAGAAAGCCCAGCACGAAGGCAATGATGACGATGAAAGGAACGCTGCGGCGCAGGTTGATCTCCTTGCCACTGTAAAACAGCACGTTGCTCACCATCGACACGCCAGCGAAGATCGTCAGCGCGCACGCGTACCAGCGCACGTCCGGGCCGGCAATGCCGTTGTCGATAACAACCCAGACGAGCCCGGCAACAAGCGCCGCGGCAGCCGGACTCGGAAGCCCCTGAAAATAGCGCTTATCGACGACATCAATGTTGGTGTTGAAGCGCGCCAACCTCAGCGCAGCGCCAACGCAGTAGATGAAGGCGGCCATCCAGCCCAGCTTGCCCATGCCCTTGAGCGCCCATTCATACACGATGAGCGCTGGAGCTGCGCCGAAGGAAACCATGTCCGACAGGGAATCGTATTCGGCGCCAAAGGCACTCTGGGTACGCGTCAGCGCGCCACGCGACCATCCAGACCGTCGAGCACCACTGCGATGAAGATAGCCACCGCGGCTTGCTCATAAAGGCCGTTCATTGCCTGCACGATGGCGTAGAAACCGGCAAACAGCGCTGCCGTCGTGAACAGGTTGGGAAGGATGTAGATTCCCCGGCGACGCCGTTCCGGGTTGAGCAGGGGCTTGCGGGATTGCAGATCGGCCATGGACAGGGGCGATGGGTAAAGTCGAATGCGATTGTAACGCAGGAAAAAGCATCAGGCCCCGAAAACGACAAGGGGGACTTTCGTCCCCCGTGCGCAAATCAAGCCAGAGCTGATCAGTTCTTGGACTGGTCAACCAGCTTGTTGGCCTTGATCCACGGCATCATGTCACGCAACTGTTCGCCGACCACTTCGATCGGGTGAGCAGCGTTCAGACGACGACGAGCAGTCATGGCCGGGTAATTGGTCTTACCTTCCAGGATGAACATCTTGGCATACTCGCCGGTCTGGATGCGCTTCAGGGCGTTGCGCATGGCAACACGGGACTGATCGTTGATGACTTCGGTGCCGGTTACATACTCGCCATACTCCGCGTTGTTGGAGATGGAGTAGTTCATGTTGGCAATGCCGCCTTCGTACATCAGGTCAACGATCAGCTTCAACTCGTGCAGACACTCGAAGTAGGCCATTTCCGGAGCATAACCAGCTTCGGTCAGGGTTTCGAAACCCATCTTGACCAGCTCGACAGCGCCGCCGCAGAGCACTGCCTGTTCACCGAACAGATCGGTTTCGGTTTCTTCGCGGAAGTTGGTCTCGATCACGCCGCCCTTGGTACCGCCGTTGGCAGCAGCGTAGGCCAGAGCGATGTCGCGTGCCTTGCCGGACTTGTCCTGGTAGACAGCGATCAGGGTCGGCACACCGCCACCCTTGAGGTACTCGGAGCGCACGGTGTGGCCGGGGCCCTTCGGGGCAATCATGATCACGTCCAGGTCGGCGCGGGGGACGATCTGGTTGTAGTGAATGTTGAAGCCGTGAGCAAACGCCAGGGTGCCGCCCTGCTTGATGTAAGGGGCGATGTCGTTCTTGTAGACATCGGGCTGGGACTCGTCCGGCAGCAGGATCATGACGACATCTGCACCCTTGACGGCTTCAGCGACTTCCTGAACCTTATGGCCAGCCTTCTCGGCCTTGCTCCACGAAGCACCATCCTTGCGCAGACCGACGGTCACGTTGACGCCGGACTCCTTCAGGTTCTGGGCGTGGGCGTGGCCCTGGGAGCCATAACCAACAATAGTCACCTGCTTGCCCTTGATCAGGGAGAGGTCCGCATCCTTATCGTAAAAAACCTTCATTTCATGCCTTTCTGACAAAAGAGGAGCAAATCGCGGGAGGGTACCGGCCGGGGTGGCCTGCACCGTACACCGCATTAAACTTTCAATACCCGATCACCACGACCAACGCCGCAGATTCCGGAGCGCACGGTTTCGAGAATCAGCCCGGCATCAATGGCGCCGACAAAGGAGTCGAGCTTGGCCTGGGTACCGGTCAGTTCGATTACGTAAGTCGTGTCGGTCACGTCAATGATGCGTCCGCGGAAAATGTCAGCCATGCGTTTCATCTCCTCGCGTTCCTTGCCGGTTGCCCTCACCTTGACGAGCATCAGCTCGCGCTCAACGTGGGCAGATTCGGACAGATCCACCACCTTCACAACTTCCACCAGCTTGTTCAGGTGCTTGGTGATCTGCTCGACGATATCGTCCGAACCGGACGTCACGATTGTCATCCGGGACAAGGAAGCGTCCTCGGTAGGCGCCACCGTGAGGGATTCGATATTGTAGCCCCGCGCAGAAAACAGGCCTGATACGCGCGATAGCGCACCGGCTTCATTCTCGAGGACAAGGGAGATGACGTGTCTCATATGCGTGTCGTTCTGGATTTTCATCATCCCGACCACCATTAGGCAGCGGGCTTCGGCGATGATTGGACAAGCCGCCACGCCAGATCAAGCGTAGCGGCCCTCCGGCTGCTCAGAGGTCTTCGGCCGAAAGGATCATGTCGGTCAAACCCTTTCCACCCTGGACCATGGGATATACGTTCTCGGTCTGGTCGACCTGGAAATCAAGGAAGACCAGATCGCTCTTGCGGCTGAACGCCTCCCGCAACGCGCCTTCCACATCGCCCGGCTTGTCAACGCGGATACCCACATGACCGTAGGCTTCAGCAAGCCGCGAAAAATCAGGCAGCGAATCCATGTAGGACTCGGAATAACGGTTGCCGTGAAAGATTTCCTGCCACTGACGAACCATGCCCAGGTACCGGTTATTGAGCATAACCACCTTGATCGGCAGCCGGAACTGCTTGCAGGTGGCCAGCTCCTGGATGTTCATCTGGATCGACGCCTCGCCGGTGACGCAGGCAACCTGAGAACCCGGATGCGCCAGTTGCACACCCATTGCCGCAGGTAGCCCGAAACCCATCGTCCCCAGACCGCCAGAATTGATCCAGCGGCGGGGCTTGTCGAACTTGTAGTACTGGGCTGCCCACATCTGGTGCTGGCCGACATCGGATGTGACAAAGGCGTCGCCACCAGTCACCTCCCAGAGTTTCTGCACCACGTACTGGGGCTTGATAAGCTCTTCGCCTTGATTGAATTTCAGGCAGTCGCGCCGGCGCCACTCATCGATCTGCTTCCACCAGACGGCGAGGGAATCCTGATCCAGCCGTTCGGGCGTGCCATCGAGCATGGCCAACATCTCGCCCAGCACCTCGCCCACGTCGCCGACGATGGGCACATCAACCTTTACACGCTTCGAGATGGACGACGGATCGATATCGATGTGGATGATCCTGCGTGGCTCGGACGCAAAATGCGCCGGACTGCCAATCACACGGTCATCAAAACGGGCGCCTACCGCAAGCAGCACGTCGCAATAATGCATGCCCATGTTGGCTTCGTAGTTGCCGTGCATGCCAAGCATTCCGACAAACTGACGATCCGTCGCCGGGTAGCCGCCCAAGCCCATCAGGGTGTTGGTGCAGGGAAACCCGAGCTTCCGCACAAGCGCGGTCAGCTTCTCGGACGCATCGCCGAGGACCACGCCACCGCCGGCATAAATCATTGGCCGCTTGGCTTCGAGGAGAAGCTGAAGCGCTTTTTTGATCTGCCCCTGATGCCCCTTCACCACGGGGTTGTAGGAACGCATCGAAACCGTCTGGGGGTATTCAAAGGCACACTTCTGGGCGGTGATATCCTTGGGAATATCCACCAGCACCGGGCCGGGCCGGCCGGTTCGAGCCAGGTAAAAGGCTTTCTTGATTGTGCTGGCAATGTCCCGCACATCACGGATGAGGAAGTTGTGCTTGACGCACGGCCGGGTGATACCGACGGTATCCACCTCCTGGAAGGCATCCTGGCCGATCGCAGCACTCGGCACCTGGCCGGAAATCACCACAAGCGGGATCGAGTCACAATAGGCGGTGGCAATGCCGGTAACGGCATTGGTGGCGCCAGGACCGGAAGTCACCAGTGCGACGCCCACCTTGTCGGTGGAGCGGGCGTAGCCGTCAGCCGCGTGGATGGCTGCCTGCTCATGGCGCACCAGCACATGACGCACCTTGTCTTGCTTGAACAGCTCGTCGTAGATATAAAGGACTGAGCCGCCGGGATAGCCGAAAAGATAATCAACCTTTTCTTCCTGGAGACACCTGATTACAATTTCTGCACCGGTCAATAGCATCAACGCACCCGAAGCTGTTTCGGCAAAGTAAAGCGTTAAACCATACCGCCGAGCCGGCGATTGGTCAAGGCACCTCGCCCCGCCCGTTGCCACGAACCAGCTGTTTGCCACTTCAGCGGTCGAGTCCAAAAAGCTCGTACCACACCTCCCGACACCAGAGGAACACCCCCCTGCCTTCCCGCATCGAACTCTCGGATTTCCTCGCAAGCGTCGAAAAGCGGGCCTTCAAACAGGCCCTGTTCGCGGTTCGCAACGAAGAGTCGGCTCTCGACATCGTGCAGGACGCGATGATGAAGCTCGCGGAAAAATACGGCGACAAGCCGGCCGGCGAGCTGCCGATGCTTTTCCAGCGCATTCTGCAGAACGTCATCCGCGACTATTACCGCCGCCAGAAGGTGCGCAACATGTGGACCACGCTGCTGTCGGTGTTCTCCGGCCCCGAAGACGGCGAACACGATCCGCTGGAATCTATCGAATCTGCCGACAGCGACCACAAGAGCGAATCCCCGCAGGCCCAACTCGAGCAAAAGCAAACGCTGGGGGCGATCGAAAAGGAGATCGAAAAGCTCCCGCCCCGTCAACGCGAAGCCTTTCTCATGCGTTACTGGGAAGAAATGGATATAGCCGAAACGGCTGCGGCGATGGGGTGCTCCGAAGGCAGTGTAAAAACACACTGCTCGCGCGCAACGCACACCCTCGCCGCCGCATTAGCAGCAAAGGGCATCACGCTATGAATGATCACGATTTTCACTTCCGGGTTCGGCAACACCTGAACTCATCGGCACACGCGCTTCCGCCGACGGTCGCGGCCCGCCTTCGCCAGTCGAGGCAAACGGCACTCAGCCGCCAAAAAGTGGCTGTGCGAGGGCTCAGTTTTGCGGGCATAGGCCAAGCACTGTCCGAACACATCATGCCGCGCGGTCGAACAGCAGTCAGTATGCTACTTGTCGTGGTCGCCGCGCTTGGCGTGGGCTACCTTGGCGAATTGCAGCGTACTGCAGACCTCGAAGAAGTGGATAGCGCCCTTCTCGCCGACGACCTTCCGATTGACGCTTATCTGGATAGCGGGTTTGACGCATGGGTTCAAAACGACTCGCCCGACTGACCGCCGCGTGTGCACTCGTCTGCTCAAGCCAGCTGGTGGCAGCGCCCCCCTTGACTGCGCCAGCCTGGAATGACCTGACACCCGATCAGCAACGCACCCTGTCTCCCCTGGCCCGTGAATGGCGTGACTTGCCTGATGAACGCAAGCGCAAATGGGCCGGGATAGCAGACCGGTTCCCTGGCTACACGCCGGAGGAACAGTCACGCCTGCAGCGACGCATGGAAACCTGGTTTTCGCTCACACCGGAACAACGCACCGTCGCACGGGACCAGTACCGCAACCTGCAGCGCATTCCTCCCGAGCAGCGCGAAGCACTTCGGCAAAAATGGATCACTTATCAGGAACTGCCCAGTGAGGAAAAGCAGCGCTTCAACGAGGCTGCAAAAAAGCCGGCCGCCAAGCCGGCCATTCCGAAAATCGGTGCCCCTCCGATAAAGCCCCTGAGCGCGCCACCTCCGCCACGCCCGGCAAAGCCGAAAATCATCGTCAAGACGCCGCCGCCAGCTGAAGCGGCCCAACTGCCTGCCCCTGTGTCTACACTACCCGCCCCGACGGCAGCACAGGCGACGTCGCCGATGATTGAGCCAGTGATAGCGCTCCCCCCCTCCCCCGCCAAACCCTGACTCGCCCCATGTCTTCAAAACCCACACGCGCCGGGGCTGTACCCCCGGCGCGGCAGGCTGCCGAACTCGCCGGCCTGCGCCGCCGCCTGGCCAGCATGCTTTATGAATGCCTCCTGCTCCTCGGCGTCCTCGCACTGACCCTCATGGTGCCCATGCTGCTGCTCGGGATAGGCGTTAACTACACTCCGGGCGGAGGCATCCTGTGGGGATACATCTTCCTGGTGCTAGGGGGGTATTTTCTCTGGTATTGGCGCCGCAGCGGTCAGACTCTGGCCATGCAGACCTGGAAGCTGCGGATCGTCAGCGTCGACGGAAACCCGGTGTCGCTCAAACAAGGCTGGCTTCGCTACGCACTTGCCTGGCCCTCGGTACTGTTCTTCGGTGCCGGGCTCGTATGGGCCTTGTTCGACCGGGACAGACAGTTCCTGCACGACCGCCTTTCCGGCACCCGAATCGTGCTGCTGACAAGCGCGAAGCCTCAGGACTGAAGCAACAAACACGCAACCAATGGATGGAGCACGCCCTTACCGGCGCTCCACCCACCACATCATGCCCATCGCAGCGAGCAGAAAGCCAATGCTCGGGGTCAGTGCGGCCACTGCCGGAATCCAGCCGTTGATGACCCCAAGGTTGGAAAACAGGCCATTCAAAAGGTGGAAACCGACGCCGATCATGATGCCCGAGAAGACCTTCAGGCTTACGCCGCCCATGCGCGTCTGCATGTAGCCAAACGGCAGCGCCAAGCCCATCATCACCAGCGTGGCAAAGGGGTAGGCGAGTTTCTTCCAGAGCGCGATTTCATAGCGGCTCGTTCGCTGGTTGTTCTCTTCCAGGTGGCGAATGTATGAATACAGCGTCTCGACCGACATGCGCTCCGGAACCACCATCAACACTGAAAGCACATCGGGGGTCAGTTCCGACTTCCAGATCAGCTCGGGCAGATTCACGATCTCGGTGCTCTCCCCCAGGAAGCGCGTTTGCGCAACCTGGTTTAGCCGCCACCCCTCCCGCTCGTCGTAGACACCGGACCCGGCTTCGCTGATGGAAACCAGCACCGATTTATCGTCGAACTCGTAAATACGGACACCCTGCAGCGACGTGTCGGGCAAGACGTTGCGAACGTTTACAAAACGCAGCCCGTCCCTCACCCACAAGCCGGTGCGCAACTCCTGGGAAACCATCGAACGCGTAGCCGCCAGGCGCCATTGCTGGGCGGCTCGCTCGGCCGGTGGCGCCAGGTACTCTCCGAAAACGAAAGTCAGCAGTACAAAGACGCTGCCGATGGACAGCAATCCGAACAGAAAGCGCCCGGTAGACAAGCCGGAGGCCCGCAGCACCGTTATTTCGGAATGACGCGCCAACGTCGTCAGCGAATAAAGCGTACCGATCAGCACGGCGATCGGCATCAGCTCATACACCCGCCCGGGCATGATCATTGCCACATAAATGGCGGCCTGATAAAGCTGGTAGCCACTCTTGCCGATGTCATCCAGCTCATTGACCAGATCGAAAAAAGCGAACAGGCCAAGGAAAGCAACAAGAACCAGAGCCACCGACGCATAGATCTCGCGGCTCAGGTAGCGAATGTAAATTGGCATCATCAACGTCTCCGCCAGCGGGCGAACACGCTGATCCGCCGGTAGAACAGGATAGCCAGGACACCCAGCATCGCCAGATGAGGCATCCACAGGCCGACATCGAAACGGATGCGCCCCTGCCCCACCCAAGCCTGGCTCACACTGACGGCGTTGCTGTAAATCAGGTAAATGAGAACGGCAAGAACCAGGTTGTTGGTCCTGCCCGCCCGCGGGTTCACGAACGATAGCGGAATCGCAAGCAGCGCCAGCATGGTCGCCAGCAAGGGGGCACTGATCCGCGCCAGCAATTCTCCACGACTGCGGTTGTCGGGGCTTTTCAGCAAAGCCGGCAAGGCCATCGTCCTGGGCTGACGTGGGGCACTGCTCGCCTCTTTTGATTCCATGCGAATCTGGTAGCGCTCAAACTCCATCACCCGGTAGCTGGGCGTGCCCGGCGTACCTTCGTAGCGCCGGCCGTTCTCCAGCACAATGAACCGGTTGCCTGCATCATCGACCTCGGTGTGACCCTGGCTCGCCACCATGACGCCCAGCCGACCATTCTGCATGCTGCTCGCGAACACGTTGCGCACGCTGCCTTCGCCACCCGTCAATGCCTCGACGAAAAACACCCGCTCGCCACCGGACGATTCGCGAAACAGGCCTGGCGCAACGCGGGAAACATCATCCCGGTTACTGAGCTGCGCTTTGTATTCGATGCTTTTCTTTTGAGCCCACGGGGCAACGAACAGCGACAGGATCGCAATAAGGATCACCACCGGAACGGCAAAGCGGAGCACCGGCCGGATCCATGCGGTCAGCGGCAACCCACTGGAAAACCAGACAACCATTTCCGAATCCCGGTACCACCGGGAAAGGGTCATGAGGATCGCGATGAACACGGTAAGCGACAGCACCACCGGCATCTGCGCAACGGCACCAAAGCCGATGAGGGCCAGCACCGCGTCAGCCGGCACGCGGCCTCCCGCAGCCTGACCGAGCAGGCGGATGAGGACCGTGGAAATCAGGATGGCAAACAGCGCCACAAAGACCGCCACGGCGTTCTGTGTGAATTCGCGCTGGGCGGCTCGAAGAAAGATCATGCAGGGGACAGGTTCTAGCGTCGGAGAGCGGTCGTTTTGACGTCCGTCAGGGTGCCGGCCATAATGGCGCGATGTCCTATTGACGCGTGTTTCCAAGGAGAAGCGGGTGGAATTTACCATAAAGGCCGGATCGCCGGAAAAACTCAAGAGCGGCTGCGTGGTTGCCGGCGCTTACGCCAACGGCGATCTGACCGCTGCCGCACGAGCCCTCGACAAGGCCTGCGACGGCGCCATCGCCGCCGTACTGGCTCGCGGTGACCTCGACGACAAGGCGGGCTCGACCCTCATGCTTCACGACCTGGCCGGCATCGCTGCGCCCCGCGTATTGCTGGTCAGCCTCGGCAAGGCCGACGAACTTACCGACAAAACCTACCGCGATGCGATTGGCGCAGCCGCAAAGCAGCTTTCCGGCTCGGTGGCCGGTGACGCGAGCTTCTGCCTTGCCGAAGCCGAACTGCCCCACCGCGACCTCGCCTGGCGCCTGGCCCAGGCCGCGCAAATCCTGCGCGACAGCACCTACCGCTGCGACGAGCTGAAGTCGAAAAAGGAAGAATCCAAGAAAGGCATCAAGAAACTCGTCTTCATCGTCAAGGGCAAGGACACCGAATCCCTCGATGCCGCCGTGCTGCGTGGCGAAGCGATCGCCGAGGGCGTGGCGCTTGCCAAGACTCTCGGCAACCTGCCGGCCAATGTCTGCACGCCGGGCTATCTCGCCACCACCGCCAAGAAGCTCGCCAAGGACCACAAGATCAAGGTCGAAGTGCTCGAGCGCGCCGACATGGAAAAACTCGGCATGGGTTCGCTGCTGTCGGTCGCCCGCGGCTCCCACGAACCGCCCAAGTTCATCATCCTCAACTACAAGGGTGGCAAGGCCAAGGACAAGCCGGTGGTCCTGGTCGGCAAGGGCGTCACCTTCGACACCGGCGGCATCTCCCTCAAGCCCGGCGAGGGCATGGACGAGATGAAATACGACATGTGCGGCGCGGCAAGCGTACTTGGCACTTTCAAGGCCATCGCCCGCATGGAGCTGCCGATCAACGTCGTCGGCCTGATTCCGGCCACTGAAAACATGCCTGGCGGCTCGGCCACCAAGCCCGGCGATATCGTCACGTCCATGTCCGGCCAGACCATCGAAGTCCTCAACACCGACGCCGAAGGCCGCCTGATCCTCTGCGACGCCCTCACCTATGCCGAACGCTTCGAGCCGGCCGCGGTGGTGGATGTGGCCACGCTCACCGGCGCCTGCATCATTGCACTGGGCAACTTCACGTCCGGCCTTCTGGCCAACGACGACGAACTCGCGGCCGAACTCCTTGCCAGCGGCCAGGCTGCCGGCGACAAGGCCTGGCAACTGCCCCTGTGGGATGAATACCAGGACATGCTCAAGAGCAATTTTGCCGACATTCCGAACATCGGTTCCAAAGGCGCGGGCACCATCACCGCCGCCTGCTTCCTGGCCCGCTTTACCAAAGCCTACAAATGGGCTCACCTCGATATCGCCGGTACGGCCTGGAAATCCGGTGCCGACAAGGGTGCCACCGGCCGCCCGGTGCCGCTGCTCACCCAGTTCCTGATCGGCCGCGCCGGACAGTGACCGACGTCCGCTTCTACCACAACGCCCCCGACCGCCTGCGCGTGGCCTGTGTCCTTACGGCCAAGGCCAGCAGCGGCGGGCGCCGCGTGGCGGTGTTCGCACCGGATGGCGGCGTGGCGCGGCATTTCGACCAGATGCTCTGGACATTCCAGCCGCTCGCCTTCGTACCCCACGTGGCCGCCGCATCGCCGCTGGCGGCGGAGACGCACGTCGTGATCGGCAGCACGCTCGACACCCTTCCCCACGACGACGTGCTGATCAACCTCGGCAACGACCTGCCGACGGGCTTCGAGCGCTTCCGGCTGGTTCTCGAAATCGTCGGCCCGAGCGATGACGAGCGCCAGACCGCACGCGATCGCTATCGCCGCTACAAGCAGCAGGGCCACGCGCTCGACGCCCACGACCTTGCCCAACGGAGCGGCGAATGAACACCCATCCGGATTCCGAATTCGAAATCTCCCTCGATGACGAAGACATCGAGCACCTGACCGAAAAGCCAGACGTGCCTGACCGGCACAACGCGAACTTTGCTGCCGCCCCCGAAGCCGACGACCTGCCCGTGCTGACCGATGTTGTGGACGAGTATCCCGAACCCTTCATCGGCGAGTCCACGCCAATCATCCTCGACCCCGTCCAGCCCGAGCCTTCGATTTCCGAGGCGCTCCCGCCTGTCTTTGCCGCACAGCCCGGCCAGGACGAACTGGCTGAACGCCTCGTCGCCCTCGACACTGCAATCAGTCGGCACATCGAGGACTGGGTCGCCAACGAGCTGCCCCAGCTCATCTCGCGCGAACTCGACGAACTAGCCGAGCGACTCAGCCATAAAGCCGCCGCCCACCTGCGCACCAGCCTGCTTCCCCTCGTCTCGTCCGAGATCGCCGACACCCTCGACAGCGAACCCCAGGCCTGATCCGCTATCGCGCAGCAAGTCTTCCCGGCGGGCGGGCCGGGCGCATCCGCTATAATCCGCGTTTTGCCTTCAAAGACAGAACCCATGGAACTGGCCAAGAGTTTCGAGCCGGCGGAGATCGAACGCCGCTGGTATGAGCACTGGGAGTCGAGCGGCTACTTCGCCGCCGGCCTCGACCGCAGCAAGCCTGCCGATCAATCCTTCTGCATCCTGCTGCCGCCGCCCAACGTCACCGGCACCCTGCACATGGGCCACGGCTTCAACCAGACCTTGATGGACGCGCTCACGCGCTACCACCGCATGCGCGGCTGGAACACCCTCTGGCAGCCCGGCACCGACCACGCGGGCATCGCCACCCAGATCGTCGTCGAGCGCCAGCTGGACGCCCAGGGAATCTCCCGCCACGAACTCGGCCGCGAGAAGTTCCTCGATAAGGTCTGGGAGTGGAAAGAGTATTCCGGCGGCACCATCACCCAGCAGATGCGCCGCATGGGCACCAGCCCCGACTGGAGCCGCGAGCGCTTCACGATGGATGCCGGCCTCAACAAAATCGTCACTGAAACCTTCGTTCGCCTCTACAACGAAGGCCTGATCTACCGCGGCAAGCGGCTGGTGAACTGGGATCCAAAGCTGCACACCGCCGTGTCGGATCTTGAAGTGGTCCAGGAGGAAGAGGATGGCTTCATGTGGCACATCCACTACCCCTTCTCCGACGGCCCGATCGGCGAGCTGACCGGCCTCACGGTCGCCACCACCCGCCCCGAGACCATGCTCGGCGACGTGGCGGTGATGGTGCATCCCGAAGACGAGCGCTACGCCCATCTGATCGGCAAGACCGTGCGCCTGCCCCTGTGCGATCGCGACATTCCGATCATCGCCGACGACTACGTCGATCGCGAATTCGGTACAGGCGTCGTCAAGGTCACTCCGGCCCACGACTTCAACGACTACGCCGTCGGCCAGCGCCACGGCCTGCCGATGATCAATGTCCTCACCTCAGATCAGCATTCTTGACCCTCGACGCCGAGATCAGTCGGACGCCCCACCAGAGTCCACCCCAAAACCTACCGAGGCCTCGACCGCTTCGACGCCCGCAAGGCCATCGTGGCCGACCTCGAAGCCGCTGGCGTGCTCGTCGACACCAAACCCCACAAGTTGCAGGTTCCCCGCGGCGACCGTACCGGCGTGGTCATCGAACCGATGCTCACCGACCAGTGGTTCGTCGCCATGTCCAAGCCGGGCGAGGATGGCAAGTCCATCACGCAAAAAGCACTGGATGTCGTGTCTTCCGGCGAGATCGAGTTCGTGCCCGGAAACTGGGTCAACACCTACAACCAGTGGCTCAACAACATCCAGGACTGGTGTATCTCCCGTCAGCTCTGGTGGGGCCACCAGATTCCGGCCTGGTACGGCATCGACGGCGAATGCTTCGTTGCCCACAGCGAGGAAGAAGCCCGCACCCTGGCTGACAAGGCTGGCTACCCCGGCCCGCTGACCCGCGACCCGGACGTGCTCGACACCTGGTACTCGTCCGCCCTGTGGCCCTTCTCCACGCTCGACTGGACGCCCGAATACCCGGCCAAGTCGAACGATGCGCTCGACCTCTACCTGCCCTCCACGGTGCTCGTCACCGGCTTCGACATCATCTTCTTCTGGGTGGCGCGCATGGTCATGATGACCAAGCACATCACCGGCAAGATCCCGTTCAAGCACGTCTACGTGCATGGCCTGATCCGCGACGCCGAAGGCGCCAAGATGTCCAAGTCGAAGGGCAACGTGCTCGACCCGATCGACCTGATCGACGGCATCGGCATCGACGCCCTGGTGGCCAAGCGCACCACCGGCCTGATGAACCCCAAGCAGGCCGCCAGCATCGAAAAGAAAACCCGCAAGGAATTCCCCGAAGGCATCCCCGCCTTCGGCACCGACGCCCTGCGCTTCACCTTCGCCAGCCTCGCCAGCCCCGGCCGCGACATCAAGTTCGACATGAGCCGCTGCGAGGGCTACCGCAACTTCTGCAACAAGTTGTGGAACGCCACCCGCTTCGTGCTGATGAACGTCCACGGCCACGACCTGGGCCTTGAGCACAAGCAGGACGGCCCGGCCTGCGGCGGCAACGGCCCGCTGGAATTCTCCTTTGCCGACCGCTGGATCGTCAGCCGCCTGCAACGCGTCGAGAAGGACATCGAGCAGCACTTCGGCGAATACCGCTTCGACCTCGTTTCCAAGACGATCTACGAGTTCATCTGGGACGAGTACTGCGACTGGTACCTCGAACTCGCCAAGGTCCAGATCAACACCGGCAACGAAGCCCAGCAGCGCGGCACCCGGCGCAGCCTGATCAGGGTTCTCGAAACCATCCTGCGCCTGGCTCATCCGCTGGTTCCCTTCGTCACCGAAGAGCTGTGGCAGACCGTCGCCCCGCTGGCCGGCCGCAAGGATGTGGACAGCCTGTGCCTGGCGCGCTACCCGGAGGCCGACCTGGGCCGCATCGACGAAAAGAGCGAAGCCGACGTGGCCGAACTCAAGAGCCTGATCGGCGCCTGCCGCAACCTGCGTGGCGAGATGAACATCTCGCCGGCCCAGCGCATGCCGCTGATTGCCAGCGGGAACGCCGCGCAACTGAAGAAGTTCGCACCCTACATCGCCGGCCTCGCAAAGCTGTCGGAAGTTCAGGTGGTGGACGAGATCAGCGGTGAAGAGCTGGCGCCGGTGGCCATCGTTGGCGAACAGCGCCTGATGCTGAAGGTTGAAATCGACATCGCCGCCGAACGCGAACGCCTGTCGAAGGAAATCGCCCGCCTCGAAGGCGAGATCGTCAAGGCCCACGCCAAGCTCGGCAATGAAAGCTTCGTTGCCCGCGCGCCGGCCGCCGTCGTGGCCCAGGAAAAAGACCGCCTGGCCAATTTCAGCGCCACCGTCGACAAGCTCAAGCAGCAGCTCGCCAAGCTGCCTGCAGCGTAAAACCACGTCATTCCGGCAACAACAAACGTTCCGGCACAAGTACAAGGCAGCTCACCTGAGCACCGCCTTGTGCCTGGTCGGAAATCGGGTCATTGAAATCCTGAACGTCCCGGGCCTCGATGGCCCGGGACGTTTTACCATCAAAACGCCCCATCACCCGCGGCAGGCCAAGCCGCAACGACGCAGAGTGCATGCGCCCGGTCAGCTCAGTCGGCCGGCTCTACGGCGGCCCAACGATCCTCAGGGCCACACTCAAATATTCGGTGGGCGCAAAAAAATCCGGAACCCAAAGCAGGTTCCGGATTTTTTTGGCTGGCAGCCAGGAGGGCAAGGACACCTTGAACCTCAGCACATCGCACGCAAGGCGTGACCCTTTTTACTGGAGCCATCCCTCCAGCCTATTTGCGCTGCAGGAAAAACTCGTACGCCTTGTCCGGCAATTCATTCTGGGCCAGCAACTGATTCCCGGTCTGCTTGGCGAAGGCTGCAAAATCCTTCACCGAACCCGGATCCGTGGCTACAACGCGCAGCACTTCGCCAGCCTTCATCTCCGCCAGGCCTTTCTTTGCGCGCAAAATGGGTAGCGGACAATTCAAGCCGCGGGCATCCACTTCCTTGTCAAAATTCATCGTCCAACTCCAGCCTTACAGAGACAATCAGTCGTCAATTTTAACCTGCAACCCGCTCCTACCTGATAACAACGTCACGCCGCGCAAAATGCCCATTCAAAAAATTGCCGTACATTTGTGAAATAATGACAACTCGAAAATATTGTCATAAACGGAACGATAACCTGCAGTGCAGCTCAATCTGTCTAGCAAATACCCTTCCGACCTCTGCCAAACGGCTTCACCCCTTTAAAAAAGGTACTGCACGATGCGCTCAAACATGCTCCAAACGGTTCTCAACGACCTGAACGGCACCTCCGCTGACATCGAGGCTTCGGCCATCATTTCGTCCGATGGCCTCATGATGGCCGCCCTGCTCCCCAACACCGTGGACGAGGACAGGGTCGGCGCCATGAGCGCGGCCATGCTCTCCCTCGGCGACCGCACCGCACGCGAACTTGCACGCGGCGGCCTGGATCAGGTTCTGATCAAGGGCGAAAAGGGTTATGTTCTGATGGTTCAGGCAGGCGCGGACGCGGTGCTTACCGTTATGGCCAAGCCGAACGCCAAGCTCGGCCTCGTATTTCTCGACGTCCGTCGCGCCGCCGACGCCATCAGCAGGATTCTCGGCTGAAAGGAAGTGCCACCGTGAAGGACATGGAACCGGCCCAGGTGTCGGGCAAAACCTCCGAACACGTTCTGACATACGCCGACGGCTCCCGTCGGCGCGTCTTCGTGACCCTAGTGGAAACCCCCTATCCCCATGGCAAGCTGATCGTCTCGCGGACGGACCCGCTCGGTATCATTACTCAGTGCAACCCGTCCTTTGTAGATATGTCCGGCTACACGGAGGCCGAAATCATAGGCCAGCCCCACTGCATCCTGCGTCACCCGGACATGCCCGCGGCCGCTTTCCGCGACCTGTGGGACACGGTCAAGGCCGGCCGCCAGTGGAACGGTTACGTCAAAAACCTGCGCAAGGACGGCGGATACTACTGGGTCTATGCCACGGTCGTCCCCAACATCCGTGACGGGCAGATCGTCGGCTTCACCTCGGTACGACGGGAGCCCTCCCGCGAGAAGGTCATCGCCGCCGAAGCGCATTACCGGAGCCTGAACGGATCATGACCCCCAATCTCACGGTAAGCCCGAGCTTCCCCACCGAGCGCATTTCCGACTGGTACATCTTCAACACCTGGCTTCAGCGTGCCCTCGGCCTGCCCATCCACCTCGAACTCTACGACAGCTTCGGCGCCCAGCGGGCGGCCATCGCCGAGGGCAAGGTGGACATGATCTACGCCAACCCCTTCGATGCCTCGCTGCTGGTGCGTGAAAAGGGCTTCCGGGCCGTCGTTCAGCCCGAAGGCCAACCGGACGAAATGCTCATCATTGCTGCCGCGGAAGGCCCCGCCTCCGCGATCACGGCTTTGCGCCCAGGCACCCGCCTGGCCTGCAGCGACGATCCCTGCGTCAACACGGTTGGGCGCATCCTGCTGGAACCCGCCAACCTTGACCCCAGCAACACCATTGAGCACCGCCGCGAAACCTACATCCAGGTGGCGCGCGAAGTCCTGCGTGGTGAAGCCGACATCGGCTTCCTGCCCGTCGACGCCTTCAACGCGCTCTCGTCCCTCGTCCGGCGTGATCTCCAGGTTCTCGTCACCAGCCAGTTGCACGTGATCCATCACGTCTTCCTTGTCGGGCCGGCGCTCCACGAGCGAGCCGACGAAATCACCACGCTTCTCGCTTCGATGCACGAGTCCGAAAAGGGACGCCGCATCCTCGAAGCCCTCGGCGCCCGCCACTGGGAACCGGTGCAGCGCGAAGACGTGGAGTTCATGATCGACATCATTTCCACGCTGACCCAGTGAAACCCTTCATCACCGATCCGGCCCGGCCGGATCGAATCCGCCGCCCGTCCCCTCCGGCCGTCTTCGGGCTTCCCGTTCGCACCCTCGCCATCGCCTCCCGCTGGCGTTCCCCGGCGACGGGAGCGCTGCTGGCCGGAGAGATCGACCGCAATCCGTGCAACCTTCACCTGCATGTTCAGCGCATCTCGCTGTGGCACAAGCTCGACGCTGCCGCAGCCACTGCCGCAGCCATCGTCGACCTCTGGATCGTCCTCGGCTCGCGCGGACTCGACCTGCGCACGCGCATGCTGCGTAACCACTACACCGAGCTGGAAAGCTACGAACTGGGGCTCTATCTCGCCGCCCGGCTTACCGACGGCATCGACCTCCACGACCCGCGGATAGCCCTGCCGGGCGCCGTGCTGGCCCGTCCGGTGGAAGGTGCCAGGATTTTCCTGCACCATGCTACCCAGTCCGCTCCATCCTTGAGCTGAATCCCACGCACGCAGCCCCACGCCCGCCACCCCGTATCCAGCCAATGCCACGTGCAGTTCCGCCCCTCCCAAGCCCCTCATGAGTCGCCATACCATTCTCCCGGGCCAGCCCCTCACCGCGCTTTACCTGCTCCACGTGGGCAGCATGGACGCGCGACTGATCGGGCTTTCCGTCGAACGCCACTGGAAACACTCAGTGCATCTGGCGAGCAGCCTGGAGAGCGGCCGGGTCGTTCTCATCGATTGCGACCGCCCAGGCGTTGAAGCCGCCTTCGAACAACTGGCCCCGCATCCACGCACGGGCGTCGTCTGCTACGCCTTTCACCCAAAAGATCACGCGCAGCGGTTTCCCAACCGGGTCATCCTCGGCAAGCCGCTCAACCTTGAAGCCCTGCCCGGCATTCTCGCCAAGGCCGCCGCGGAAAGCGCGCGAACGATCGCAGCGCCGCCGCGACGCATCGCCCCGGCGCCCGACAAGCACCCCGTCGAAGCGGCACAGTCTATCGAAGCGCCGCCTTCCCACGGACAAGGCCTGCAAACCGAAGACGAGCGTGACCTCTGCGGCGTCATGGAGGATCTGCCAGCAGCCCCCATCGGCCCACTGCCCGAGCGGCTGTTCTTCAACCCCAACGAATACCTCATCGGCCACCTGCAACGAGCCATCGAACATGCCGCCAGCAACGGACGCCCCCACCTGATCGCCGGCCTGCCCCGGCTCATCGGCGTGCGGCCGCTGCCCGTCCCGGCCTGCATCACCGATTTTCGCGACAACCAGTTGCGCCCCCTGTCGATGGCCCAGCTCCCGCCGACCACGGCCCGGCTCATCAGCGCTTCCAGCCTCACCAACAACGGCAGCGAAACCGTCAGTGCGTCCGAAGACTTTCTCTGGAATGTCGCGGCCTGGGCTGCCCGCGGGCGGCTGCCCGAAGGCACCGACCCCTACAAGCCGGTTCGTCTGCGCGCCTGGCCCAACTTCACCAAAGTCTTCATGTCACCCCACGCGCTGCGCATCAGCGCCCTGTGGGTACGCACCTGGGCCAGTCCGGTGGAAATCGCTGCCCGCCTCGGCATTCCGCAACGCTACGTTTTCTCGGTGTTCTCGTCGGCGCGTTTCGCGGGGCTGCTCGACAGCACCCCGCCGGTGCGGCCCGGAGCCATTCCGCAACCCCCTGTATCGACTTCGGCAAGCACACCCACCAGAAGCGCCGTGGCCGAACCTGTCACCCGGCAGCAGCCACAACGCCCTTCGATTCTGTCCCGAATTCTCAGGAAACTTCTCAATGCGGTCTGAACGCGCCCGCCACAACAAGATCATATTCTCGGGCACCGTCGGCGCAGGTAAAAGCACGGCCATCAACGCCCTGAGCGACATTCCGCCAGTCAGCACCGAAGCACTCGCCAGCGACGACACCGCCAAACTCAAGAAGACCACCACCGTCGCCATGGATTACGGCGTGCTCAACCTCCCCGACGGCGAGAAAGTCATGCTCTACGGCACCCCGGGCCAGGAGCGCTTCAGCTTCATGTGGGACATCCTGTCGGAAGGCGGGATAGGCCTGGTTCTGCTGATCAACAACGCCAACACCGACCCGCTTTCAGACCTCAAGGGCTACCTCGGCGCCTTCAAGGATTTCATCGCAGGCACCGCCGTCACGGTGGGCGTAACCCACATGGACCGGGCCGAGATGCCCGGCCTCGACGCCTACCGGGCCACGCTTGCCGAACTCGGACACCAGCCCGTGCCCGCCGTGTTTCGCGTCGACGCCCGCAGCCGCGACGACGTCGCGATGCTGGTCAAGGCACTCCTCTACACCCTCAACCCCGGCCTGATCGATGCTTGAAATCATTCCCGGCTCCTACCTCACGGTAACGCCTTACGGCGCCTGGCGCGCCGTGGCCCGCGCCGACGAAAGCGTCGATCGACGCATCCTGCTGGCAGTCCTCCGCGAAAGCATGAGCCCGCTGCTCGGCCCCGAAACACTCGGCAGCTGGGCCGGCGAAGCCGACCCGGCAGAGGCCCTCGACGCACTGCTGCGCCTGCAGGAAGGTGCCTGCCTCGAAGCCTGGACAAGCCCCCGCAGCGCACCATTCGGCACCCTTGAGTCGACCCTGCCAAAACTCCTCGGCACCCTCAGCGACAGCGGCCAGGCGGTGCTTGCCGACAGCATGGGTTTCTGCCTGGGAATGGCCGGACACCCCGGTGAAACCGGCGAAGCGCTGGCAGCCCTGGGCGCCGACATCCTGTCGGTGGCCGAACGCCAGTCCGTCGCCCTTGCAAAGCTGGGCGACCACCTCCTCGACGGCTGGGGCAACGTGGACGCGGCCGGCATCAGCGGCCTGAGCTTCTGGCCGATGCACATCGGCCGCACCCGCCTCGCGCTCACGGTCAGCGGCCGCCCGCGCTTCAACCAGCAAGCCTTCGCCGACCTGGTCTGGGCGCTCTACGTGCGTTACGGCGAAATCTAGTCTCCGCGGTCCGGACAGCTCAGCGCGGGTTGTTTTTCATCTCGCGCATCTGTTCGGCCAGCAGCGCACGAACTTCGCGCAGGCGGGAGTCCACGGCCGACTGCTCGAAGAAATCCCCGTCTCCGGCCGATTGTGCGAGGGTCAGCTGCTCGACAGCCGCCGCATAGCTGCCGCGAATCGTGTACACCTCGGCCAGCGAACGATGCTGGGCGAGCCGCATGCCAAGCGCCGCTTCCGCCCGTGCCCGCAGCTCCCAGAGGGTCGCGTTGTCGGGCGTGGTCAGCACTTCGGCCTTCACCGCCGTCAGTGCCTCGTCCGGGCGCCCGGAGTCGATCAAGGCCTCAAGCTCGCCGTAAAGCAGGCGACGGGACTGGGGAAAGCGCGCCTTCCCCTCACGGAACACTTTCGCCGCACCGGCCGGATCGCCCTGCGCCAGACGCAAGTCCCCCTCCAGCCCGGCGATCATCGCCGACACCTCGTGCCGCTTGCGCACCTCGACCATCGCCCGCTCCGCGTCGGCCAGCCGCCGCACACTGAGATAAGCCCGGACAAGCCCGTACTGGGCTGCAAACGAAGGATTGCTCACCCGCGCCGCCCGCTCGAACTCCTCGAGCACTTCCCGTGAGGCCTGGCGGCCAACCTTCAGTTTGGCCCGGACCAGCTGAAAATCGAGGGAATCCGGCACCTGGCGGTAAGGCATCTGAGCAATCCGGTTCTCCATTTCGGTGATCCGGTCACCGGTCAGCGGGTGAGTGCGCATGTAGGCCGGCGCATTGTTTTCATAGAGGCGGCTGTTTTTCTGCAGCCGCTCGAAGAATCCAACCATGCCCCGCACGTCAAAACCCGCCGCGGCAAGGTTCTGCACACCGAGACGGTCAGCCTCGTTCTCAAAATCACGCGAGTACGATAACTGCGAACTCAATCCGGCCGCCTGCCCCGCCATGATCGCCCCCTGGCTCACCTGGGAACTCGACTTGGCCGCCAGCACGGCCACCAGCAGCGAGGCCAGCATCAGCAGCCCGGTCTGGCTCTGCTTGCCCACCATCCGTGCGATGTGCCGCTGGGTAACGTGTGCAACCTCGTGGGACAACACCCCGGCCAGTTCCGATTCGCTCTGGGCCGCGAGGATCAGGCCGGTATGCACACCGATGTTGCCGCCCGGCATCGCAAAGGCATTGAGCGACGGGTCGCTGACACCGAAGAACTGGAAGGACAGGCCAGCCCCGGCGCCCGCCGCAACCAGCCGCTCGCCGATCCGGTTAAGGTAATCCTCGATTTCCGCATCGCGCAGATAGGCCGGGTCGCGCCAGCGAATCTCGCGCATGATTTGCGCGCCGAGACGCTGCTCGGCAAGCGGAGACAAATCGGCAGAGGCGTTGTCGCCCAGATCCGGCAGGTTCTGGGCAAGGCCTCGGGGCACCATGGCCACGCACAAAAGGGCGGCGATCAGACGTTTTTTCACGGTGCTATGATAGTCGATCCCCTTTTTCAGTTCCCCGCGCCATGAGCGATGTCTTCACCCACTTCGACGCCCAGGGCCAGGCCCACATGGTGGACGTCTCCGCCAAATCCGAAACCCGTCGCGTTGCCCGCGCAGAAGGCCGCATCGTCATGGAACCGGCAACACTGGCCCGGATTCTCAGCGGCGACAACAAGAAAGGCGACGTGATCGGTATCGCGCGGATCGCCGCAATCCAGGGCGCCAAGCGCACCGCCGACCTCATTCCCCTGTGCCACCCCATCCCCCTCACCCGGGTCACCGCCGACTTCAGCGCCGAGGGCGACAACACAATCCGCTGCACGGCCACCGCCGAAACCGTCGGCCGTACGGGCGTCGAGATGGAAGCCCTGACCGCCGTGCAGGTCGGCCTGCTTACCATCTACGACATGTGCAAGGCCGTCGATCGCGGCATGAGCATGGAAGGCATCCGCCTGCTCGAAAAGGAAGGCGGCAAGTCGGGGCACTGGAAGGCGGAAGCTTGATCACGGAATACGCTGCGTCGGAGCGCAGAAGGTAAAGGCATGAAGCATTTGGCACGTCGTAATTTCCTTCAGGTTTTTGGCAGCAGCACAGCACTGTCGATCCTCGTCGGCAGCGGGCTGCTCAAGCCAGGCATGGCGCTCGCCGTTGAATTCAACCGCAGCGCCTTCGAGGCAAAAACGGCTGCCGATGCACTGCGTCTGATCGGCGCCGCCGGTGCCGAAAGCAGCCCGGATATCCTTATCAAGGCGCCCGAAATTGCCGAAAACGGCGCCGTCGTGCCGATTGAGGTAACAAGCCGGATTCCCGGCACCACTCGCCTGTCGGTGCTGGTGGACAAAAATCCCTACCCCCTCGCCTTGCAGTTCAACTTTGCAGCCGGCGCCACCCCGACGTTTCAGGCAAAACTCAAAATGGCCGAAACCTCGCGCTTGCGTGTTGTGGCCAGCGCGGCAGGCCGGCACTACACCCTCTTCCGCGAGGTGAAGGTGACCGTCGGCGGCTGCGGCGAATAGGAAACAGACGCCATGTCCGACCCGATCAAGCTTCGCGCCACCGTAAAAGACAGCACCGGCGAAGTCCGCGTGCTGATGCCCCACCCCATGGAATCCGGCCTGCGCCGCGCACCGTCGGGCCAGCTCATCCCGGCCCGGCACATCACGTCGGTGGTGCTCAGCCTGAATGGCCGGCCGGTCATCGAAGGCGCACTCGGCTCTGCCGTCTCGGCCAACCCGCTATTTGCCTTCCAGCTCGAAGGGGTCAAGGCCGGCGATCAACTCGCTGTTGCCTGGCGGGACAACACCGGCCAGCGCGGCAACGCAGAAGCCGTCTTCTCGGCGGCCTGAGCACCGCTGCAACACCTCGAAATGTAAAAGCACTGCACAAGACAGCATCGCGCCTTCGGGACTAGAATGGCCCGCGCCCGAAGTCCAGACTCACCGTCGGGCACGTACCCCATGACAACCGATGGCACGACCATGAGCCACGAAATCGAACTCAAGCTGACCCTCCCGACCAAGGCACTGCCCGCGCTGCGCCGCCATCCGCTGATCGCCGACGCACCCCGCGAAGGTCGCGCCTGCACCCTCGAAAACACCTATTTCGACACCCCCGAACTGGAGCTGCGCGAACGCCGCATGGCCGTGCGCACCCGCAAGGCCGGCACGCGCTGGCTTCAAACCGTGAAGTGCGCAGCCCAATCCGCCGGCGGCCTCTCGTCGCGCCCCGAGTGGGAACAGCCTTACGTTAACGGCAGCTTCGATTTCGCGGCCATCGACCGGGACGACGTGCGCACTCGCCTCGAGAACCTGCAGCCCAGCCTCGTGCCGGTATTCACCACCCACTTCAAGCGCGAAACCTGCATCCTCACCCCCCGGGAAGGTGTAAAGGTTCTGGCGATGATCGACCACGGCAGCATCGAGGCCGGCGAGCACAGCCGCCCGCTGTGCGAACTTGAGCTCGAACTCGTCGAGGGCGACCCGAGCGAACTCTACGCCCTCGCCCTCACGCTGGCCGAAACCCTGCCCCTTACGCCGGAAAACGTCAGCAAGGCCGAGCGCGGCTACCGCCTGTTCTCCAACCATGCCCTGCGCCCGGCCAAAGCCCGCCCGTCGCGACTCAGCCCGGAACAATCACCGGTGGACGCCTTCCGGCTCATCGCCTTCGATTGCCTCTCCCTGTGGCAAACCAACGAATCCGGCGCCCGCGAAAGCGACGACCCCGAATTCATCCACCAGCTTCGCGTTGCCCTGCGCCGCCTGCGCTCGGCGCTGCGTCTGTTCGGCCCGGCCCTGCCCCAGCAGTTCGTTGAACGCTGGTCACAGGGGCTCAAGGAAGCCGCCGACGGCCTCGGCGCCGCCCGTGACCTGGACGTGATGCTCGCCGAAGTGCTGAGCCCGGTAGCCGAATCCGGCCTTGCCGACGACGCCACCCAGCGCCTCATCGCCATGGCCGTCGACCGTCGCGACCGGGAGAAGACCGTCGCTCGCGAACAACTGCTCGCTGCCAGCCACGGCCGGCAGATGCTCGCTCTTGCCGCCGAACTCTACGCGCTGCAGAGCGACTCGCTGGTCAAGTCCGCCAACCTCACCACCTTCGCCCGCCTGCAGCTCACCCAGCTCAGAAAGCGTGCCCGCAAACGCTACACGGCGGCCGCCGAACTGCATCCCGAAAAGCTCCACGAACTTCGCGTCTCCCTCAAGCGCATGCGCTACGCGATCGAGTTCCTGCTTCCGCTGCTGCCCGAAAAGGCCACCGTGCGCTTTGCCAACGACATTGCCGAAATCCAGGAAACCCTCGGCTACCTCAACGATGAGGCCGTCGCCCGCAGCCGCCTGAAGGCCTGGGCCGGCAAGGATCCCGAGCTGCGCAGCGGCGCCGCCTTCGTCGCTGGCTGGCACGCGCCAAAGATCGCCCGCCTGCGCAGGAACGTGCTCCCGGCCCTCGAGCCCATCCTGTGGGGCAAAGCCCCGTGGCGGCGATGATAGATTCACCTCCCGGTAATCTTCCCGGCCCAGAATATTGCGCTCACAAGAATTATGAGGAGACGATAAAAATGGATCTGCTGCTATGGCGCCACGCCGAAGCCGTGGAGGGGCTACCCGACAGTACCCGCGAACTGACCGAACGGGGCGTGCGCCAGGCCCACAAGGTGGCCGAATGGCTGGAAAGCCGCCGGCCCAAAAAATTGCGCGTGCTGGTCAGCCCTACTGTGCGCACACGCCAGACGGCCAGCGCCTTCACCAAGGATTTTGAAATTGTTCCCGCACTGGGGCCCGGCAACGACATCTCCAGCATCCTCGGCGCCTGCGGCTGGCCCGATGGCGGCGGCTCGGTGCTGGTCGTCGGCCACCAGCCCGAACTCGGCCGTCTCGCAGCCCTGCTGCTCTCCGGCCAGGAAGCCGACTGGACGATCAAGAAAGGCGCCCTGTGGTGGTTCTCGAACCGCGTGCGCGAAGGCGAAACACAAACGGTACTGCGCGCGGCAATACCGGCCGATCTGGTCTGACGACAGATTGCCAGGTCGATAAAATTAAAAAAGCCATCCGAAGATGGCTTTTTTTATGCGCCGTCGGTTAAACCGACATGGCCTTCACGTGCTGGATGACTTCACCAATCGCCTGCTGGGCCGAGCCGTACAGCAGCCGGGTGTTTTCCTTGTAGAACAGCGCGTTCTCGATGCCCGAGTAACCCGTGCCCTTGCCGCGCTTCACCACGATGACGTTCTGCGCCAGATCGGCGTTGAGAATCGGCATGCCGAAGATCGGGCTGGACTTGTCGGTGCGGGCCGACGGGTTCACCACGTCGTTGGCGCCGATCACCAGGGCCACGTCGGCCTGGGCGAAATCACCGTTGATCTCTTCCAGGTCGAAGATCTTCTCGTAGGGCACACCGGCCTCGGCCAGCAGCACGTTCATGTGGCCGGGCATGCGCCCCGCCACCGGGTGAATCGCGAACACCACCTCGACGCCCGCCTCTTCCAGCATTTCGGTCATTTCCCACACCTTGTGCTGCGCACCGGCCACCGCCATGCCGTAGCCCGGCACGATGATGACCTTGCTGGCGTAGCGCATCAGGGCCGCCGCATCCATCGCGCCGACTTCCTTCTGCTCGCCCTCCACCGCCTCACCACCGCCGGCCGCCGCCATCGGGACGAAGAGAATGTTGCTGATCGGACGGTTCATGGCCTTGGCCATCAACTGCGTGAGCAGCGTACCGGCCGCGCCGACGACGATACCGGCGATGATCAGCGCCGGAATGCCCATCACGAAGCCTTCGAAACCCACAGCCAGGCCGGTAAAGGCGTTGAACAGGGAGATCACCACCGGCATGTCGGCGCCGCCGATGGGCAGCGTGATGACCATGCCGAGGATCAGCGCGAGCACGAAGAAAGCGCCAACCAACATCGGATCGATCTGCGGAGCGATCACGATGGCCACGCCAAGCCCGACCGTAGCAAGCGCCAACACGATGTTCACCGCATTCTGGGCGGGCAGCCGGAAGGCCGACTTCATCACACCCTGCAACTTGGCCCAGGCCACGACAGAGCCGGAAAACGACACCGCGCCGATGAGCGCACCCAGCGTCGCCAGCAGCGTGACGACGACACCATGCATCTCACCACGGGCAAACTCCACCGCTGCGATGGCCGCCGCCGAGCCACCGCCCATGCCGTTGAACAAGGCGACCATCTGCGGCATGTCGGTCATGGCGACCTTCTTGCCGGACACCCAGGCGAGTGCGCCGCCCAGAGCGATGGCGATGATCATCAGCAGGTAATTGCCCATTCCCGGGGTCAGGAAGGTGACCACCGTGGCAAGGACCATGCCGACACCCGCCCAGATGATGCCCTTGCGCGCCGAAACCGGCGAGCTCATGCCCTTCAGGCCAAGAATGAAAAGAATCGCGGCGACAAAGTAGCTCGCGTCAATCAGCCACTTGATAGCCATTACTTCTTCTCCTTCGATTTGAACATGGCGAGCATGCGTTCGGTCACCACGTAACCGCCCGCCGCATTGGCCGCGCCCAGCAGCACGGCGACGAAGCCGATGGCCTGCTGCAACGGGGTTTCCGCCTGGCCGAGGGCAATCATGCCGCCCACCAGCACCACGCCGTGAACAAAGTTGGAGCCGGACATCAGGGGCGTGTGCAGGATCACCGGCACACGGGAAATGACTTCGTAGCCGGTAAAGGCCGCGAGCATGAAAATATAGATTGCAACGAATCCGTCCATGGTCGTCTCCCGGTTAGAGGCCCAGAACCTGCTTGACCCCGGCGTGGCGAAGTTCGCCACCGTGGGTCAGACAGGCACCAGCCAGCACGTCGTCCTCCCAGTCCAGGGCCAGGGCCCCGTCCTTGATGAACGGCGAGATGAAATTGAAGAGGTTTTTGGCGTACATCTCGGAGGCATGCACCGGCATGCGGCTCGGAATGTTGGTGGGGCCGATGATCAGTGTCTCGCCCACCCAGGTTTTTTCGCCAGCCAGGGTGCCGGCCACGTTACCGCCGGTTTCCGCTGCCATGTCCACGACGATCGAGCCTGGCTTCATATTCGCCACCATGTCGGCACTCACGATCACCGGCGCCTTCTTGCCGGGAATCGCCGCCGTGGTGATCAGCACGTCGCATTCGGCGATGGCACGACCGAGCTTCTCGGCCTGCTGGCGTTTCTCGTCATCGGTCAGTTCGCGGGCATATCCGCCAGCCCCTGCTGCCGACACGCCGGTGTCAACAAACTTGGCGCCCAGCGATTCGATCTGCTCCTTGGTTTCGGGGCGCACGTCGTAGCCGGAAACCATCGCGCCGAGCCGCTTGGCCGTGGCGATCGCCTGCAGGCCGGCCACGCCGGCACCGATCACCAGCACCTTCGCCGGACGGATCGTGCCCGCGGCGTAAGTCAGCATCGGAAAGAACTTGGGCGAATGGTCGGCTGCAATCAACGCACATTCGTAGCCCGCCACCGCGGCCTGGCTCGACAGCACGTCCATGCTCTGGGCACGGGAGATACGAGGCAACAGCTCCAAAGCGAAACAGGTGATGTTCTTTTGACGCAAAAGCTCGATCCGCTCCTTGCTGGACCAGGGCTGCTGCAAGCCAACCAGAACAGCACCGGATTTAAGCTCGGCGATGTCCTCGATGGACAGCGGCTGGACCTGCAGGATCACGTCAGCCTTTCGCAGGACAGAACGCGCCTCCGCGTCGAGTTCGGCCGCGCCGTAGTCCTCATCACGAAAATAAGCCGCTGAACCGGCACCCACCTGGAGCATCAACGATGCTCCAAGACCCTGATATTTCTTGGCTACATCGGGGACAAGCGCAACACGCCGCTCACCCACCGCAAACTCTTTGGTCACACCGATGACCAGAGGCATGGAACCTCCTTAGAAGGTAGTTGGAATTCTGCTATCGTCCCGAAACGGATTCGAAGACGACAAATATCTCGTAAATTCAGCCTGAAAAACCGGCTTTCCTCTCACATAAAAGTGCGAGAAATGAATGATTTCATGCATTGACCAGGGCAAAGATGAGAAAGTCTAGCAAGAAACATACTCGCCCGACTCGAAAGCTAGGGTTACCCCCAGGTTCACTTATCCATATCGGCGAGATCAAGACCGAAAAACCCAGCATCAGCCTGATCGAATTCGACGCCCACGGCCTTACCGAAACCCGTTTCGACAGCATCGAAGCCTCCCGGAGCCACCAGCCGACCCGGGAAAAACTATGGCTTAACGTCTATGGGCTGCACGACCCCGCGCTCATGGCCGAGATCGGACGCCGCTTCAAGCTCCACCCGCTGGTCCAGGAGGACGCGCTCAACACCCAGCAGCGTCCGAAAAGCGACGAATACGCGGATTACCTGTTCATCGTTGCCCGCTGTTTCGATTTCGTCAGCGAGACCCGCAGTCTCACCTCCGACCAGGTGAGCATCGTCCTCGGTCGCAATTTCGTGCTCACCTTCCAGGAGCGCGCCTCCGGCACCTTCGAAGCTGTACGCGAACGCTTGCGGGCCGAGCACGGAGCCATGCGCACCCACGGCGTCGACTATCTCGCCTATGCACTGCTTGACACCCTGGTGGATCGCTATTTCGTTGCGCTCGACGATCTCAGCGACATGGCCGAGGATCTCGAAGACGCTGCCCTGACCCGCCCGAATCCGTCACTGCTGGCCGAAATCAACCGCGTCAAGCACGAGACCCTGACACTGCGCCGCGCCGTCTGGCCGCTACGGGAAATCCTGAACATGCTGGCCCGCGCCGACAACGGCTTCTTCACGGCCGACACCCGCCTTTATCTGCGGGACATCTACGATCACACCGTGCATGTGCTCGAATCGCTGGAGTCCGTTCGAGACATGCTCGCGGACCTGCTGGATATCTATTTGTCCAGCGTCAGCAACCGCCTCAACACCGAGGTGCGCATCCTGACCGTGCTGACCACGCTGTTCATGCCGGCAACACTGATCGCCGGCATCTTCGGCATGAATTTTCATACCATGCCGCTGCTCGATGACAACGAAGGCTTCTGGTTTGCTCTGGCGATGATGCTGGGCGCGGCGACCGTGATGGCGGCCGCATTCTGGCGCCGCAACTGGCTCAATACACGCTAGGGACGAACTCAGCCGCCCAGCTTGGGGAAATCTCCCCACTGCTGCGGCTTGGGCGTGACTTCGACGAGCTTGACGATGGCAAGGGAAATGTTGTCACCGCCACCCTTGGCCCGCTGGCGAGCCAGCTCGATCAACGCCGAAGCGGCGTCACGGGGGGATTGGGTGGCGAGGATATGGCCCGTTTCCTCTTCGGAAAGATAGGCCCACAAACCATCGGAACACAGCAGGAACGCGTCGCCGCCAACCAGCGGAGAGACATGCCCGACATCAACCCGTGGCTCCCGCTCGGAACCCAGGCACGACAGCAGGACGTTGCGATTGGGGTGACGCAGAGCCCCTTCGGCATCGAGCCGGCCCTTACGGACGAGTTCCTCGACGAGGGAATGATCGACGCTGCGGCTCATGAGCGCGCCGCGACGGAAATGATAGAAGCGCGAATCGCCGCAATGGGCCCAATCTGCCCTGTCCGGCTGCATCATGAAAACCACTGCCGTGCTGTGCGGATCCTGCTCGCTGGTGAAGCGGGTCAGCTTGATGACAATATGGGCTTCGTCGACGATGCTTCGCAGTAAATCCGGCGCGCTCTCCGACGCCGGAGCAAAGGCTTCGAAATTCTGCCTTGCCTTGAGAATCACCTGTTCGGCAGCCATCGCCCCACCCGAATGCCCACCCATGCCATCGGCAAGCACAGCCATCATGGTGCCCTTGCGGGTGGGATGCGCGAACACTGCCGCGCGGTCCTGCTGCTCGCTACGGTCGCCGGTGTGCTTCGCCACACAGGCCTCGGCCTGGTAACGCTTTTTGGCACTCACCGAATCGGGTGCGGACACTGATGAAGCGGTCGAGTTCACCATGGGATCAGCACATGGGCAGGGCAGGCACGTCGGCGCGGGCAGGCGCACCAACCCCGCCGGCGGCCGCCGGGCGATATCCCCTCGGAATCACTATGACATCCGAGCAAAAAAAAACGCCGCACACAATCACAAAATCACTCCAGCCACAGGCAGGCATTAGGTTGACAGAGTTTAACCGTTTATTCCTTTAGTACTAAAGACCCCTTATGCCTTTCAGGCCGATTTCGTGACATTTTCATCGATAACTTCAATCCAATGTCGTATAGGCAATACCGCCCCGGCGGAGAGATGCTCAATGCAGCCGACATTCGCCGAAACGATGCATTCGCCACCGCCCGCCTCCAGCGCAGCCAGCTTGTCGTCGCGCAGACGGCCAGCCAGAACCGGCTGCAGCAACGAATAAGTGCCCGCCGACCCGCAGCACAGATGGGCGTCGCGCACCGCCGTCAGATCGAAGCCGGCGGCCGCCAGTAGACTCTCGACGACACCGCGGATCTTCTGCCCGTGCTGCAGGCTGCACGGAGCATGAAAGGCGATCCGTCGCGGCGTCCGGCCGGCGCGTCCTTTGGCCAGCAGGGCCTTCAGCGGTTCCATCTCGGCAAACAGCACTTCGGCCACATCGCGAGCAAGCTCTGCAACTCTGGCAGCTTTCACGGCATAGGCCGGATCGTTCTTGAGGAGGTGACCATAGTCCTTTACCTGAACGCCACAGCCGGACGCGGTAATGATGATTGCCTCCACCTTGCCGGCCGCGATGGCCGGCCACCAGGCGTCGATGTTGCGACGGGCATCGTCCCGGCCAGCGTCCTGATCATGCAGGTGAAACCTGACTGCGCCGCAGCAGCCGGCCCCCGACTGCTCGACCAGCGAGATGCCAAGCCGGTCGAGCACCCGTGCTGTTGCAGCGTTGATGGCCGGGCGCAGCGATGGCTGCACGCAACCGGCCAGCACAATCATCCGGCGGGCATGGCGCGGCGCCGGCCACACACCAGCGGGGTCGGCACGGGGCACTTTTTCAGCCAGGATCTTCGGCAGCATCGGCCTGAACAAACGGCCGACACCCAGCGCTGCACCAAACAGCCCGCTGCGCGGGATGAACCCCCGCAACGCGTTGCGCATGAGCCGGTCGCTACCCGTGCGGGGAACCTGTTGCTCGACCACGTGGCGGCCGATGTCCGCCAGCCGGCCATACTCGACACCCGACGGGCAGGTGGTTTCGCAGGCCCGGCAGGTGAGGCATCGATCCAGATGCAGGCGGGTTTTTTCGGTAGCGGGCTGGCCTTCGAGCACCTGTTTGATCAGGTAGATGCGCCCGCGCGGGCCGTCCAGCTCGTCCCCCAGGAGCTGGTAGGTCGGGCAGGTGGCGGTGCAAAAGCCGCAGTGCACGCACTTGCGCAGGATTTCCTCGGCCTCGCGGCCTTCCGGTGTGTCGCGGATGAAATCGGCGAGATTCGTTTGCATGATCTACAGCCCCGCGTAAAGGCGGCCGGGGTTGAGGATGCCCGCCGGGTCGAATGCTTTTTTGAGATTGCGCTGCAGCGCCATCAGCGGCGCGGGCAGCGGATGGAAAACCTCGTCACTCCGGTCACCGTGGCGGAACATCACGGCATGGCCGCCAAGCTCGGCCACGCGGGCACGGATTTGCCCGGCCGGCGCCGTCGAGCGCAGCCAGCGCTGGGCGCCGCCCCACTCCACCAGCTGCGCACCGGCCAGCTGAACAGCCAGCGCATCGCTCGGCATCGACAGGCGCCACAAGGCGTCATCACCACTGAAAAAAACATCACGCTGGTCACGCAGCCCCGCCCACAGGGCCTCGGCTACCTGGGCCGGTACGCTCTCGCCACCCAGCCGGGCGATCGCTGCATCGACGGCTGCGGAAGCGCCGGACAGCCGCAGATCGAGCACACCGCCGCGCCACGCGCTGGCCGATATCGGCAAGGGTTGACCACCCCAGGCATTGAGCTGATGCAAAGCCGCGGCTTCGTCCATCTCGAAGCGCAGTGTCGCCTCGGCCACGGGCCTGGGCAGCACCTTGAGCGACACCTCGACGATCAACCCAAGGGTGCCGAGACTTCCGGCCAGCACGCGGGAAACATCGTAGCCGGCGACGTTCTTCATCACCTCGCCACCGAAACGCAGCACTTCGCCACGCCCGTCGATGATCCGCGCACCGAGGACGAAATCGCGCACGCCGCCCACCGCAGCCCGCCTCGGCCCGGCGAGGCCCGCTGCCACGCAGCCACCCACCGTGCTGTCGACACCAAAGCGTGGCGGCTCGAAGGCCAGCATCTGCTTACGTCCGGCCAGCTCGGCTTCCAGATCGGCCAGACGCGTGCCGGCGCGCACCGTCACGACGAGCTCGCTCGGCTCGTAGTTGACGATGCCGCTGTATCCCGTGGTTGCCAGGATTTCGCCGACCGGCTGCCGGCCGTAGAAATCCTTGCTGCCGCCGCCGCGGATACACTGGGCAGTACCGCTAGCCGCCGCCGTGCGGATGCGCTCAGCCCAGTTTTGAATCTGATCGTTCACGGGTTTCTCCATCGTTCTTCAGGGCTTCGCGCAGGCGGCGCTTTTCCAGCCGCCGGGCCGTGCGCAGGCCCATCAGGGTGCCAACCAGCGACAGCACCGGCACCGCCACAAACAGGAATTGCAGCCAGCCTTCCGGAATCGTTTCCATGGTCAGAATCTCGGCAGATCGGGGTGAGCCGGCGGCCGGCTGGCGCCCATCCGCTCGCGGCCGTATTCGGCGCAGCGGTTGAGGGTTGGAATGGCCTTGCCCGGATTGAGCAGGCCGTCAGGATCGAACGCCGCCTTGACCCGGTGGAAGGCCTTGATTTCCGGCGTTCCGAACTGACTGCACATCTGGTTGATCTTTTCGATGCCTACCCCGTGCTCGCCGGTGATGGTGCCGCCGAGGGCCACCGAGAGTTCGAGGATTTCAGCGCCAAAAGCCTCGGCGGTGTGCTGCTCACCGGGCATGTTGGCGTCAAAGAGGATCAGCGGATGCAGGTTGCCATCGCCCGCATGAAAGACGTTGATGCAGCGCATCGCGTATTTTTGTTCCATCGCCTGGATGGCCTTGAGCATTTCGCCGAGGCGCTTGCGCGGAATGGTGCCGTCCATGCAGTAATAATCGGGCGAGATGCGCCCGGCTGCCGGAAACGCGGCCTTGCGCCCGGCCCAGAAGCGCAGCCGCTCGGCTTCATCGCGGGAAACACGAATTTCGGTGGCGCCGCTGGCTTCAAGCAATGCGCGCACGCGGGCGATCTCCTCGGCCACTTCTTCCGGCGTACCGTCGGATTCGCACAGCAGGATGGCCTGGGCATCGAGCGGGTAGCCGGCATGCACAAACTCCTCGACCGCCGCGGTCGCCGGCTGATCCATCATCTCGAGGCCTGCCGGGATGATGCCTGCCGCGATGATCGCGGCCACCGCATCGCCAGCCTTCACCACGTCGTCGAAAGCCGCCAGCACGCACTGGGCGAGCTGCGGTTTGGGGGTGAGCTTGACGGTGACTTCGGTAACCACTGCCAGCATCCCCTCCGAGCCGGTGATGAGCGGCAGCAGGTCGTAGCCCGGCGCATCCAGCGCCAGGCTGCCGAACTCGACGATGTCGCCCGCAATGCTTACACCCCGCACCTTCAACAGGTTGTGAATGGTGAGCCCGTACTTGAGGCAATGCACACCGCCGGAGTTCTCGGCCACATTGCCGCCAATGGTGCAGGCGATCTGCGACGAGGGATCGGGGGCGTAATACAGGCCATAGGGCGCGGCAGCTTCGGAAATGGCGAGATTGCGGACGCCGGGCTGAACCACCGCGCGGCGGGCGTGGGCGTCGATGCTCACGATCTTCTTGAGCCGCGCAAGAGACACCACCAGCCCGAAACGGTGCGGCTGGGCGCCACCCGACAGACCGGTTCCGGCGCCCCTCGCCACCACCGGCACGCCCTGGGCCGCGCAGATCTTGAGGATATCCACCACCTGCGCCTCGGTTTCCGGCAGCACCACCACCATCGGCACCTGCCGTAACGCGGCCATGCCGTCGCACTCGTAGGGACGCAGATCCTCCACATCGTGGAGCAGGCTCGCCGCCGGCACGACGCGCGCCAGCGCATTCACCAGGCGGGCTTTGTCTACCCGCGAGAAATCGGCGTCCGCGGTGCCAAAAGCCGGCGCTTCAAAAACCTCGCCTGTCATGGAGTCTCCTTGTCGGTTCGGCAGGCCGACGACGGGCGCAGGACGGCCTGCCGGGCCAGTCCGGTCAGTCTAGAAGAGCTGCCGCCGCGATGCAAAGCGGGCGCCCCCAAACCGGGTTCAGCATGAAAGCGGCGGTGCGACAAAGCCGCCCACGGCGGACTCGATATGGGCCGCCACGGCCAGCAGGGCATCTTCCTGCCAGCGCCGGCCGACGACCTGGACGCCCACCGGCAAACCGTCTTCGACACCGATCGGCAGCGCCGCCACGGGGTGGCCGCTCACCGAAAAGGGCGTCGTCAAACCGATGGTCGCCTCCATGTAGGGCAAGCGGCACCCGGCCACTGTGAGCGTCGGAGGACGCGCGAAGCGCCCCATCGGCCTGCCCGAATAGGCCACCGTGGTGGCGACCGGGCACAACAGGGCATCAAAACCGGACAGAAAGGCTTCCAGCCGGCCGATGGCTTCGTCCCGCGCATTGAGCGCCCGGCTGTAGGCCCGCATGTCAAAACGCAGGCCACGGGCAATGGCCTTCACCAGCCGTTCGGACGGCGGCAACAGATGGCGGACGCCAAGGAAGAAAGCCCGCTGCCAGGGCGGCAGGCCCAGGCCGATCTCGGCGCCGCCGATCAGCCCGAAGAGTTCGCGCAGCTGTTCCGGATCGAGCCCCGGCGGCGTGCCCCGCTCTACCCGATGCCCGGCCGTCTCCAGCCGACCGGCCATGCCCGCCAGCCCGGCGCGGGTGCGCTCGCAGGCAGCCAGTCGCCCACGGCGCCCGGGCGCCCGCCCAGGCCGGCAGATGGGATCGGCCGGTGCGGGGAATCCGGTTCTCGGTCGCCTTGAAGCCGGCAACACCACAGTACGCGGCCGGAATGCGGATCGAACCGGCCAGGTCGCTGCCCACCTCCAGCAGCGAAAAACCCGCCGCGATGGCCACCGCGGCCCGAACTGCCGCCGGGCGTCAGCCAATTGTGCGCGGCCCAACAGGGGCCCGCGGGGGCGCGGCCACCGGCTTGCCGCGCACCCGCCACCGGGCTCCCCAGCCCGCGCACCGTACCACCCCGAACCCCACCACCAGCCGCAACCACACGGCCCACAACGGGTGCAGGCCGGCGCGCACAACCCCCGCCCCCACCACCACGGGCCGCTCAAAACCGGGGCGCCGCGCCGGGGGGGGGGGGGGGGGGGGGAGGGGGGCGAGCCCTGCGCGCAGGCCGGTGAACGCCCCCGCCTGGGGCCCCCGACCCCGCGCACTCAGCGGGGCGCCCCCCCCCCCCCCACCAGCGGCCAACCCCACCGCCGCCCGTCAGCAGCACCGCCGGATCGACGGCCTTCCATCACGGCCCGCCCGCACGCCGAATAGCGCGCGCCCCCCCCCCCCCCCACCGAACCCCCGGACCCAACGGGCCGCCCGCGGCCCCCGGCCCACGCCCCCCCCCACCCTGGCGTTCCGCCGGCAGAAACGAGCGGCCGGACGCGCCCTCCACCCACAGGGGGGCGCGCCGGGAGCGCCCGCGGCCAGAGCGGGCGGCGGCAGGTAGATCCCGTCCACGGTGACGCCGACGCCGTTCAGGCGGCCATCCAGCCGAACGAATCCTCGGTGGGCCCCGTCGGGACGTACTCACAGCCAATCCAGCCAGGGTAGCCCAGCGCCCGGAGCCGCCTGAACAGGAAAGGAAAATTGATTTCACCGGTGCCCGGCTGATGACGACCGGGATTGTCGGCCAGCTGAATATGACCGATGCGCGCGAGATTGGCCTCCAGCGTGCGGGCCAGATCGCCCTCCATCACCTGGGCGTGGTAGATGTCGTACTGCAGCGCGAGATTGGGCCGGTCGGCTTCATCCAGCAAGGAGATTGCGGGCGCCGTGCGATCGACAAGGAAACCCGGCGTATCGCGACTGTTGAGCGGCTCCATCAAAACCTGCCGTTCGGCCGGCGCAAAAGCGTCGGCGGCAAAACGCAGGTTGTCGATCAGGGTTGAGCGCAGCAGCGCCTCGTCAACGCCCTGGGGCCGCAGGCCGGCAAGGCAATTCACCCGCGGGCAGCTCAGCGCCTCGGCGTAGCGCGCGGCCTCGGCCACGCCGTCGCGGAATTCCGTGACCCGCTCCGGCAAACAGGCAATGCCGCGCTCACCGGCCGCCCAGTCGCCTCCCGGAAAATTGAACAACACCACCTCCACCGCCGCCCGCCGGATGGCGTCAGCCACTTCATCGAGGGGGAATGCATACGGAAAATGAAACTCGACCCCCTTGAAACCGCTGGCCGCAGCGGCGGCAAACCGCTCGAGAAAGGGCCGATCGAGGAACAGAAAGGAGAGATTGGCGGAGAAGCGCAGCATCGGGAACCTCGCAAATCAGGTCAAAATCGCCACCCGGCATGGTTGTTGCGCGCAAAACGGCCGTGCCGGGGAAACCCGGCCGTGCGATGGGTTATCATGCGCGACTTGACCAAAATTATCCAAGCCCCGCCAATGATCCGCAAACTGCTGCGCCGGGTTTTCCGCCGCGCTGCACCCGCCACCAACGCCCTCCCCGACCCCGCAGTGATCCCCGTGGCCCGTCACGGCGTCCGCCGGGAACATATCTCCCCGGCGGCCAACAAGGTCTGCTCGGTTCTCCAGGAGGCCGGCCACAAGGCCTACGTGGTCGGCGGCGCAGTGCGCGACATCATCGTCGGCCAGACCCCGAAGGATTTCGACGTTGCCACCAGCGCAACGCCGGAAGAAGTCCGCGCCCTCTTCCGCCGTTCGCGGATCATCGGCCGCCGCTTCAAGATCGTGCATGTGATGAGCGGCCCGGAGACCATCGAAGTCTCCACCTTCCGCGCCATGCAGGACGCCGAATCCACCGAGACCGACGAACACGGCCGCGTGCTGCGCGACAACGTGTTCGGCTCCATGGCCGAAGACGCCACCCGCCGCGACTTCACCGTCAATGCGCTGTACTACGATCCGACCAGCGAAACCATCATCGACTACCACCACGGCGTGGCCGACCTGCAGCAGAAAACCCTGCGCATGATCGGCGACCCGCGCGTGCGCTACCGCGAAGACCCGGTGCGCATGCTGCGCGCCGCGCGCCTCGGCGCCAAGCTCGGCCTGTCGATCGACCCGGACGCCCGCGCCCCCATCCGCGAAATGGCAGAACTCCTCGAAAACGTGCCGCCGGCACGCCTCTTCGACGAGATGCTCAAGCTGCTGATGTCCGGCAACGCCGTCAAATGCCTGCGCCAGTTGCGCGAAGAAGGCCTGCACCACGGCCTGCTGCCGCTTCTCGACGTGATTCTCGAACAGCCGATGGGCGAGCGTTTCGTCTGGCTGTCACTCGAAAACACCGACGAGCGCGTGCGCCAGGGCAAGCCCATTTCGCCCGGCTTCCTCTTCGCCACCTTGCTGTGGCACGAAGTGCTGGCCGACTGGGACGCCCGCAAGGCCCAGGGTGAACACTCCCAGCCCGCGCTCTTCGACGCGATGGATTCGGTGCTCGACCGGCAGTCCGGCAAGCTCGCGATCACCCGCCGCATCGCCGGCGACATCAAGGAAATCTGGGCCCTGCAGCCGCGCTTTGAAAAGCGCGCCGGCAAAACACCTTACCGCCTGCTGGAGCAGCCGCGGTATCGCGCCGGCTGGGATTTCCTGCGCCTGCGCGCCCAGTCCGGCGAGCTTCCGATGGAGCTCCCCGACTGGTGGGAAGCCTTTGCCGACGCCCACCCGGAATCCCGCGAAGCCATGCTGGTGCCCGACAAGGCCGGCGCCGCCAAGAAGCGTCGCCGCCGCAAGAAGCCCGCTGCGGCCCCCTCCGACGCCGGCCAAGCATGAACCCTGTGGTAGCCCGTCGCGTCCGCGCCTTCGTGGCGCTGGGCGCCAATATCGGCGAACCGGTCACGCACCTGCGCGCAGCGGTCGAAGACATGGCGGCGCTGCCCGGCACCGCCGTCGTGGCGCGTTCGTCCCTTTACCGCAGCGCGCCGGTCGGCCTTGTCAATCAGCCGGATTTCATCAACGCCGTCGTGGCGCTCGACACGAATCTCGAACCGCTCACCCTGCTCCGCGCCCTTCTGGCCATCGAAGCCCGCCACGGCCGCGTGCGCAGCGTGCCCAATGCCCCGCGCACCCTCGACCTCGACCTCCTGCTTCACGGCGACCGGCAGCAGGACGAGCCTGAACTCACCCTGCCCCACCCGCGCATGCACGAGCGCGCCTTCGTGCTGCTGCCGCTGCTGGAAATCGCACCCGACGTGCGCATTCCGGGCCTTGGCGCCGCGCGCGATTTTCTTCCGGGCGTCACCAACCAGGCCATCGCCCGCAGCGAGTCCATGTAATGCCGATCTGGGTTCAGACCGCCCTTCTTCTGGCGGCCTCCAACGTCTTCATGACCTTCGCCTGGTACGGGCACCTGAAGAACCTGGCCACCTCGCCGTGGTATATCGCCGCTCTGATCAGCTGGGGCATCGCGCTCTTCGAGTACCTGCTGCAGGTGCCGGCCAACCGCATTGGCGCCCAGGAACTCCAGCTCGCCCAGCTCAAGATCATGCAGGAGGCGATCACCCTTGCGGTGTTCGTGCCCTTTGCCATTTTCTACATGCAGCAGCCCCTCAAGCTTGACTATCTGTGGGCCGCCCTGTGTATCCTAGGCGCCGTTTACTTCATATTCCGCGCCTGAAAGGCGGAGCTCCCCCATGCTCGAAAAAGCGCGCTACATCGTCGTGGAAGGCCCCATCGGAGCCGGCAAGACGACCCTCGCCAGGCGTCTCGCCGCGCGTATCAACGCCGACGTGCTGCTTGAGAACCCCGTGGCCAACCCCTTTCTCGGGCGTTTCTACCAGAACATGGAACGCTGGGGCCTGCCCACGCAAATCTCCTTCCTGTTCCAACGCAGCGAGCAGCTGGCCGCCTTCACGCAAAGCCACGACCCCTTCCGGCGCGTCGTATCGGATTTTCTGCTCGAGAAGGATCCGCTCTTCGCCGAACTCAACCTTGCCGAAGACGAACTCCAGCTCTACCTTCAGATCTACGAACGCCTCAAGCCCACGGTCCGCAAGCCCGACCTGGTGATCTACCTGCAGGCCCAGCCCGACATCCTCATCGATCGCGTCCGCCGCCGCGGCCTCGAATCCGAGCGCCGGATCAACGAGCACTACCTGCAGCGCGTCGCCGAACGCTACGCCACCTTTTTCCACCACTACGACGCTGCGCCGCTGTTCATCGTCAATGCCGAGTCCCTCAACCCGTGGACAAGGACGAGGACTTCGAACTGCTGTACTCCCGCCTGCTCGCCATGCGCAGCTACCGGGAATTCTTCGGCTACTCCGGCTAAGCCCCACGCATTCCCCGATCCGTCACTTCAGCCGCCCTCTTGTGCCCTGCACAAGATTGGAGTTAACTGCCGCCGCGAGGAGGAACAGACATGAGCTACCTGCAAGAAAACACCAAACCCGTCACGCTTTTCGAACTCGGCAAGATGCGCGCCGAGGGTCGCAAGATCGTCATGCTCACCGGTTACGACGCCAGTTTCGCAGCGCTCCTCGAGCGTTGCGGGGTCGACGTCGTCCTGGTTGGCGACTCCCTCGGCAACGTGCTGCAGGGCCAGAAAACCACGCTGCCGGTCACGGTCGAGCAGATGGTCTATCACACCGAATGCGTTGCCCGCGGCTGTACGCGCCCGCTGATCATCACCGACATGCCTTTCGGCAGTTATGCCGAGAGCCCCGCCCAGGCGATGAAGAACGCGGCACGCCTGATGGCCGCCGGCGCCCAGATGGTCAAGCTCGAAGGCGGCGCCTTCATGGCCGAAACCGTGCGCTTCCTGGTTGAACGCGGTGTCCCCGTGTGTGCCCACATCGGTCTCACCCCGCAGGCGGTGCACCAGCTTGGCGGCTACCGCGTGCAGGGCCGCAGCGACGAAGGCGCGGCAACCCTCAAGGCCGACGCCCTGGCGCTTGAACAGACGGGCGCCGCGCTGGTGGTGATAGAAATGGTGCCCTCTGCGGTAGCCGCCGAAGTCACCGCCAGCCTCACCACGATGGCGACCATCGGCATCGGCGGCGGTGTCGATTGCCACGGCCAGGTGCTGGTGCTGCACGACCTGATCGGCGTGTTCCCCGGCAAGCGCCCGCGCTTTGCCAAGAACTTCATGGAAGGCGCCTCGAGCATCGACGAGGCCGTCACCCGCTACGTCACCGACGTACGCGAAAGCCGCTTCCCCGGCCCCGAACACAGCTACTGAAATCCGCCATGCAAATCCATTCGACCATCGCCGGCCTGCGTGCGGCCCTCGCCGATGCGCGCCTCAAGGCCGCCCGCATCGCCTTCGCGCCCACCATGGGCAACCTTCACGACGGCCACATCGCGCTGATGCGCCAGGCCCGCAAGCACGCCGACGTGGTCGTCGCCAGCATCTTCGTCAATCGCCTGCAGTTCGGCCCCCGGGAAGATTTCGACAAATATCCGCGCACCTTCGAAAACGACTGCGCGCGGCTGGCTGAAGCCGGTGTCGATCATCTTTTCGCGCCCGACGAACAGGAGATGTACCCGACCCCCCAGCGCTACCAGGTCGATCCCGATCCGGCCCACACCGACATCCTCGACGGCGCCTCGCGCCCCGGCCACTTTCGCGGCGTGGCAACGGTGGTGCTCAAGCTGTTCAATATCGTGCAGCCGCAAGTCGCCCTGTTCGGCAAGAAGGATTACCAGCAGGTGATGGTGCTTCGCAACATGACCCGCGAACTGGCCCTGCCCATCGAGATCATTGCCGGCGAAACCACCCGTGCCGACGATGGTCTGGCGCTGTCGTCACGCAACGGTTACCTGAGCGCAGCCGAACGCGCCGAAGCACCCCGCCTGCACCGGCAACTGGTGTGGATTCGCGAACGCATCGCCGCCGGCGAACGAAACTTCCTGCTCCTGGAAACCGAAGCCGTGGCCGAACTGGCCGCTCACGGCTGGCAGCCGGATTACCTCACCATCCGCCGCCGCAGCAACCTTCAGCCGCCAGCCGGTGACGAGCCGCTGGTGGTGCTGGGCGCAGCCAAGCTCGGCAACACCCGCCTGATCGACAATCTGGAAATCGAATAAAAAGGGCGTGTAGGCCGGTCAGCGCCGGCGCACACGCCCTTGAAGAAGGGTTCAAATCAGGCCGTGAGTTGAAAGCTGGCGATCACCAGCGAGTCAGCGCCCTGATCACGGCGACGGATCTGGCCTAAGCACTCGGCGATTTCCTCGCACTGGCGAATGTCCTCGATCAAAAACTGACGCAAACCTACGCACAGGGCCAGTTCGGTCACGGCCGGTTCGGCCGCGCAGGCCGATCGGATCGCCCGCACCACCACAGGATAGACGGAATCTCTCGCCATCAGCGCGGCAAGGCTGGTCCGCAGGCGGCTCGCCAGCCGTGAATTGGCCGGCTCCCGCGCCAGTTTCTGCAGACACAGCAGCGCGCTGCGGCGGGCATCCCGGTAATGCCCGAGGGACTGGTCATTGGAAATCCGGCCCAGCGCGACGGTCCACTCGGGTGAAATCCTTTCGGCTTCCCGTTCACGCTCGCGCCAGGACTGCCAGACGATCGCCGCCAGGGCCAGGAGTCCGAAGCCTGTAATCCACAAGGTGTTCATGATGTGCCTCATCCAACGAGTAACGACGCCCGAAGGTTAAAAGGCAGCGAACATCCGCGGAGCCGACTACGTCACACTTGCCAGCCGACGTCCGGCCACGGCAGCCCCCGTTGCGTGGCATCGCGACTTCAGTCACGCCGCAACGGGTCAGGGCACGACGCCAGCGAATGCTTACCAATCCTCACGCCACCCCCAGCCATCATTCAGGACGCCCGGAGCGCATCGACGATCTTCATCCGCGCCGCCCTGGCCGCCGGCATGAATCCGCCCACCAGCCCCATGCCGAGCGCGAAGAGCAGCGTCTTCGCGGCAATCGCTGGCGTCAGCCGGAAGCTGAAGGCCAGCTCGGAAAACGACTGCCAGTTCATCGTGGAAATCGTGAAGGCCTGCATCAGCGAAGCGGCCGCCAGCCCGGCCACGCCGCCCAGAAGCGACAGCAGCAGGCTTTCCAGCATGAAAGCCGCCATCACGCTCGATCTGCGAAACCCCAGCGCCCGCAGCGTACCGATCTCGGCGGTGCGGCTGGCCACCGCGGCGTACATCGTGATGGCCCCGCCGATCACCGCACCCACCGAAAAAATCACCGACAGCGTCAAGCCGAGAATGTTGATGAAGTTGGACAGCATCGCCGACTGGTCGGCGTAGAAAGCACGCTCGAGCTTGGCCTCCAGCGTCAGGCGCGGGTCGGCGTCGAGGATCTGGCGCGCCGCCGGAAAATCCGCCGCATCCGACAAGCGGAAGACCATCGACGAGAAAGCATTGCGCCGGAAAGTTTGCAGCAGCGGGTCGGCGTCACCCCAGATCTCGGAATCAAAACCGCTACGCCCCGCCTCAAAAATGCCCACCACCTGCCACTCCCGCCCGCCGAAACGCACCGCATCGCCCAACCCCATGCCCCGGAAGCGCTGGGCGATGCTGCTGCCGACAAGGATCTCGCTGGAACCGGGGCGAAACATGCGCCCCTCCACCACCCGCAGCTGCGGGCGCAGCGCGGCACCGGCCGGCCCCACGCCACGGATGATCACGTTGGCCGGCTTGTCGCCGTCGCGCTTGGCGAGGGTGATGAGCACCACCGTCTCACGCGATACCAGCGGCAGCCCCCCGGCACCGCGGGCAATCTGCGGCAGGCTCTCGACCAGCGCCGCCTGGCTGCGCTCGATGACGCTCTGCACCTCGGTTTCCGAGCCCTTCCGGATCACCACCACGTTGTCCGGCTGACCGGTATCCACCAGGGCTTCCTTCAGGCCCTGGTCGAGCATCAACACGGCGGCAAACACGAACACCACCAGCGCCATGCCGCCGGCGGTAAGCGCCGTGGTGAGGCGCCGCGCCCAGAGGTTGCGCAGGCTGTAGGAAAGGGGAACCGGTTTCATCAGCCGACCGCCCGCAGACCATCGACGATGGACAGCCGCGCCACCCGCCGCATCGGCAGGATCGCCGCCACCACACCCACCGTCAGCGCACAGCCGAACTGCAGCAGCACGGTGGATTCGGACACGTTGAACACCGGAAACAGCGTGCCCATCCTTGCCGCAAAGGCGGCTGCCACCGGAAAAGTCAGCGCGACGCCGATCAAGCCACCGCCCAGCGC